>JBDTYL010000459.1:0-2058 GCA_040005695.1 bacterium | reverse complement strand
GCTCGATGGTGCGCGCACCGCTGTCGCGTGCACCAACGCGCAGCGAATCGATGCCATACAGCCCCGGGCCGCCGAGGAACAGTGACGACGTGTACACGTCGCTGATCGTGGGCGACGAGAGCACTGGCTGGGTGTAGATGCTCACCGAGTCGGCCGTCGCCGAGGTGCCGCGCGCCGGCACCTGCGTGAGCTGGAGCGATGCCCGGATGACGTTGACGGAATCGAGGACGATCGCGGGGATGTTGAACCGCAGGTAGGCGCGCGCGCCACTCAGGCCCCCGATGGTGAATTGGCCGGTGGGCGGTGCCGGCAACTGTCCCTTGATCACGATGGGAAAGAGGCGGAAGAGCGACTGTCCATAGATGTCGCCCGCGGGAGTAATGGACTGCGGAAAGAGGGTATCGGGGACGACCGTGGTGTCCGTGCTGGCGCGGAACCGTATGCGCGGCGCGAAGGACGTGGCGACGATGCGGAGGCGGGCCGTGCTTCCACCGAGCCCGTGCACCTGCAGGCCCACGCGGAGGCGCAGCGTGTCGCGGATCTTCGCGAACAGGGCCGCATTGTCGAGCGGGATGCGCAGCGTGTCCGTGGTGAGGTCGGACGCCGCGAAGGTCCGCGAGCCGAGGAGTCGGCCGGACCTGAAGAGCGTCGCGACGGTCGCGGTGGTCGTGTCGTTGGCCGTCGTGTCGATGTCGAACGCGTCGATGGTGAGCGGTGTCGTGGGCCGCGTGACCAGCGTGTCGATGAGGAAGATGATCGTTGCGCTGTCGACCTTCCGGATCAGGCTGTCGCTTGACGCGCCCGGAATCTGGTACCGACTCGGCAGCGTGTCGTAGTGGATGCCCAGGCGCACGTCCGCCGTGTCGCCCTGCGTGAGGAGCGTGAAGTCCCTCGACTCGCCCGGGCGCGGAAAGCCGATGAAGGTGGAGTCGAGCGACACGGCATCGGTGAGGATCGTGTCGCGCAGAATCGCACTTTCGTCGGTGCAGAGCGCGGGACAGCCGAGCGAGCCGGTGACCTGCTCCGAACACGCAGCGAAAACGCCAATGCACAGGAACGCGGCGAGCGCGCCCCGGATGATCCGATCAGACACTCCGTACACTCCGTCCGTCGACGCCGGCCGCACCAGTGCGGCCCAGCGACGTGGGGGTAAAGGCCTTGGGAAGAAGGTCCGACATGGACCACTGCGCTTCGGCGCCATTGCGCGTCACGCTGACCACCGCGAGGTGCGGTGCAAATTCCATCAATACCTGCCGACAGATGCCACACGGCGGCGTCGGCGACTCCGCTTCGGTAAAGATCACGATCGCGGCGAAATCGCGCACGCCGCGCGCAACCGCGGCGGAGACCGCCGCGCGCTCGGCGCACAGGCCAGCCGGGTACGCCGCGTTCTCGACGTTGCATCCCTCCGCGACGCTGCCATCCGTGCCAAGGAGGGCCGCGCCGACGCGGAATCCCGAGTACGGTGCGTACGCATGCGCCATGGCCGCGGCCGCGCGCTCGCGGAGCAGCACGCCTTCACGCGAGCCCGCCTCGAACCGCGTCGCGTCGTCCGGCCTCATACGCCGCGCTCCACCGCCGGCAGGAACGACGTGCCTTCACCGCGGTACGGGATGTTCAACCAGTCGCCCACGGTCGCGCCGAGATCCGAGAACGTGCGGCGCACGCCGAGGGGCACGGCGCGCACCTGCGGACCCGCCACGAGCAGCGGAACACACTCACGGGCGTGATCGGTCGAGCCCGTCGTCGGGTCGTTGCCATGGTCGGCGGTAATGAACAGCAGATCGTCCTCACGGAGAGCGGCGCGGATGGCCGGCAATGCGTCGTCGAACTGGCGCAGGGCGCGCTCGAACCCGGTCACGTCGCCGCGATGGCCGTACAGCGTGTCGAAATCTACAAGGTTGGCGAAGAGCAACCCACCCTGTTCGCCCGAAAGCCACTCCTGGATGGCGCGAATGCCCTCGGCGTTGTCGGCCGTGTGCCGCGAGTGCAGCGCACGGCCGGCGAACAGGTCGTCCACCTTGCCGACGCCCGCACGAGGGACCCCCGCACCCGCCA
>JBDTYL010000458.1:0-20918 GCA_040005695.1 bacterium | reverse complement strand
CGATCTTCACGAGGATGACGAACTGCGGATTGTCGCCGGGAAAGAGCCCGACGAAGGTGGGGATGTGCTCGCCGGCCGCGTAGCGGCCGTTCACGGTGCGGCGCGCGGTGCCCGTCTTGCCCGCCAGGGAGAATGATCCGAGGTCGGCGCGCTTCGCCGTACCGCCCCCTTCCACGACGCCGAGCAGCATCCCACGCACACGGCGCGCCACTGCCGGCGAGATCACGCGGCGTATCACGCGACGCTCGTGGTGGTAGAGCACCGTCCCGTCGGGCGCGCGGACCTCCTTCACCAGGGTCGGCTCGAGCAACTCCCCGTCGTTGGCCAGCGCGACATAGGCCGTCGCAAGCTGCAATGGCGTGACCGCCACCTCGTAGCCCATCGCCATCGAGTTCGCCGACTGCGCCGACCACTTGCCCGGCACGCGCAGCGTCCCCGCGGCTTCCACGGGGTACGACACGCCGGTGGGCGTGCCAAAGCCGAAGTCACGCAACGCCTCGTACTCCTCGCGCGCCGACAACCGCTCCGCAAACTGGACAATGCCGATGTTGCTCGAGTACCGGATGACGTCCGACAGCGCGAGTTGCGCGTATGGATGGTCATCGTGAATCACGCGTCCGTTGATCGTGAACTCGCCGTTGTAGGTGCGGACGATATCCGTCTCCTGCGCCTTCCCCAGCTGCAGGAGCGTCGCGGCGATGAACGGCTTCATCGTGGACCCGGGTTCGTATGGCTCCGTGAGCGCAGTGCTCGCCGTGTTGCGCAGGTCGGCGCGGCGGCTGGCCATGGCGAGCACCTCGCCCGTGACCGGGCTCACGACGACGACATCTCCTCCTTCCGCCCCCATGCTGGTCACCGCGTCCGCCAGCGCGCGCTCCGCAATTTCCTGCAGCTGCTGGTTGATCGTGAGCACCACCGTGTTGCCCGGGATCGGTGCCGTGCCCGGCGCATCCGGCGACTCCAGGGGCTGTCGGCGCGCGTCCCGCATCACCGTCGCCACTCCGGGCGTGCCCCGCAGCAGCGAGTCGAGCGCCAGCTCGATTCCATCCACCGCGTCTCCGTCCGCGTCCACGCGTCCGACGAGGCGCCGCGTGCCCTCCGTGAAGGCGTAGCTGCGCTCGATGATGGGCGTGGTGTACACGCCGCGCATCGCGCTCACGGCGGCGACATCGATGGCGAGGAAGCGACCCGGCAGTGACACCCAGCGTCGCGCCGGATCCGTCGCCCGTACGATCCACGCGACCGGCACCTTCGCCCGCTGGAGCGCCGTACGCAGCTTCCTGAGGTCGCGCACTTCCTTCGGGGCCACCTCCAGCTTCACGGTCTCGCGACTCTGCGCGAGCACCTGGCCGCGCGAATCGAGGATCTCGCCGCGCGGCGCGGGAATGATGCTCGTGGTGCTCTGCTGATGCGCGCCGCTCGCCGCGAGCCGGCGGCCGTCGAGCAGCTGCACGCGCGCCGTCTTCGCCAGCAGCGCCACGACGAACAGCGCCAGCGTGAGGTGGATGATGCCGACCCGGCTCGGCGTCCTCATCGCGCGGGCCGGGGCAGCGTGATCACCATGCTGTCGGCCGGCACGTGGAGTCCGAGCCGCACGGCCACCGGAAGCAGTTGCGTGCGACTCGAGGCGGCGCGGATCTCTCCCTCGAGCCGCAGCTTCTCGTTCACCATCGCCGCACGCCGCGCCTCGAGGTCGCGCAACTCGGCAGCGGCCGCGATGCCATACGCGCGGCGGAGAATCACGCCGCCGCTGATGACCAAAAAGGCCAGCATCAGCAGCACGATCCGCATGCGTCCGCGGCTCGCAGCTACCTTGCGCGTTGCCATGCGCGAAGCCTGGCGCTGCGGGCGCGCGGGTTGCGCGCGGTCTCGTCCGCACCGGCCGTGATGGCGCGTCGCGTGAGCACGGCGCCGCGCGAGTGATTGCCACCGCACGTGCAGAGCGGATGCCTCGGGGGACACACGCAGTCCTCGCTCCACCCGCGAAAGGCGTGCTTCACGAGGCGATCCTCGCCGGAGTGATACGCGATGACGGCGAGCACCCCGCCCGGCGCAAGGCGATCGCGCAGGTCCGGAAGTGCGCGTGCGAGACCCTTAACCTCGTCATTGACGGCAATGCGCACGGCCTGGAACAGGCGCGCGAACTCCGGCGGCCCCGAGCGCGCGCCGAAGGTCGCGCGGATGGCGCCCACGAAGTCGTCGCTGCTGACGAAGGGCCGCGTGGCGCGGCGGCGGACGACTTCGCGCGCGAGGCGGCCGGCGCGCGGCTCGTCGCCGTACTCCCGGAACAACTGCGCCAGGGCATCTTCGCTGCTGTCGTTGAGCACGTCAGCGGCACTCTGCCCCTCACCCGCGCCCATGCGCATGTCGAGCGGCGCGCCCTCCCGGAAGGAGAAGCCACGCCCGGCGTCGTCGATTTGGTGGGAAGAGATGCCAAGGTCGAGCAGGATGCCGGTGAAGCGAACGTCGTGCAGGGCGGGAACGCGCGCGAGGTCGGCGTAGTTGGCGCGATGGGCCTCGAACCTGCCCGACGCGGCGCGGTCGGCGAGTCGCGCGGTGATCACGTCCAGCGCCTCCTGGTCGCGATCGATACCGATCACCCGGTCCACCCCCGCATCCAGCAGTGCGGCGCTGTGGCCGCCGCCGCCGAGCGTGCCATCGAGGACGAGCGTGCCGGTCCCGAGCAACTCGATGACGTCATCGACGAGCGCTGGGGCATGATAACCGGTATCCCACGTGCGGGACGGGTGGATGTGGGCGCGACGCTCAGCCATGTTACTTACTCTTCATCCTGCCGCCCTGCCGCCCTGCCGCCCTGCCGCCCTGCCGCCCTGCCGCCCTGCCCGTCCTGCCGTCCCCTCGTCCCCTCGTCCCCTCGTCCTCTCGTCCTCTCATATGGCAGTCCGCAAGCACCTCACCTTCGTGGTCCACGGCGCCCGCGCCGACCGGCAGGACCTCCGGCAGACCGTCTCGTGGGTGCGCGACCGCGGGCACGCCGTGGAGGTGCGTGTCACGTGGGACGCTGGCGACGCCGCGGCACATGCCGCCGAGGCCGCGGACCGCGGCACCGACGTCGTCGTGGCCTGCGGCGGCGATGGCACGTTGAACGAGGTGGTCAACGGCCTCGATGGTCGCGATGTGCCCCTCGGCGTGATCCCCCTCGGGACGGCCAACGACTTCGCCCGGCAGACGGGGATTCCGGAGGAGGCTGATCATGCCATGGATGTTATCCTGCGCCGCAACCCCGTGCGCATCGATACGGCCTCGATGAACGGGCGGCGCTTCCTCAACGTCTCCACCGGGGGCGTCGGGGCCGAGGCGACGCAGGAGACTCCCGCGGACGCGAAGGCCTCGCTCGGGCCGCTGGCCTACGCCATCACGGCGGTGCGGAAGTTCGCCGAGGACAAGGTGCGGCACGCGTCGTTCACCAGCGATGGCTTCGGCCTCGACGTGGAATTCCTGGCCTTCGCGGTGGGCAGCGCACGCGTCACCGGTGGCGGCACGATGATGACCCCAGGCGCGAGCGTGACCGACGGACTGCTCGATCTCTGCGTCATCGAGGCCATGTCGCGCGGCGCGTTCGCGCGCCTCTCGCTGGCCGTGAAGCGAGGGGAGCACCGCGGGCTGCCGGGAGTGCATTACGCCCAGCTGCCGTGGCTCACCGTGGTCGGACAGGAACTCCTCAGCATCAACCTCGACGGCGAAGGAGTGGAGGCGCAGACGTGCGGGTACCGCGCGCGCCGGGCCGACCTGCTCGTCCACGTGCACCATCTGCCGGGCGAGGAGCCGGGCGTGGACTTCGCCCGCTAGGCGCCGCGCGCGCCACGTACGGTGTCCCGACGCAGAAGCGCCCGCCGTCGTGATGACGGCGGGCGCTTCGACGTGCAGGCAACGAGCTACTTGCAATACCGCTTGACCGAGCCGTCGATGAAGGCCTGGAACTGCGGCACCGCGCCGAGAATCTGGCCGGCGGCCGTGGGGTTCACCTTGCCGCCGCGGGGCATGTTCGTGCTCACGATGCTGAGCAGCTCACTGGCGCCCTTGAACTCCTCGCAGGAGTGCGACTTCGGCAGTGTCTCGGCTTGCTGCTGGAGGTAGGCGAAGGCCGTCACGGCCATGTAGAAGGCCGCATCCGGCGTCGCGTTCACGTCGTCGGAGGCCTTCAACAGGTCCATGGCCTTCTTGTAGTCTTCCGGCTTCTTGGAGGTCGTGAAGCCCTTGTAGGCGATCTGGCCCATCTGGAGCAGGAACGAGGCGTCGCGCTCCTTGTTGGTCGGGTCCCCGGCGACGTCGGCCTTCACGGCCTTGATCGCCTCGTCCGTGGCGCCGAGATCGTTGGAAATCTGCGCGAGCAGCAACTGGCCCTGCGGCACCTTCGGGTTCAGCTGGAGGGCGCGCTCGAGCGACGCCTTCGCGGCGGGCAGCTGGCCCGAGCGACGCTCGTTCTGCGCGCGCTGCATCAGGAAATCCACATTCGTCGGGAACTTGGCGGACGCCACCGCCGCGAACTCGGCGGCCTGTTTGTAGGCGCTGTCCGCCGCGAGGTCCGCGATCTGGCGGAAGAAGTAGTTGGTGTCGGCCGCCGCGGTGTCGATCGTGGCCATCGCCACGCCCGCGGGCACGGACTCCTTGTAGTTCTTGGCGGCGCGCAACACGAGCCAGCTGAGGCGCAGGTAGTTCGGGTCGCCCGGGTTGTCCGCGACGAGCTGACGGGTGAGCGGGATCGCGAGGTCGGCCTTGCCGGCGAGCACGAGCTCGTTGATGACCTGCTCGCGGAGGGTCATGTTGCCCGGATCCGCACCCATGAGGCCGATGAGCGCCTGCAGGGAGTTGGCGGTGTCGTTCTTCTGCTTGTAGGCGTCGTACTGCAGCGAGTAGGCAATGCGGCTGGACTTGTCCAGCGCCATGATGTCCTTCGTGATCGCGATGACCGAGTCCTTCCACGGTCCCGTCGATTCCGTCGGCGACGTCTTCATGTTCGCATACGCGCTGGCGAGGCAGAGGCGCGCGATGGTGGCCTTGGGGTACTGCGCGATGGCCCTGCGCGCCGCGGCGATTGCGGCGGCGTTGGTGTTCGCGCGAATGGCGTTCTCGCAAGCCTGGTTGTCGCCGATCTGCTTGCGGGCCCGGTCATACTCGCCCACGATCTGCTTGGCAGCGTCACCGAAGTTGGTGAAGTCGAACGCGGTGACGAGCGGCTGCGACAGCGACGCGTCCCGCGGCAGGAACATGCGCGCCGAGGTGCGATAGCCGGTGGCTGTCCTGGTGACGCTGCCGTCGATGACTTCGTCGGCGCGCACGAGCTTCGCGAGTTCCTTGATGTCGTTCGCGCTCAGCGCCGAGTCCGGCTTGTAGCCGGACTGGATGAGCGTGTTGTCGATGTCCTTCTTGCTGGTGGGCATCAGCGTCCTGATGCTGAAGTCGCCTTGAATGCGATTGCGCACCTCATCGGCGAGCTTGACGCCGCCTTCCTGCTCACCGCGGAAGGTGGTGACGAGGACACGCTTGGTGTCCGGTCCGGGCATCTGCTGGCGCTGGGCGCCGGCAACCCCTGGAATCACGGTCGCGAGGACGGACGCAGCAAGTCCAGCAGCAACAAATGCAGAGCGATGCGGAGCCTTCACAGTCGTAACCTCCAGAACGTTGAACAGATGTACCCCTGACGTGCCGCTCAGGTCCGCTTCACCTGCGTTGCAACGACGGAATGGCGGGATTCCAGCATGGGCGAAGAGGGATTCGAACCCCCGACATCCTGTGTGTAAGACAGGCGCTCTAACCAGCTGAGCTATTCGCCCGGCGAAACGCGTGCACGAGCGAGGCCCTCGCCGGCCGCGCTCACCAGGATGCCTTCAATTGTCTGGAACGGCTCTGGACGAATCGGACTACTTCAGGATTGCGAGTGGCACGAGGACGCAGTACCCCACTACAAGCAAGATCGGTGCAATCGTCGTCCCGCCCCGTGCCAGATCGGCGTAGCCGAGCAGTATCGTGACGGCCGCGATCCCCCACCAGAGCCATGGGCGCGCCTGCGACGTCGTATCCATTTGTGCCATAAGGCATTAGTGTAGACCGGCTTTTGAGGGGTGTCAAGCGAGCCCCGGGACGATTAATCGATCTTTAACCAACGTCGGCGGTGCCTGCCATTTGCCCCGCACTTCTGAAGAATGACAATTCGTCGTCCTGAGCGAAGCGAAGGATGACAAACGTGAGCGGGTCAGAATCTCCCTATTGCTCGTCCCGTGCGGCCGGTGGTGCCCCGCCCTCCGGCAGTCCGATTTCCCCGAGCAGCATCGCGATCACGCCCTGCCGCTCGGCCCGTTCCGCGGCCTCGTCAGCGGCGATCATGGCCTGCAGCCGCCGCCGATCGCGCGCCCGCCGCGCCAGGATGAACGGCAGCAGCAGGATCATCAGCGCGAGCATCGCGATGGAGAGGTCCGCGAACAGCGCGAGGCCCCCGTACCGCCGGCTCGTGCGCTCCTGGTACTGCTTCTCGAAGCCGGACAACGTTACGCCGAACGCCTTCCGCACTGCACCATCCAGGGTGTCGCCGTCGCCCCAGTACTTGAAGAACAGGGTGAGGCCGCGCTGTGGGTCGAGTGACGCCAGCTCGGTCACGGCCCGGTAGCTCAACGCATAGGCGGACTGCGCCGCGACGGCACCCCCCCGGAATCCGGCATCCAGCTCGTCGAGCGACGGCGTTCCCTTGAGCGCCAGCGCAACGTTGGCCGCGAGGACGTCATCGCGCCGCCATTCGCGGGCGGCCACGCTGGCATAGCCCTCGTCGAACCAGCGGGGCGGCCGGTTCCCCAACCGTTCATAGAGGGCCAGGTGCGCGAGCTCATGACGCAGGACCTCGAGGGGATCGCCCGCCTCGCCGGCGTCGGACCGACCATGCATCACGATGCGGCGCGACTCCGGAAACGCGATGGCAGCCCCCCACTCGGGAGCGCCCGGCCCAACCCAGCTGCGAAACCGGACCGCGTCCGGCGCGATGGCGATCAGCACCCGCTGGGACGGACGAGGCAACCAGGGGAAGGAATCGTTCGCCGCCGCGGCACGCAGCAGCGCGCGCGCCATCACGTCGTCCTTCGGGAAGTACACCACGGTGAATCGCCCCGCGTTGAGCCGGCGCGGTGCATCGTCCTGCGCCACCGCGACACGCACACCAAGCGCGAGGACGACGAGGGCGACGCCCAGCAGCCGCATCGCCGTGTGGCCCATGGGCCACACGGGCGCTACGGTTCCCCGCCCTCCTGCACCGTCGTCAGGACCTCGGCGCACTTCTTTCCCCACGGATTGAACTTGTTCGCGGCGAACCCTTCCTGCCACGTATGCACCGCCTCGTCGCGTTGGCCATTGAACCAGTACGCGCGCCCGAGCTCATAATACGCCTCGATCAGGTTCGGCCCGAGCGCGAGCGTCTTCTGGAAGAAGGTCTGCGCGTCCTCGAACATGTCGCGCTCGAGGTACACCAGGCCCAGGTAGAAGTGCGCGTACAGCGTGGCCTTCCGGTCGGTGTCCAGCCGGATGGCGCGCGAGAGGTGCTCGATGGCCTCGCCGAAGATGTGCTTCTTCAGGCAGATGTAGCCCACGTTGATGCGCGCGAGCGCATTCGCGGGATCGCGCATCAAGACCTTCTGGAACTGCATCAACGCTTCGTCGTACTTCTCCTGGAGCATCTGCGCCCAGCCGAGCAACGACTCCGCCTGCGGGTCGTCGGGCACCAGGCGAAGCGCCTTGTTGAGGCTCTCCTCCGCGCCCACGTAGTCGCCCAGCGAGATGCGGCTCCAGCCCTTCTCGATGAACGTGGAGGCACCGATGTGGTCCACCACCACCGGCCGGTCCGCGCTGAACACCGGGGCGGCGACGCCCTGCAGCAGCTTCCACCGCTCGACTAGCCCCTTCGCCTCCTCCTTCAGCGCAGTCAGTTCGGCAAGGTCCTGCTCCAGCGCCTTGCCGAGTGCGATCAGGTCGGCGCGAATGGCATCCTTTTCCGCGACCGCATTGGCGCCGTCGAGACGGGCCGACAGCGCAGCGACGCGAGTGCGATGGGCGTCCATGTCAGCCATCACTGAGCGCCTCCGTGCCGGCCTGGAGCAGCGCGATGCGTTCCGTGGTGGACAGCAGCTGCTCCACATCGAGATAGATCACGAGCCGCTCTCCGATGCGCACGATCCCCTTGAGGTACTCGCCCGCCAGCCCGCGGAACAGGGGCGGTGGTGGCGCCACCGTGGACGGATCGAAGTCCGTCACCTCCGTGACCGCATCAACCACGACGCCGATCCACTCGCCGCTCACGTTGAGGATCAGCGTGCGTGTCTCCGCGGCGCTCGGCGCGGCCGGAAGCTCGAAGCGCCGACGCAGGTTCACGAGGGGCACGACGCGCCCCTGGTAGTCCATGATCCCCTCGATGTAGTCCGGCATGTCGGGCACGGAGGTCGGCGGCGCATATCGCAGCACGCGCTCCACGGCCTGCACGTCGGCGGCGAAGTGATCGTCGCCGAGCCGGAAGGTGACGAGCTTGTCGGCGTGGGTACTCATGCTGTCTCCTGGAGTGCCGCGGTCTGGCATGCGGCGATGAGGGCATCGGCGTCCACGATCCCGACAAACGCCTCCGCAAGGCGAATGACGCCGAGCAGCACGCCCTCGGCGCCGTCACCAACGGGTGCGTCGCGCAGCTCGGCCATGTCCATCGATACCGTATCGTCCACGTCGTCGATGAGTACGCCCACGCGGGCGCCTCCTCGGCGAAAGATGAGCATCGCGTCGCGCAGCGCGAGAGGGACGCCCAACGTGTGGTGTGGCGAATAGACCGGCGTGATGGAACCGCGCACGGTCACGACGCCCAGCATCGCGGGCGGCATCTCGGGGACGTGGTGGATGTCCGGTAGGTCCACCACTTCGTCGACGGCCATCAACTCGATGGCGAAGCGCTCGCCGCCCAGCCGGAACAGCAGCATCTCGGCGTGGCCGGTTCGTGTGCGGGCGCGTTCTCGAAGCGTCTTCTGCACGCGCACCATCGGCGCGGGCGGCTGTGGGGTCGGCCGCATTGCGGGCGCGACACTCGTCTCGCCTGTTTCGGCGGCCCGCGCCGCGGCCAGCGCGCGCGCCAGTTCCACCGGCGTTGAGTTGCGTCGCGGACGCGGCACGCGCTCCGCTGGCACGGGAGCCTCCGCCGCGGGCGATTCCGGCGACGGTGTCGCCGGCGGCGGCGCCAACTCGCTGTACCGGAGCCGTTTCTTCTTCATTCCTGGTCGTCCGCGACGTCGGCCATGAGCTCGGCGTCGATGGCCGTGACGCGGCGCATCGCACCCACGAACAGGGCCTGCGTCGCCAGGGTGTTGACGCGCCTCGGCACGCCCCCGCTGCGCACTGCGAGCAGCGACAGCGCCTCATCGGAGAACACCGCCCCGCCACGCCGACCCGCGATGCCGAGACGGTGGGCCACGTAGCCGCGGACGTCGTCCGCCTCGAGCGGCTCCACGTGGAAGCGCAGGCTCACTCGCTGGTCGATCTGCGGGCGCTGCCGCACCCGATCTCGCAGTTCCGGCTGGCCGAGCAGGACCACGTGCAGGTGCTTGTCCTGGCGATCCTCGTGGTTCGTGAGCAGGCGGATCTCCTCGAGCAGCGATGGGCTGGCCAGCTGCGCCTCGTCCACCACGAGCACCGGGCGCCGCCCGTCGCGGTGCAGCTCCGCGAGCCGCGCGCCCACGGTGAGGATCACGTCGAGCTTGGAGCGCGGCGGCTTCGTGATGCCGAGCCCGCGTGCCACCGACGTGAGCATCTGCGACGGCGTGACCTTCGGGTACGGCAGTGCGATCACGTCGCACGCCGTGCCGGCCAGCCCGTCGGCGAGCGCCTTCGCGAGCATCGTCTTGCCGCAGCCGATCTCGCCCGTGATGAGCGACAATCCGCCACGCAGCTCGGTCGCGTCGTACATGAGGCGCGCGAAGCCTTCGGCGAAGCTGGGCGACCGATACACGAACGCGGGATCGGGTGTGTTCGCGAACGCGCGACGCGTCAGGCCCCAGTGCGCCTCGATCATGCGCTCACCGTCCGGCGCGTGGCGAGCATCTCGACAATGGCCGGCGCGACGCTCGCGAGCGCCGCGACGCGTTCGGCCCCGGCGCGCTGCAACGCTGCGTGCGGCATGCCGTAGATCGTCGAGGTGGCCTGGTCCTGCACGATCCCCGCACCGCCCGCCGCACGGATCGCGCGCAGCCCGTCGGCGCCATCGCGGCCCATGCCGGTGAGCACCACGCCCACGCTCTGGCGTCCGAAGCAGGTGGAGACGGACTCGAACAAGGGATCCGCGGCGGGACGCACCCCCCACATCGTCGGCCCGTCGTCCAGCACAATCAGCGTCCGGCCACCGGGATCCTGCGCAACGCGCATGTGCAAGCCACCCGGCGCGAGGTAGACATGATTCATGCGCACTGTCTCGCCTTCCACTGCCTCGGACACGCGCAGGTCACTCATGCTGTCGAGCCGTGCCGCGAGGCTGCGCGTGAAACCCGGTGGCATGTGCTGCACCACGAACACCGCGGCATCCACGCTGGCGGGGAGGTTGGGGATCACCTCCGCCAGCGCACGCGGGCCACCCGTGGATGCGGCCACGGCCACGGCGCATCGGGCCGTGACGGACGGTCCACGCGGAGCCGGCACGGGTGTGCGCGGGCGCGCGAGCAGCGGCACGCCGCCAAGGTTCACCTGCGTGGCCGCACGCAGCGCACCGAGCAGTGTCTCACCCACCGTCTCGAGGTCGAGACTGATGGGGCCGGACGGCTTCCGCACGAAGTCCACGGCGCCGAGCTCGAGGCATCGGAGGGTGAGGTCCGCGCTCCCGTCGGAGTCTGCGGCGCTCAACATGACCACGGCGCGAGGGGTCTCGCTCATGATGTAGCCCAGCGTCTGCAGGCCGTCGAGCTCGGGCATTTCCACATCGAGCGTGACGATGCGCGGGTCCAGCGCGTGAATCTGCCGCAAGGCATCGAGACCGTTCCGGGCCGTGCCCACCACGTGGAACTCCGGCGATGCCTCGATGATCTGCGCGATGAGCCGGCGCATGAAGGCGCTGTCGTCGACGACGAGGACGCTCGCCGGCGCGTCAGATGACACGATCGCCCTTCTTGAGCGAGCGCACCTCGACACGGCCGTCGTCCGTGTGGAAGTACACGCTGCGCCCGTAGTCGAGGCCCGTATCCTCCGCCACCACGGGGATGCTCGCTGCCGCGAGCACGAGTCGCGTGGCGGTGACGTTGCGCTCCCCCACGTTGATCCCCGTGCCGCTCACGAGCTGGCCGAACATGCTGGCGCCGCCCACGATCTTGGCGCTGATGCGTGCATTCTCCGCTGAGCCGAGCTGGCGCATCTCCTCGAGCATGAGGGGCACGATGGTCTCCGGGAACTTCGCCGGGTTGCCCGTGTCGCGCGACATCGACTTGTTCGGGAGCAGGATGTGCGCGAGGCCGCCGACGCGCGCCTCGCGATCGTACAGCGCGATCGCGACGCACGAGCCGAGGCCGATGGTGGCGATCACGTGATCGCCGCGGCGCACGGCATAGTCCGCGACCTTCACGCGGATATCGGGCTTTTGCGTGGTCACAGGGGCCGGAAGACGCGTTCGCGTCCGTCGACGGCGGTGAACTTCGTCCGCGCCGCGCCCAGCAGCGTTTCCACCTTGCCGAGCACCATGAAGCCGCCCGGCGCCAGTGCGGCGTGGAACTTGTCGAACAATCGTTCCTGTGTCTCGCGGTCGAAGTAGATCAGCACGTTGCGACAGACGATCAGGTGATGCGGACCCGGTGGCGGCGATTCCGCCAGCAGGTCGCGCCGCTCGAACCGCACGAGGCGCCGCACCTCGGGCACGATCGTGAACGGCGCGTCCGCAGCGAAGTATCGGTTGCGCAGCTCGGAAGGTGTATCGGCGAAGTCGCCTTCCTCGAAGCGCCCCTCCTCCGCCGCGGCCAGGCAGCGCGCATCGATGTCGCTGCCCAGCACGCGGAGGCGCCGATCCAGCTCGCCGACCTGGCCGAGCCGCTCGGCATGCCGGTGAAAGAGCGCGGCGAGGGAATACGGCTCCTCACCCGAGGAACAGCCGGCGCTCCACACGTTGATGACGGGCAGCGGCTGCGCCCACAAGTCAGGGACCACGCGCTCCGCGACGACCGCGTAGGTCTCCCAGTTCCGGAACAGCTTGGTGACGTTGATCGTGAGCGCGTCGAGGAGTCGCTCGTACTCACCCGTGTCCGCGTCGAGCACGCGCGCGTAATCGGCATACGTGTGCACTCCGCGCGCGCGCATGCGCACCGCGATGCGGCGGCGCAGGCATTTCTCCTTGTAGCTCGCGCAGCCGAAGCCCTTGTCGCGCGCGATCTTCTGGGTGAGGGCCTCGAAGCCGACGTCGGGCGTATCGGTCACAGGACCTGCCGGACCGCATCGAGGTTCGTGCGCACGATCGCGTTCCCGGGCGCCAGCGCGAGCGCCAGCTCCCAGCACTTTACGGCCTCGTCGCGCTCCTGCCGCTTGAAGCGGATGTTGCCGAGCTTGAGGTAGATGTCGTCGCCGAGGGACGGATTGAGCTTGAGGGCGCGGCCGTAGCACTCGAGCGCATCGTCGTAGCGCGCCGCGCGATAGTGGCAGTCACCAAGATTCTTGTGCAACTGTGGCAGCCCCGTGTCTTCCTGCACGCCGCGCTCGGCGGCGCTGAGCGCCTCCGGGTGGTACCCGCGTCGCTCCTGCACGGCAGCCATGTTGTTGTAGAGTGACGCCGCGTGCGGGTGCGCGGCGATGCCTTCCGTGAGGATGGCGTGCGCGCGCTCGAGATCGCCCAGCAGTGCGGCCGTCAGCGCCGCGTAGTGGTACCACGGCGCCGTCGGCGGCCGCGTGCCGAACAGGGGCCGCGCCGCCGTGAGCGCCTGGTCGGCCTCCGCCACCTTGCCCGCGCGCAGCGCCACGACACCCACGGACGTCTGGATGCGGGCGTCCTTCGCGCCGCCACGCTTGATCGCGCCATCCAGTGCCGCGCGCGCCTCGTCGTAGCGCTCGAGCCGCTCCAGCGCGTGCGCCAGGTTGTGGTACGCGGCCGGTCGCGCGCCCGGGTGCGTGACGCATTCGCGGAACGCGGCCACTGCATCGCCCCACTTGCTCTGCCGCATGAGCGCGAGGCCGACATAGAACAGCGCCTCCGCATCGTGCTCCCGCAGCTCGAGCACGCGCCGGAACTCGCGCATCGCTTCGTCGAGCATGCCGGTCTTGTAGAAGGCGATGCCGAGGTTGCGGTGCTCGTCGACGCGCGCGTCGCTCACACTGGGCTCGATCGCCTTCGTCTTGCCCACGCGCTGTGCGAAGCCGGCCGTGACCAGCCCGTAGATCGCCTTGCCCACCTCGAACTCGCCGAGCCCCGACGCCTCGATCACGGCGACCACGTCGCGGCGGCCGTCCAGCAGCTCCATCACCACCGCCTGCTCGCGCGGCAGCGACACGCCGCTCTCGGCGAGCTTGCCACGGTCCACGTCGAACACGAGGTCCAGGCTCGAGATCTTCTTCTCGATCAGGCTCCATTCGTCCACGCGCCGGGCGCCCTCGAGCAGCAGGGATTCCGGGTTGATGGAGACGAGGAGGTCCTGCTCTTCGGGATGGACGTCCGCCTCGAAGTTGAACGTCCCCTGCGTCCACGTGAACAGGTAGTACACCGCCTCCTCGATCTGCAGGCGGATCTGCGCGTGCAGCGCATCACGCGTGACGGCGCCCTGCGCCACGAGCAACTCGCCGATACGCTTGTCGCGGTAGAGTCCCTGCGCGTTGATCGCGGCGTCGAGCTGCTCCTGCGAGATGGTGCCCGACTTCAGCAGGATGTCGCCGATGCGGTCGCGCCGGTTGACGATCGACGCATAGGAGATGAGCCCCTTGTCGAAGTACACGTAGCCGAAGTTGTTCCGGTGCGTGACCGCGAGGCAGCCGGTCTTCTTGCCCATGGAGAGCAGCTGCAGCACGTCCGGGAGGCTGGCCTCCTTGAGGCTCCCCTTGATGGCCATCAGCGCAGCTCCTCGACCAGGCGGCCGGCCACGTCCGGCCACTCCCAGATGATCTTCTCGTCGTCGAGGAAGAAACTGTCGGCGGCTTCGCGCACGGCCAGCGGCGCATTGGTGGGCGTCTTGCCCGACGGCTCCAGCACCTGGCGGCCCAGCGCCACGGTGAGCGGTGCGCCGGTGACGTCCATGCCGGCGCGGAGCCGCTGCACCGTGCCCATGATCTCGCGGATGCTGGTTGCCGGACGGTCGGCGAGGTACGCCACGAGGTCGGCCGGCGTGTCCAGTCGCGCGTCCGCGAGGAAGCGCGCGAACAGTTTCTCGCGCAGCCCGCGATCGGGCAGGCCGAGCTCCGCCACGAGCCCGCCCTCGAAGCGGGAGCGCAGGCGCTCCTCCAGCCCGTCGATCGCCTTCGGGGCGAGATCGCTGGCGAACACCAGCTGTTTCCCCGCGGAGTGAAAGTAGTTGTACACGTGGAACAGCTCTTCCTGCGTGCGCTCCTTCGACGCGACGAACTGCACGTCGTCGATGAGCAGCGCATCGGCCGAGCGATAGCGGGCGCGGAACCGCTCGATGGTGCCATCCTGCAGCGCGGCGATGAGTTCGTCGATGAAGACCTGCGCACCCACGCATGCCACGCGGCCCGGCCCGCCGAAACGGTGCGCGAGCTCGTTGCCGATGGCGTTGAGCAAGTGCGTTTTGCCCACGCCGCTCGGCCCCACCAGAAACAGCGGGTTGTAGCGGTGTCCTGGCTCGGCGATGACCGCGTCGGCCGCGCGAACAGCCATCTGGTTGGAGGTGCTCTCCTCGTAGGCGCGGCGCGCGAACGCGGGCTGCGGGCCGCCCGGCGGCACCGCACCCGCCAGCGCATTCTCCACGAATGCCATCGCCTCGGCGAGCCGGTCCGGGTCGCGGAAGCGCTCGTCGCCGCCCAGGTCCGGACTCACCGTCGTCACCTGGCGCTCCAGCTCGCGCAACTGTTCCACCGCCTGCCCGAAGCCGCGCAGCACGGCCTCGTAGTTCTCGGGCGGCTCCGTCGCCGCCATGAGCTGCTCGAGCGCCGCAGTGCGATAGCCTTCGCCACCCCAGAAGCCGATCGCCTCGCCCACGCGCACGCGCCAGGGTTCGAGCTGCGCCGCCACGGCGCTCGCGATGTCGGTGAGGAAGCTGAAGAACTCGTCGGTCTGCACCGAGGTGCGCGCCGGCGGCGGCGCCGGATGTGGCAGGCCGACGATGTCGCGGACCTGCGCCGGCGTCATGGTCCCGTCGAGCTGCTGGAACGCGCTCAGGCGATTCATCGCGCCCTGCAGCTCGCGGATGTTCGCGTACTCCACGCGCGCGAGCTCCTCGATCACGCCAGGCGCGAAGCTGATGCCGCGCTCCTCGCACTTTCCGCGGAGGATGGCCACCCGCGTCTCGAAGTCCGGTGCGCCGATGTCCACGATCAGGCCGCCCTTGAGGCGGCTGATCAGCCGCTCGTCCACGTCGGCGATCTCCGCCGGCGGGCGATCGCTGGTCATGACGATCTGGCGTCCACTTCCCTGCAGCGAATTGAGCAGCCGCAGCAGCTCGCTCTGCGTTTCGGGGTGCCCGGTGAGGAACTGCACATCGTCGAGGAGCAGCACATCCACGCGGCCGTAGCGCTGCTTGAACCGCTCCATCTCGCCGGCGGCGATCGACGCGTGCAGCTGCTGGACAAAGTCCTCCAGCGCGACATACTCGACGCCGAGGTCCGGATTGCGGTGGAGCGCGAGGTTGCCGATCGCCCCGATCAGGTGCGTCTTGCCCAGACCGGAACTGCTGTAGATGAACAGTGGGTTGTAGACGGCGCCGGGCGCCTCGGACACGGCGCGCGCCGCCGCCACGGCGAGCCGGTTGGCCGTTCCGACGACGTAGTTGTCGAAGCGCGCGCGAGGATCGACCTGCATGCCTACTTCGCCGCGGCGGCCGGGGTGCTGCCGGCGCTGAGCCGACGCAGCACGATCTCCGAGATGCCGCGCAGTGTCTCGAACACGCCGGGTCCATGCAGCGCATCGGCGGCAAACTCGGGGGCGTCGCGGAAGTTGATCGCCTCAGACAAGTCGGCCACGGGCAGGATCAGCTCGGGCGGCAGGTCCTGCTTGTTGTACTGCACCACGATGGGCATCGAGCGCGGGTCCACGCCCTGGTCCGACAGGTTGGCGTGCAGGTCCTGGAAGCTCTCGATGTTCTCGTCCAGCTGGCGCGCCTGGCTGTCGGCGACGAAGACGACGCCGTCGGCGCCCTGGAGCACCAGCCGGCGCGTCGTCTGATAGTAGACCTGCCCCGGAACCGTGTAGAGCTGGAACTTGGTCGTGAAGCCGGAGATGGAGCCGAGGTCGAGCGGCAGGAAGTCGAAGAACAACGTGCGGTCGGTCTGGGTGGCGAGGGACACGAGCTTTCCTCTCCGGTCCTCCGGCACTTGACCGTAGATGTAATGCAGGTTCGTCGTCTTCCCCGAGCGACCCGGCCCGTAGTAGACGATCTTGCAGGTGATCTCGCGCGTGGCGTAGTTGACGAGCGACACGAGGCAGGTGGGCTGCGGTTGCGGCTAGGCGCGTCCGAAGAGGACGGCCAGGTTGCGGTTCAGGTCCTGCTCGAATTGCTCGGCCAGGGCCGGTGCCGGCGCCGGCCCGTCGGGCGGTGCCGCGGCGGCGAGTGCCGCCGCCAGTTCATCAAAGTAGAGACGCACCAGGCCAATCGAGCTCTCCTGGCCGAATACCGTCAGGAAAATGTACGTGCCGCGCGTCGACCGTGCTTCCGCGACGAAGATCTGGCGGGCGGACCCCGCGTGATGCAGCCCACGGAACGGGCGACCGTCCAGCATCCGACCGAGCTCGCCGCCAGTGGCGTGGATGCCCGCCGCGAGCGCACACGCGGTCATCACGTCCATCGCCCGTGCGAACCCGAACTGGGCCAGCACCTGGCCGCTCGGGTGCAGCAGCAGGGCCAGCTCCACGCCCGCGTCCACCACGAACTGCCGCAACGGCGGCTCGATCCACGACTCCACCACGCTGGTGATCATCGACGACCCTCGGCAAGGGACGCAAGGTCTGCCGAGGCGCGCAGCAGCTCCACGCGCACCAGCCCGACATTCACCAGCGCCGCCGCCACGACGACCAGCACCAGCCCGCCCCCGCCCACGGCGCACAGCCGACCACCGGGCGCCTCGAGCTGCATGAAGGTCACGTCGCCGAGGCTCGCCGCGCGCGCCGCCAGCCGCGCCTTGCGATAGAGCGACGCCGCCAGCGCGGCAACACGGTCGCCCGGCTGTCCGATCTGGACGTTCGCATCCACGATGATGCCATCCTGCTCGCTCACGACGAGCGCCGCCGTGACGCCGCGGACGCGCGCAACCGTGTTGAGCATGTCGGTGAAGGGCGAGTGCATCAGCGCGTGCCCTCCAGCCACCCGCGCGCGCGCTCGGCGCAGCGCTGCAGCAGGCGACGCACGAGCCCGAGTGGCGTGGCGCGTGACGTGGCCAGCACGAGCAGGCCGTCGCCGGCCGCCGGCGCCATCGCCACCACCGCCACCTCGGTCTCGAACACGAGCGACGTCCAGTCGCCGAGCGACAGGTGGCGCGTGGTGCGCCGCGCCTCGTCGGTGACGCCGCTCAGTTCCGCGCCCACCTCCTGCGCCAGGTCGTCGCCGTCCGCTCCCACGTACGCGCCGGCGAGCACGAGGCCCTCGCGATCCAGCAGGAGCGCCGTCTGTCCCTCGTCCGGCAATACGTCCACGAACAGGTAGCGGCTGTCGTGACGCTCGGCATTCGGTGCGGACGCCTCGTGCGCCCGCGCCACTTCGTGGTGTGCGGTGCGCACGTGACCCAGCGCGCTCGCGACCTGCGCGTCATCCGGATCCGATGCGGCCGCCGCTGACAAGTACCGCTCGGCGTCACCGAACCGCTCGCGATGGAAGCAGATGAAGCCCATGCCCTTCAGCGCGCCGAGGTGGCCGGCCGAGAGGCGCAGCACCATGTCCCATTCGTCGAAGGCGCGCTCGAGGTCCCCGCCGTCGGCGTACACGCGCGCCAGCAGGTCGTGCGCGTCCGCGAGGTGCGGGTGCCGCTCGAGGCCACGCAGGGTGATTTTCAGCGCGAGGTCGCGCTGTCCCTGCAGGCGCAGTGCCTCGCCCAGGGGAACGAAGACGCGGCTGCCAGGATCATTGGCGAGTTCCTCGCTCATGCGGTGGACGTCGTCAGACACTGGCATGCGCCTCCAGGACGTGCACGAGACGCCGTAGCGCGTCGAGTCCCTCGCGGACGCGCCCCACATCCGCGGCGGCGGGCGCGAGGCGGAGAAAGTGGTCCCAGCTCGCGCGCGCGTTCGCGAAATCGCCCACGCGCGCGGCGGCAAAGCCGAGCTGCAGGTGCACGTCGGGGGTGATGGGATCGGCCTGCACCGCGCGGCGCAACTCGTCCACGGCATCCTGGTGCCGCGCCAGCCGGCCGAGTGCCTTGGCGGCCAGCAGCCGTGCCGCCGTGGCATCCGGGCCGGCGACGATTGCCGCGCGCGCCGCCGCGAGGGCGTCTTCGGGGCGTCCACCGGCGAGCGCCTCCTCCACCAGGGCAAGCGCCGCGATGGAATCCGACTGCGCCGCCAGCACGCCCGCCGAGACGCGCTCGGTCGGTCGCAGCACGATCACGCCGGTGGACACGAGGCCGTACGCGATCTTCGCGATCTCGAACTCGCTGCTGCCAAGCGAGCCCGCGAGGGCGCGGAGGTCGCGCTCGCCGTCGATCATCATGAGGACTTCCCACTCGTGCGGCAGGAGGTCGAGCACGGCGTCACGCTCCTCGTCCACGGGGGCCAGCGACGGCACCACGCTGAGGCTGGGGACCTTGTCGGCGATGCGCGACCATTCGTCGATGCGCCGGGCCCCTTCCATCAGCAGCGACTCGGTGGAAATGCGGATGCGCGCATCCACCGGCACGTCGGCCACCGGCCGTTCCTCGAAGGAGAAGAATCCCTCGCGCCATGACATCAGCTCGAAGATCACGTTCTCGATGGCCATGCGCAGCTGGCGCGCCAGCTCCCGCTGCGTGATGGCGCGCGAGAGCACCAGCCGGTCGCCGAGGCCGAGCGCCGGCTCGGCGGGCAGCGCGTTGGCCGCGTCCATCTCGGCGTCGCCGATCTTGCCCGCCTGCCGCAGGATCCGCTCGATGGACGTGGGGTTGCTGCGGATGCTGGCGTGGATCACGCGGCCGCCATCGAAGAGCACGTCCCCGGCGTCGTCCCGCAACTCGGACGTGACGCGCAGCGCGCCCGTCTTCCGGCTGAGGTCGAGCAGCTGGAAGACGTCGTGGATGCCGAGCTCGCGGAGCGGTCCCTCGATGGCCATGGTCAGCGCACCCCGGCCGTGGTGAAGATGGCGTGCAGGTCGGCGGCCGTGCGCGCGTCGCGGCGCGCGCGCCGTGCGAACTCGCCCGCGGGCTCGAGCTCGATGACGCGCCGCCAGCGCGTGATCGCGTCGCGGAAGCGCTTCTGGTCGTTCATCAGCACTCCCTCGTAATACAGTGCACCCACGTGCGTCGGGTCGAATTCCAGGATGCGCTGGAACGCCTGGCTCGCCGAGCGGCGCTTGCTCAGCGCGATGAGCGTCTCGCCCAGGGCGAGCAGTGCGTCGAGGTGGTAGGGATCTCGCTCCAGCAGGGCAATCAGGAGCGGGAGGGCGTTCTCGGGATGGCCGGCGCTGCGTTTCAGCGACGCGAGCTCCAGCGTCGCTTCCGCATACGTGGGCACGGCATCGAGCGCCGCTTCCAGCTCATGCTCCGCCTCGCGACTCTGGCCACGGCCGCGCAACAGACGCGCTAGCTGGAAGCGGACCACGGCCAGCTCGCTGTCCAGCTCCAGCGCGCGCCGGTACGCCCCCACGGCCCCTTCCAGGTCGCCGAGCGAGCGGGCGATGTCGCCGATGCGCTGGTGCACGTCCGGTCGCTGCGGCGCGAGTGTACGCGCGTCGTCCAGCGCGGCGAGTGCGGCGGCGGGATCGCCTGTCCCGGCACGCGCCGCCGCGACGAGCATCACGGCGTCCACCATCGTGGGATTGGCACTCGCGAGCGCCTCGGCAATCGGTCGCGCCTCGCGTGCGCGCTCCATCGCGAGCAGCGACCACGCTTCTCCCATCTTCGGTCGCAGCGCCTCCGGCTCCGCGCGACCCGCCTCGCGATATCGCTCGATGGCCTCGCCATGAAGTCCCTGCCGCGCGTAGATGTCACCGAGCAGCGAGAAGCCCTCCGCCTGTGGCGCGCCGCGTGAGAGCGCGCGGCTCACCTCGGCCGCGGCGCGATCCACCAGCCCCATGCCGAGATAGTCAGCGGCCATGGCGTAGGGCTCCTCGCTGTCCACACCGGCCGGCGGCGTCAATCGCTCCGCGGAGGGCGAGACTTGCGCCAGCGATGAGAAGAGCGTGTCGAGCACGGCAGCGTCGAAGGCGAAGTCCGGCACCGACTCGTCCATGCGGTGCACCGCGCCGAGGTCCGGCTTGATCGAGAGATCCGGATCCTCGTACTCCAGGTCGATCGCGAGCTCGAACTTCTGCGCCACGTAATACGGGTCGAGCTCGAGCGCGCGCTTCGTCTCGCGGAGCGCGCGCTCGAAGTCGCCGAGGTTGGACAGCGTGAAGCTCAGGTTGTAGTGCGCCTCCGCCGAATCCGGATTGGCCTGCACCGCACGCGCAAAGGCGTTGCGGGCATCCTCGAAGCGGCGCAGCTCGGACAGCACGAGACCGACGCCGTTCCATGCCGCGGAATCATCGGGCACATTCTCGAGCACGCCGCGATACGCCTCGAGTGCGAGCTGGAATCGCTTTCCCTTGGTAAGCAGCAGCGCGAGGTTCAGCCGCGCTTTCTGGAAACTCGGCTGATACTGG
>JBDTYL010000457.1:0-2992 GCA_040005695.1 bacterium | reverse complement strand
GCGACGCCCGCGGGGACGGACACCTTGATCATTTTTTCCGAGCGGGTGCGTCCGTCGCCCTTGCACCGTTTGCACGGCGTCTCGATGATACGGCCCTCGCCCTTGCACGTGGGGCACGGCGTGACGGCGACGAACTGGCCGAAGAACGAGCGCTGCGCGCGGCGCACCTCGCCGTGACCGGCGCACGTCTGACACTGCTTCGCCTTGGAGCCAGGCTCGGCGCCGCTGCCGGCGCAGACCTCGCAGTTGTCGAGCACCTTGACGCGGATCTCCTTCTCCACGCCCGTCGCCACTTCGAGAAGCGTCAGCGGCATCGTGATCTTGATGTCGCTGCCACCGCGCGCGCCGCCCTGACCGCCGCCGAACAGGTCGTCGAGGCCGCCGAACCCACCGAAGTCGCGCATGAAGATGCCGAGCGCCTCGGAGAGATCCACGTGGTGGAATCCGCCACCGCCGCCGCCGCGCAGGCCGGCCTCGCCGTACCGATCGTACGTGGCCCGCTTCTGCGGATCGCGCAGCACGTCGTAGGCCTCGGTGATCTCCTTGAACTTCTCCTCGGCTTCCTTGGCGCCGCCGTTCCGGTCGGGATGATAGGCCATCGCGAGCTTGCGATAGGCCTTCTTGATGTCGTCGTCGGCCGCGGTGCGGTCGACGCCGAGTGTGGTATAGAAGTCAGCCATTGGAGGCGGTGATACGCTGAAAGTGAAGAACTACAGCAGGTCGGACAGGAGCCGCGACGTGTGCTGCACGAGCGAGATGACCTTGTCATACGGCATCCGTGTCGGCCCGATGACACCGATGATGCCGGCCAGCTTTCCCGCATGATACTCGGCCGTCACGACGGTGAACTGGTCGAGGTTGGCGTCTCCGTGCTCGCCGCCGATCGTGATCTGCACGCCCGGCCGCTCGTCCCCCGCATGCGCGCGACGGAGCGCATCCGCGAGCCGCGCCGGCTCTTCAGTAAGCGTCAGGAGCTTCCGCAAGTTCGCGGCGCCGTCGAATTCGGGCTGGGATGCCAGCACGCTGGCCTGCCCCACGATGACGCTGCCTTCGCTCAGCGGAAGCGCGGCGTCGAGCAGGTGCTCCCCCTCCTGCACGAAGATGTTCAACAGCTCCTCGGCGTCGGGCATCGTGGCGGAGTCGCGGAGCCGGTCGCCAACGGAGGCGCGCAGCTCGCGCAGCGTATGCCCCGTCAGGCGCTCGTTGAGCACCCGCGTCACCTCGCTCACGGCGTTGTCCGCCACGGTGCCGCGCACTTCGACGAACACCGTGCGCACCACCCCGCCGTCGAGCGTGAGCACCAGCAACAACCGATCACCGCCCACGCGGACCAGCTCGAGGGACCGCAGCACGCTGGCATCCAGCCGCGGCCCGAGGGCGACGCCGAGCTCCTGCGTAAGGACGCCGAGCGACTGCGCGGCGCGGCGGAGGATGGTCTCGATGGTGGAGTTGCTCGCCGAGATGTCCGCGTGCAGCCGATCGTGCTCGGCCACCACGATCGTCCGGGGGGCGTTCAGCAGTGCATCCACGTAGGCGCGGTAGGCCTTGTCCGTGGGCACCCGGCCGGCAGACGTGTGCGGATGCTTGAGAAACCCCTTCTCCTCGAGGTCGCTCATGGTGTTGCGGATGGTGGCCGGGGACACGCCAAGGCCGAAGCCGCGGGAGAGCATGCGGGAGCCGGCGGGTTCGGCGGTCTGGACATACGACTTGATCACCGCTTCGAGCACGCGGCGCTCGCGGGGGGTGAGCTCGTCAGAAATTGCCATAAGTCTAAATATGCTAACGACTTCGGTGATGCGTCAAGGCAGCCGCGAGCGCGTCGAGGCGAAGCCACCCCTGTGCGGTGCAGCGCAGCCGGTCCTCCGGGCCGATGGTTGCCCATCCCGCATCGACCCACCGATCGACGACAGCGCGGTCGCCCGGCGCCAGCGGAAGGCCGGCATCGCACCGCATCCCGAGGTACACGGCCTCAGCCACGCGGTTCTCCGCGGTGAGCACTTCCGACCCTTCCAGCGGGTCCGCGCCGGATGTCGCCTGGTCGCGCCAGTCGGCATAGTGTCGCGCATTCCAGCGGCGCACCTGCCCATCAAATCCGTGGGCGGACGGGCCGAGCCCCACGTACGGCACACCGGACCAGTAGGCAGAGTTGTGCCGCGCGCGTCGGCCCGGTCGCCCATAGTTGGACACCTCGTAATGCTCGAACCCCTCGGCCGCGAGACGACGATCCGCCTCGAGGAAATCGGACTCGTAGCCTTCGTCCGGCTGCTCGAAGGTGAGGCCGCGCGACACCCACCGCCCGAGTGGAGTCATGGGCTCCACGGTGAGACCGTACAGCGACACGTGGTCGGGTCGCAGCGCAAGAAGCTGGTCGACATCGCGCGTGAAGTCGCGATGGAGGTTCTCGGGCAGCGCAAAGATCAGGTCGAGCGACAGGTTGTCGATGCCGGCCGCGCGCGCGGTGACGACCGCCGTCGCGGTGGTTGCCGCGTCGTGCGTCCGGTGCATCCACACGAGCACCGCGTCGTCGAAGCTCTGTCCGCCGAGCGACAGCCGATTCACGCCGGCCTCGCGCCAGCGTGTGGCCGTTTCGGGCGTGACGTCGTCGGGGTTGGCCTCGATGGTGATCTCTGCATCGGCGGCCGGGTGAAACTGGCGTCGCACGAGGTCGAGTGCGCGCGCGACCCCTTCACCGCCAAGTCGAGAGGGCGTCCCGCCGCCCAGGTAGATCGTGTCCACCTCGGTGGGCTGTCGGTGAGCGAAGCGGGTGTGCAGTTCCGCCTCGAGGGCGCAAAGGTATTCGTCGACGGGTACGTCGCGGCGCACGGCGATGGAGAAGTCGCAGTACGAGCAGCGACGCGCACAGAAGGGGACGTGGAGATAGACGTGACGAGGCACGAGTGAAATATGGCTGGTCTGCTCGGCACGGAGCGCCCCCTCGCGTCCTTTGCGGTTCAACTTCTTGAACTGTGCAATCACCACAAGGACACGGAGG
>JBDTYL010000456.1:0-7322 GCA_040005695.1 bacterium | reverse complement strand
GTGGACGCGGCGGTCCGGGCGGCGGCCCCGGTGGCGGGCGTGGTGGTCCTGGTGGCGGCCCTGGCGGCGGTCCCGGTTCCGATCGCGGTCGTGGCGGTGGTGGCGGTGGGCGTGGCGGTGACAACCGCGGCGACCGCGAGCAGAGCGACCTGATCGAGAACGTGGTCGCCATCAATCGCGTCGCGAAGGTCGTGAAGGGTGGACGTCGCTTCAGCTTCAACGCGCTCGTCGCGGTGGGCGATGGCCAGGGTCAGGTGGGCTTTGCCACGGGCAAGGCGAACGAAGTGTCCGAGGCGGTCCGCAAGGCCGTCGAGGGCGCGCGTCGCAACCTCGTGCGCATTCCGCTCACCGGCCAGACGATCCCGCACGAAGTCACGGGCAAGCATGGCGCGGGCAAGGTGTGGATGAAGCCGGCGGCGCCGGGTGCCGGCGTGATTGCCGGTGGTGCGGTGCGCGCGGTGATGGAGTGCGTCGGCATCAGCGACATCCTGACGAAGAGCCTCGGCTCGACGAATCCGCACAACATGGTGCGGGCGGCGATGGACGGGCTGGCGCAGCTCACGACGGTCGACCAGATCGCCCGTGAGCGTGGCATCGATCCCGAGAAGCTCGGTTACCGTTCGCGCGGCAAGTCGAAGGTGAGTGCATAATGGCACGGACATTCGTGTGGCACCCGAGCAAGGGGCCCAAGACGACTGGCAAGAACGAGTTGACGACCGGCAAGGTGCGCATCAAGCAGGTGCGCTCGGGCATCGGACACTCGTGGCGGATGAACCTGACGCTCAAGGCGATCGGGCTCAAGCACCACCAGGACGAGGTGATCAAGCAGGATTCCCCCGCCCTTCGTGGACAACTCAAGCAGGTGCGCCACCTCATTGAGGTGGTGCCCGTCGAGGAGTAAGACAGTGGCGACGGAAAAACTCGGCCTCCATAACCTCTCGCCCGCCCCGGGCAGCCATCGCGACCGGAAGCGTATCGGTCGCGGTCCCGGCTCCGGCACGGGCAAGACGTCTGGCAAGGGTCACAAGGGTATCAAGGCACGCTCGGGCCATCACGGCCCGGGCGGCGGCAAGCCCGGCTTCGAAGGCGGCCAGATGCCGCTCACGCGCCGGCTGCCGAAGCGTGGCTTCACGAATCCGTTTCGCGAGGAGAACAACGTCATCCGTCTCGACCAGCTCGCGCTGCTCGACGGCGAGGTGACGGAGGAATCGTTGCGCGCAGCGGGCCTCGTGAAGCGGAAGGGCGCGGTGAAGGTGCTGGCGAACGGCGAGCTCTCGACGGCAGTCACGGTGCGCGGCCTGAAGGTCAGCAGCGCGGCCCGCGAGGCGATCGTCGCCGCCGGTGGGAAGGTCGAGGAGTAACGCCGCACCCCCGAGGATTGTCATGGCCCAGAACAATGCCGCAGCGGCGGTATCGAGCGTCTTCAAGACACCGGAGCTGAAGGAGAAGATCCTCTTCACGCTCCTGTGCCTGCTCGTGTATCGCATCGGTGCGCACATCACCGCGCCCGGAATCGACACGCAGGCACTGATCGACTTCTTCGCCAACCAGGGGAAGACCGGCGGCGGTGGCCTGCTCGGCATCTACGACCTCTTCACCGGCGGCCAGCTGTCGCGCGCGACCGTGTTCGCGCTCGGCATCATGCCGTACATCTCGGCGAGCATCTTCCTCCAGATTGCCGGCGCCGTGGTGCCGTCCGTCGAGAAGATGCAGAAGGATGAAGAAGGCCGGAAGAAGATCAACCAGTGGACGCGCTACGCCACCGTCGCGCTCGCGGCGGTGCAGGCGTGGGGCTTCGCGCTGTTCACGGAGTCGCTCACCGGCGCCATCGCGAACCCGGGGATGGCGTTCCGGCTGCAGATGGCGTTCTTCCTCACCACGGGCGCGATCTTCGTGATGTGGCTGGGTGAGCAGATCACGGAGCGCGGTCTCGGCAACGGTGCCTCGCTGATCATCTTCTTCTCCATCGTCGAGCGCATCTGGCCCGGCATCGGCACCACGTTCGGCTTCCTGAACACCGGCGCGATCGGCTCGTTCTCGCTGCTCGTGCTCACGCTGCTGATGGTGGCGGTGGTGGCCGCGGTGGTGGCGATCACGATGGCGGCACGCCGCATCCTCATCCAGATCCCGCAGCGTACCATGGCGCGGGGCCGGATGCGCGAGGCAGCGCGCTCCTTCATCCCGCTCCGCATCAACACGGCGGGCGTGATGCCGATCGTGTTCGCCCAGTCGATCATCGTGGTGCCCGGCGCGTTCGCGAGTTTCTTCAAGAACGCCACGGCCCAGCGGTTCGCGGAGATACTCTCGCCCGGCAGCACGCTGTACATGATCGCGATGGCCGTGCTCATCCTGTTCTTCACGTACTTCTACACGTCGATCATCTTCAACCCGATCGACCTGGCGGAGAACCTGAAGAAGCAGGGCGGCTTCATCCCGGGCGTGAAGCCGGGGGCGAAGACGGCGGAGTACATCGATCAGGTGGTTTCGCGCATCACGCTGCCGGGCGCGCTTTTCCTGACGGCGATCGCGCTCCTGCCGGTGCTCATCTCGCGCCTCGTGAACGTGCCGGGCAGCCTCGCGTTCGGCGGCACGTCGCTGCTGATCGTGGTGGGCGTGGCGCTCGACACGCTGGCGCAGGTGCAGCAGCACCTGCTGCTGCGCAAGTACGACGGTTTCATGAAGAAGGGCAAGCTCAAGATCCGTGGACGCCAGCAGGCGGGCCCCGGAGGGTTCTAGCAGGCAGGTCCTTCGCTCAGGACGACACATTTCCATGATCATCGTTCTCTTCGGGAAACCCGGAGCTGGAAAGGGAACCCAGGCGCCGCTGCTCGCAGCGGCGCTTGGCGTTCCGACGCTGGCCACCGGCGACGAGTTGCGCGCCGCGATCCGCAATGGCACCGCGCTGGGTCGTGAAGCGAAGGCCTACATGGAACGCGGCGACCTCGTGCCGGACGCAGTGATCCTCGGCATCATCAAGCAGGCGCTCGGCGAACCACGTGCGAAGGGTGGCGTGCTGCTCGACGGCGTGGTGCGCACCGTACCGCAGGCCGAGGGCCTCGCGACGGTCTGTACGGAGCTCGGCAAGAAAGTGGAGGCGGTGCTCGTCTTCGACATCGACGACGACGAGATCGTCGCGCGATTGGCCGGACGCACCGTTTGCGAGACCTGCCAGACGCCGTACACGGGACGCGAGCCCGGCTCGACATGTGACAAGGACGGTGGTATCCTTGTGCGCCGAAAGGACGACGAACCGGACGCGATCCGGAACCGGCTGGAGGTGTACGAACGGCAGACGGCACCCGTGCTCACCTGGTACCGCGCACACGGCACCAAGGTCGCCGTGATCGACGCCGTTGGGTCCGTGCAGGACGTGACTGCCCGTGCGCTCGGCGCGCTGGCCTCCTGATTGTCGAGAGACACGCCATGATCCAGTTGAAGAGCTCGCGCGAGATCGAGGTGATGGCCGAGGGCGGCCGTATCCTCGCGGCTACCGTGCAGATGCTGCGGGGCGAGGTGCGCGCCGGCGTGTCGACGCAGGACCTCGACGCGATCGCCGAGGCCTTCATCCGCAGCCATCCCGGCGCGACGCCCGCCTTCAAGGGACTCTACGGCTTCCCGGGCACGCTCTGCACCTCGATCAACCAGGAGATCGTCCACGGTATCCCGTCGCGGAAGCGCGTGCTCGCCGAGGGCGACATCATTTCGATCGACGTGGGCGTGGGTTACCAGGGCTACTTCACCGACTCGGCGACGACGGTCGCGGTCGGCGTCGTTGACGCGGAGACCCTGCGGCTGCTCGACACCACGGAACGGTCGCTGCGCGCGGGCATCGCCGCCGCGGTGCCGGGCAACCATCTGGGCGACATCGGCGCGGCGGTGCAGAAGGTTGTCGAGGAGGCAGGCTTCAGCGTCGTGCGGGACCTCGTGGGGCACGGCATCGGCGTGGAGTTCCACGAGGAGCCGCAGGTGCCCAACTACGGCAAGGCGAAGCGCGGGCTGAAGCTCGTGCCCGGCCTCACGCTGGCCATCGAGCCCATGGTGAACATCGGCGGTCCGCAGACGCGCACCCTCGCGGACAAGTGGACCATCGTCACGGTGGACGGGTCGCGCTCGGCGCACTTCGAGCACACCGTGGCCATCACCGAGTCGGGCAACCGGGTTCTCACGGCCGCGTAGCTCGGCCTGCGGACAGCCCGCTCGCTGCGCTCGCTGGACGGATGACGGGAGTTCCCATTCGCCGTCCGGGCCGGCGCCCCAACGATCGATGCCGTGCTCGCGTTCTCTTGAGCGAGACCCTTCCATCCGCACGTTCGACCGCGGCGCATCCACCTGCGCCGCCGACACGGCATCCACGGAGTTCGCATGCTGGGACCCACCACCAGGGCACGCCGACGCCTCGCGTCGAGCCTCGCGCTCGCTGGCGCCATCGCCCTCCTCGTTCCCACGGCGCGCGCGCAGGGCGCGATCACGTCGCCGAAGCAGCAGTTCGGCTTCAACATCGGCGACGACTACAAGCTGGCGAACTACACGCAGTTCGAAGGCTACTGGCGCAAGTTGGCAAAGGAGTCGAACCGCATGAAGCTGGTCGAGATCGGCAGGACAGCGGAGGGCCGGCCGCAGCTGATGGCGGTCATCTCCTCGCCGGCCAACCTCGCGAAGCTCGACCACTACAAGGCGATCTCGCGGAAGCTCGCCTACGCGGACGGCGTGAGCGAGGCGGAGGCGCGCGTGCTGGCGAAGGAAGGGAAGGCGGTCGTCTGGATCGACGGCGGCCTGCATGCCACCGAAGTGCTGGGCGCGGCGCAGCTCATCGAGACCGTGTACCAGTTGCTGTCGAAGAACGATGCCGAGACACTGCGCTTCCTCGACGACTGCATCATCCTGGCGGTGCATGCGAACCCGGACGGCATGGAGCTCGTGTCGAACTGGTACATGAAGGACGCGGACACGCTGAAGCGGAACATGAACATCCCGCGGCTCTACCAGAAGTACATCGGGCACGACGACAACCGCGACTTCTACATCTCCAACCAGCCGGAGACGCAGAACATCAACCACGTCCTGTACTGGGACTGGTTTCCGCAGATCGTCTACAACCACCACCAGACCGGCCCCGCCGGCACGGTGATGTTTGCCCCGCCGTTCCGCGACCCGTTCAACTTCAACTTCGATCCGCTCATCCCGGTGGAGCTCGACCTCGTCGCCGCGTCGATGCACTCGCGCTTCGAGTCCGAGGGCAAGCCGGGCGTCACCATGCGCTCGGGCTCGAGCTACTCGACGTGGTGGAATGGCGGCCTGCGCACGACGGTGTACTTCCACAACCAGATCGGGCTGCTCACGGAAGCCATCGGCAATCCCACGCCGCAGACCATCCCGTTCATCCCGGACCAGCAACTGCCGCGTGCCGACCTGCCGTATCCCATCGCGCCGCAGCGCTGGCACTTCCGGCAGTCCATCGAGTACTCGCTCACGGCGAATCGCGCGGTGCTCGACATCGCCTCGCGCGAGAAGGAGAACCTGCTGTTCAACTTCTGGCGCATGGGCCGCAACTCCATCGACCGCGGCAGCCGCGACACGTGGACGGCGAGCCCGAGCCGCATCGACGCGGTGAAGCAGCAGATCGAGGCTGACGCGGCCGGCAGCGCGACGACCGCTGGTGGACGCGGTGCTCGTCGCGGACGCGGTGGGGCGGGCGCGGAGGCGGCGCCGGCCGCGGGCACGCCCGTCGGCGACCCCATCAACCAGTTCGGCCGCGGCGCCGACCCGAAGTACTACACCGAGGTGCTGCACGCGCCGGCGCTGCGCGATCCACGCGGCTACATCCTGCCGAGCGACCAGCCGGACTTCCCGACTGCGACCAAGTTCGTGAACGCGCTGCTGCACGTGGGCGTGATCGTGAATCGCGCGACCGCGCCGTTTACCGTGAACGGCAAGCAGTATCCCGCCGGCTCGTACGTGGTGAAGTCCGCGCAGGCATTCCGTCCGCACGTGCTCGACATGTTCGAACCGCAGGATCACCCGAACGACTTCGCGTACCCGGGCGGCCCGCCGAAGCGCCCGTACGACAACGCGGGCTACACGCTCGCGTACCAGATGGGCGTGAAGTTCGACCGCATCCTCGACGGCTTCGACGGACCCTTCCAGCCGATCAAGGGGCTCGCGCAGCCGATGGCGGGTACGGTGGCGGGCGTTGCAAATCCGGCGGGCTACCTCGTGAGCCATGCGGTGAACGACGCGTTCATCGCGGTGAACCGCGCGCTCAAGGACAAGGCGGACGTGTTCGAGCTCCGCGCACCGCTCACGGCCGGTGGACGCAGCTGGCCCGCCGGCACGTTCTACATTGCCGCAACACCCTCGTCGACGGCGCTCATGCGCGACCTCGCTCGCACGAAGGGCGTGTCGTCCACCGCGGTGGCGACGCGGCCGGCGGCCGATGCCCGGCGGTTGCACCCGATGCGTGTCGCGCTCTACGATGTGTACGGCGGCTCGATGCCGTCCGGGCACACCCGTTGGCTGCTCGAGCAGTTCGAGTTCCCGTTCGACGTCATCTATCCCCCGACGCTCGACGCGGGCAACCTCGCCAGCAAGTACGACGTCATCATCCTGCCGTCGGGCGCGGTGCCGCGTGAAGGACAGGGCGGTCGGGGCGGCTTCGGCGGCGCGGTGGACACGTCGAGCATTCCCGCGGAGTTCCGCGAGCGGCTCGGCCGGTTCACCACTGCGCGCACGGTGCCGCAACTGAAACAGTTCATGGAGGCGGGCGGCATCGTCGTCGCCGTTGGCACCTCGGCAAACCTCGGCATGAGCCTCGGCCTGCCGATCACGAATGCGCTCGTGGAGACGACGAGCACGGGCGCGGACCGCGACCTGCCGGGCGACAAGTACTACGTGCCGGGCTCCGTGTTGCGCGTGCAGGTGGACACGACGCAGGAGATTTCCGCGGGCCTGCCGCGCGACCTGGACGTGTTCTTCGACAACAGCCCCGCGTACCGACTGGGTTCCGATGCGGCAGCGAAGGGCCTGCGTCCGCTGGCCTGGTTCGCCACGCCCACCCCGCTGCGCAGCGGCTGGGCGTGGGGCCAGAACTACCTCGACGGCACCGTGGAGGCGGTCGAGGCGACGATCGGGAAGGGCAAGCTGTACCTGTTCGCGCCGGAGATCACGTTCCGCGGCCAGCCGCACGGCACGTTCAAGTGGCTGTTCAACGGCATCTACAGCGGCGCGGACCCGCGGCCCGTGCCGTGATGGTCGGGCGATCGTCTGGACCAGCAGATCCTTCGCTGCGCTCAGGATGACCAGCAGATCCTTCGCTGCGCTCAGGA
>JBDTYL010000455.1:0-5064 GCA_040005695.1 bacterium | reverse complement strand
AGCGCCGCGGCGTGCAGCTCGCGGCGCGTATCGTATCCTCCATCAAGGAGCGCGAAAAAGCCGACGTCCCCAGCGGGGCACTCGACATCACGCTCTATCGCGACGACCTCCAGACCGTCGGGCCGCGCCCCGTCGTCGGCCCCACCAACCTCCCCTGGGGCATCGACGGCAAGCACGTCGTCATCGTGGACGACGTGCTCTACACCGGCCGCACCATCCGCGCGGCCCTCGACGAGCTCGCGGATTTCGGCCGGCCACGGCGCATCGCGCTGGCCGTGCTCATCGACCGCGGCGGCCGCGAACTCCCCATCCAGCCCGACGTCATCGGCAAGGCCATCGACGTCAAGCCCACGCAGCGCGTGGACGTGCTCGTGAAGGAGCTCGACGACCGGGACGCCGTCATCATCGCGGAGAAGGAATGAGCGGAGCGCTCGGGAAGGACCTGCTCGGACTCGAGCACCTCTCGAGCGACCAGATCCGCCTCATCCTCGACACCGCGGAGCCGTTCAAGGAGATCAGCGAGCGCGCCATCAAGAAGGTCCCCACGCTGCGCGGCTCCACCATCGTCAACCTGTTCTTCGAGGCCTCCACCCGCACGCGCGTCTCCTTCGAGTTCGCGCAGAAACGCCTCTCCGCCGACACGGTCAACGTCGCCGCTTCCGGCTCCAGCGTGAGCAAGGGCGAGACGCTCGTCGACACGGCGCGGAACCTCGAGGCCATGCGCATCGACATGGTGGTGATCCGCCACGGCGCGTCCGGCGCCGCGCAGTTCCTCGCCGAGCGCATCGAGTCCAACGTGATCAACGCTGGCGACGGCACGCACGAGCACCCCACGCAGGGGCTGCTCGACATGCTCACGCTGCGCGACCACTTCAAGCGGCTCGACGGCCTCAAGATCTGCATCTGCGGCGACGTGCTGCATTCGCGCGTCGCACGCTCCAACATCTGGGGCCTGCTCAAGATGGGCGCGTCCGTCGGCGTCTGCGGCCCACGCTCGCTGCTCCCGAACGCCATCGACCAGTTCGACGTCACCGTCTTCGACCACATCGAGGACGCCATCCAGTGGGCGGATGCGCTCAACATCCTGCGCCTCCAGCTCGAGCGCATGCAGGGTGGCTACATCCCGTCGCTGCGCGAGTACAACCGCGTGTTCGGCGTCTCGTCGGAGCGGCTCGCGCGGGCACCGAAGGACCTGCTCATCCTCCATCCCGGGCCCATGAACCGCGGCGTCGAGATCGACTCGGACGTCGCCGACGGGCCCCACAGCGTGATCCTCAACCAGGTGACCAACGGCGTGGCAGTCCGCATGGCGGTGCTCTATCTCCTCTCGGGCGGCAATCCCGAGCTCGCCGAGGCCGCCAAGGGCGGGAGCGCTCGATGACGGCGCGCTCCATCCTGCTGCGCGGCGGCCGCATCGTCGACCCCTCGCAGCGCATGGACGAGATCGGCGACGTCTTCATCGTCGACGGTGTCATCCAGGCACTCGGCCGCGTCGGGGACGTGCGCCTCGATGGCGACGCGCTCGAGACCATCGACTGCGCGGGTCGCGTGATCTCGCCCGGCTTCATCGACGTGCACTGCCACCTGCGCGAGCCCGGCCGCGAGGAAGTCGAGACCATCGCCAGCGGCGCGCGGGCCGCGGCGGCCGGCGGCTTCACGGCCGTCTGCGCCATGCCCAACACCGATCCGGTCACCGACAACCAGGCGGCCGTCGGCTTCATCATCAGCCAGGCGAAGAAGGCCGGGGGCGCGCGCGTCTATCCCATCGGGGCCATCTCCATCGGCGAGATGGGCGAGACGCTGGCGGAATTCGGCGAGATGGTGGGCGCTGGGGCGGTGGCCGTGAGCGACGACGGCAAGCCGGTGGAGAGCGCGCAGCTCATGCGCACCGCGCTCGAGTACGCGCGCACCTTCGGCATTCCCGTCGCCGACCATTGCGAGGAGCCGACGCTCGCCAAGGGCGGCGCCATGAACGAAGGGCTCATGAGCGCGCGCCTCGGCCTCCGTGGCATTCCGGCGGAGGCGGAGGAGATCATGGCCATCCGCGACATCCTCCTCGCGCGGCTCACGGGTGGCCACATCCACCTCTGCCACATGAGCACGAAGGGGTCGGTCGAGCTGATTCGCTGGGGCAAGGAGCGTGGCATCAACGTCACGGCCGAGGTGTGCCCGCACCACCTTTCCCTCACGGAGGAGGCGGTGGACGGCTACAACACGAATGCGAAGATGAATCCACCGCTCCGCACGGCGGCGGATGTCGAGGCACTGCAGCAGGGCGTGAAGGACGGCACCATCGACGTGATCGCGACCGATCATGCGCCGCATCACTACGACGAGAAGGAGCGCGAGTTCGCCGATGCGCCGAACGGCATCGTCGGGCTGGAGACGGCGCTCGCCGTGAACCTCACGTGGCTCGTGCACCGCGACATCATCGACGTGCCGATGCTGGTGGAACGGATGGCCTGTGCACCGGCCCGACTGTTCAGGCTTCCCGGCGGATCGCTGCGGCGCGGCGGCATGGCGGACGTGACCGTGTTCGACCCGGATGCTGCGTGGACCGTGGACCCGGCGCGCTTCCGCACGAAGGGGCGCAATTCGCCATACGCGGGCATGCAGCTCCGCGGCCAGGTGGAGTGCACACTCGTGGACGGACGCATTGTCCATCGCCGACAGCCGTGAGGCGGAGCGGGCGGGGGCGGCGCGCGAGATCGTCCTCGTCTGCCACCGCCTGTATGCCGCCGGCCTGATCGCCGGCCAGGACGGGAACGTCAGCATCCGCCTGCCGTCGGGTCACGTCCTGGTGACCCCCGCCGGCATGTCGAAGTGCGACGTCACCATGGGCGACCTCGTGGAAGTGACGGCGAGCGGCGTCACGGTCGCGGGAACGCAGCGTCCGTCGTCCGAGCTGGACATGCACCTGAGAATCTACGCGCGCCGCGTCGATGTCCGGGCCGTGGTCCACGCGCACCCGCCGGTCGCGACCGGTTTCGGCGTGGCCGGCCTCGACTTCATGGACGACGTGTTGCCGGAGACTATCTTCCAGCTCGGTGGCGTGCCGCTGGTGCCGTACGCGCTGCCGGGATCGCCCGCCCTGGGCGATGCGATGGAGCCGTTCCTCGCGCACCACGACGGATTCCTGCTCGCCAACCATGGGGCGACGACGGTCGGTCACACGCTGGAAGTGGCGCATCAGCGGATGGAGAGTCTTGAACACGGGGCGCGCATTCTGCGCACTGCACGAATGCTTGGCCGCGTGAATGTCCTCGGAGCCCGCGAGGGCGAGGCAGTGCGCACCGTTCGGCGGGCGGCGTTGGCCGCCCGGCACCCGATGACGCCGGAGACGATTGATGAACAGGAATGACGCTCGACGCGATGCCGCGGACGGGTCGCCTGCGGAAGAGGGCGCGGCGCTGGCCGCGGTCACCGCGCTCATGGACGAGCGCCGCCGCTACGAGGGATGGATTTCCGCGCTCGAAGCGCGCCGCGCCGCCACGGCCGATCATGTCTTCGCCCGGGTCCACCTCGACTACAGCACGCGGCTCGAGGCGGTGATCGTCAAGCTGTCGTCCCATGCCGACGCGCTGCGGGGCGAGCTCGCCACACTCGAGGCACGTCTCGAGGCGCTCACGAGCGAGCACCAGCGAGGCCAGGACGAGCGGGCCGAGGCGGAGCTGCGCGCGCACGTGGGCGAGTTGTCGGCCGACGACTGGCAGCGCATGGCAACCGAGCGCGATTCTGCCCTTGACGAGGTGGCGACGCGGCGTGGGGCCGTGGAGCGCGAGCTCGGCAGGACACGCGAACTGCTCGAGTCGGCAACGCCGCCCACCTCCGTGCCGGCGCAGGCGCCGGCGCCAAAGCCGGCTCCGCCCGAAGCACCGCCCGCGGCACCTCCCACGGCGGCACCGGTCGCCGAGCGGAAATCGCGGCCCGTCGCGGCGCCGACGAGCGCGCCTCCCGCCGCCCAGGATGACGCTGCACTGCCCGCCGAACTGCCGCCCGCCGTGATCGCCGCCGAGCAGCAGTTGCTGGACATGGAACTGAAGCCGCCGCGTCCTTCCACAGGGGCAACACGGCCGGCGCCCGCGCCCCATATGCCGGAGACGGACGTGCCGCCCGCCGCCTCGCGGCGCGCGACGGGCTTCGACGAACTGGCCTTCCTCAGTTCTGTCGTCGACACGCCGTCCGGCACGTTCGACGCGGCGCCTGCGGACCAGCCGGACGAGAAGGCGCGCCTCGATACGTTCGCGCAACGGTCGCAGGAAGACCAGATCGTCCACCTGGCGGAGGGGACGACTCCCCTCAGCTCACCGATCGTCCATAAGGCGGGCGAGCCCCTCCTCTCCGGTGGCGGGGGCATGCTGCGTCGCGACAGCGCGTCGGACGGCGTGAAGTCACTCAAGTGCGGCGAGTGCGGGGCGATGAACTACCCCACGGAGTGGTACTGCGAGCGCTGCGGTGCGGAGCTCGCGTCGCTCTAGCAACCGGGGAACGCGGGTGCACGATGCACGAACGCCGGTCGGCTGCGCAGCCGACCGGCGTTTTCGTGTCGCGTGCTCGTGAGCGGCTCAGCCGTTCGCGGTCTTCGCCATGCGGCTCTTCTGCCGTGCCGCGAGATTCTTGTGCACCAGTCCCTTGCGGGCGGCGCGGTCGAGGAGGGTGACCGCCTGCGTCCGCTCGTCTGCGGTCGCCGTCGGCGCCTTGGCCTTCTTGAGCGCGGTGCGGAGCGCGGAGCGCTGCGCGCGGTTGCGCGCAGTCGCGGCGCGCGACTTCCGCATGTTCTTCTTCGCGGATGCGATATTCGGCACGAAAGATCTCCAAAAATTCAGTAGAGGTCGCGAGGGTCGCGAGCCCATAAGCCTATCGCGCGAGTGGGGTGAAGTCAAGCAGCGACAGCACGTTGGCAGTGTGCGTCCGAGCGGGACCGCCCGCTTTACTCGCCCCCGTGGCCCCGCTACCTTTCGCCCTTGCGCAGCCCGTCAGCGCCCGCCGATCTCGCCCGGACCAGTTGCATACTCTACAGACAATCCTGCTCGTCGCGCCGATCCTGCTGTTCTCCGTGATCGC
>JBDTYL010000454.1:0-2429 GCA_040005695.1 bacterium | reverse complement strand
TGAGCCGCGCCTGGCTGCCGAACGGTTCGCGGCCCGATTCGCTGCAAAGGAGGCCACGACGAAGCTCCTGCGCGTGCGCACAGACAAGCTCGTCTGGCGCTCGATCGAGGTGAAGCGCGATGCCGGCGGGTGGTGTGACATCGTGCTGCATGCCGAGGCGAAGGAGATGGCCGAAGAGCAGGGCATCGTGGGATTGGCGCTCAGCATGAGCCACGAGCACGAGTACGCAGTGGCCACCGTCGTGGCGCAACGGATGACGCAACGGCCCGCCGGCGGCGCCGCGAACCACCATTCGCGGGACTAGTCGCTGTCGGTTCAGTTTTTTCGAAATGGAGCGAATTGTGGATCAGGAAATCCGGACCATTCTGCGCGAGCACGGACGCCTCAGCATCGATGTCGATCAACTGACCGACGACGCAAGCCTGTACCAGGCGGGACTGACGTCCCACGCTGGTGTGAACCTCATGCTGGCGCTGGAGGATCATTTCGACATTGAGTTCCCCGAGCGGATGCTCCGTCGCCGGACGTTCGAGACAATCGCGTCGATCAGGAACGCGCTCGCCGAACTGACGGATGGTGCGCGCACGACCTGACCAGGAGACCATCGTGGCATCCACTCAAGTGGGCGATTCCATCGTGCCCTTCACCGAACCAGCGGGAGCGACCGATCCCGTCGCACTCATTGCGCGCCAGGTCGCCGGCCCGGCGGCCGACAGCGTCGATCGCGAGGAGCGCTTCCCATCGGAAAGTTTTGATGCGCTTCGGCGCGCACGGCTGCTCAGCGCACTGATCCCGCAGCGGTTCGGCGGGATGGGCTGCAGCATGACGCGGATCGCCGACATGTGCGAGACCCTCGGGCGCGAGTGTGCCAACACCGCCATGGTGTTCGCCATGCATCAGATCCAGGTCGCGTGTGTGGTGCGTCACGCGAACGGCGCGCCCTTCTTCGAGTCCTACATGCGGGAGATCGCTGACCGGCAGCTGCTGCTGGCGTCGGCGACGTCCGAAGTGAGCATCGGCGGCGACGTGCGGACGAGCCTGTGCGCCGTGGAACGCACGGATGATTCGTTCGCGCTGCGCAAGCAGGCGCCGGTGATTTCCTACGGCGACCAGGCCGATGACATCCTCGTCACAGCGCGGCGCCACGGCGAGTCGGCGCCCAGCGACCAGGTCATGGTCGTCGCGCGAAAAGACGGAACGACGCTGGAGCGCACCGCCGAATGGCACGCGATGGGCTTTCGGGGCACGTGCAGCTGCGGCAACATCCTCACCACGACCGGCTCAGTCGACCAGATCCTGCCCGACGGCTACGACGAGATCTCGGGCCGCACGATGTTGCCGGTCTCGCACATCCTGTGGGCGTCCCTTTGGCTGGGCATCGCGACGGATGCCGTCAACCGGGCGCGCCAGTTTGTCCGCGATGCGGCGCGCAAGAAGCCCGGCACCATGCCGCCCGGAGCCGTGCGGCTCGCTGAGCTCGTGGCCCTTTTGCAGGTGATGCGCTCGAACGTGGAGCAGGCCAAATCCACCTTCGAAGGGATCTACGACGACGCCGATGCACTTACCGGCATCGGCTTCGCGCTGATGATGAACAACCTCAAGATCCAGTCGTCGAAGCTCGTCGTCGAGATCGTCGCCCAGGCACTCGGCGTCTGCGGTATCTATGGCTACAAGACCGACAGCAAGTACAGCGTGGAGCGCCACCTGCGCGACGCCTACGGCGCCGGCATCATGATCAACAATGACCGCATTCTCGGCGCGAGCGCCCAGATGCTGCTCGTGCACCGCGACTAGCTGATCCCGCCTCGTCCGTCCACCAACGGCCAGCAACCATGACCATCTCCCGAGACGCTGCCCCGCAAGCGATGACCGCCACGGAGGACCCGTACGACGCGTACATGGGCGAACTCGTACGCGAGGGGCTCCTCATTCCATCGGGCGTGCCGGGCGTCGTCGGTCGTGGCGGCGTGTTCGAGGACGTGCTCCAGCGGTTCGACCGGTTCGTGACGCGGAGGGGTGCCGCCGAGCAGGCCACGGTGATGCGCTTCCCATCGCTCATACCGCGGGCGCATTTCGAGCAGAGCGGCTACCTGAAGTCGTTTCCGCAACTCATCGGGTCCGTATCGAGCTTCACGGGCAACGAGCATGACCACAAGGAGCTACTGCGCCTGCTCGATCGTGGAGACGACTGGTCAAAGCCGCTGACGCCAACCGATGTCGTCCTGACGCCCGCCGCGTGCTATCCCGTCTATCCGACGTTCAGCGGCAAGTCCGTCCCCGCGTCGGGCCGGCTCGTGGATGTCCTGACAGTGTGCTTCCGGCACGAGCCATCCAACGATCCGGCGCGCATGCAGATGTTCCGCCAGCGCGAATACGTCCTCATCGGCAGTCCGGCGGCCGTCAGGGCACACCGCGACCTGTGGCTCGAG
>JBDTYL010000453.1:0-16014 GCA_040005695.1 bacterium | reverse complement strand
ACGATCCTCGCGAAGGTCAAGAAAGCGAACGACACTTTGGCTTCACTACACTAGCGTCGCGCGAAGCACGCTCCACAACATCCGCGACCAGGTCGATCGCGCCAAGCTCATCGCCGCCGACACCGCGGCGCTCGGCTGGCCCGCCGCGCGCGCCGTGGACATCCGTCGCGACCGCGACGCGCTGCTTGCGCGCGCGGAAACCACTGACCCGTTCATCGAGCACGGCAGCCGCCAGGCGGCCGACGCGATCATCTCGGCACACGCCGAGCTGGGCGAGTGGAACGCCGCGATGGACTGGGTGGAGCGCGGCTATCACCGGCGGCCCGGACGCCTCCGCCGCGTGCTCACCGACCTCCCCTTCGATCGCCGCGGCCTTGCGTTCGATCCCCGCTACGCGCCGCTGCTGCGCAATGCGGGGTTGTCGGACCTGCTCTGACGCCTCAACTGTCGGTCCTCTGTTGGAATCATTGCCGATGACCGGGTAGTTACACGCGCACGCGCACGGTCACGTAGAATGTCCGCGGCTGACCCGGGGACACGATGTGACCGGCAATCACCTCCGGATACGCACGGTCGAGCACATTCCGCATGCTGCCCTCCACCTCCATGCCGGCCAGCGGCGCGGACGCCGACACGTGCAGCAGGCCATAGGCGCCCACCACCACGCCGGGCTCGTCGAAGGGACTGTACGGCCCGACGAAGTTGCCGCTCACGCGACCGTGCACGCGCGCGCCCGACGGCGTGATGTCCAGCGCCGCCACGCCCACGTACGTCGAGGTGTTGTAGACACGCTGGCCGTCGAGCACCTCCGGTGCGCCGCCGCCGCCGTCGTCCGGCGCGGCCACGAGGTGGCGATACCGCGCATCGTTGAACGTCCAGTTCCCTGATGTGGTGAACAGCGGCGTGAGCGGCACGCGCCAGTCCAGTTCCACGCCCTGCCGCCGGCTCGCGCTGCCGCTCGTCGATATGAGCGTCACCGGATTGAGCGTCTCCTCGTTGCTCACGTCCATCCGGAACAGCGCGGCCGACGCGCTCGTGCCCTGTCGGTCGAACTTCAGGCCCGTCTCATACGCCCACGCCGTGATCGGCGACAGCGTCGGGTGGATGATGATGCCGTTGGCCGAGCGGAATCCGCGCGACACGTTGGCATAGATGCCGAGTTCCGGCGAGAGCCGGACCAGTGAGCCGAGCTTGGGCGAGAACACACCATGCGTCGCATCCACGGCGTCGCCGCTCGCCTGCGGCGTCGAGCGCGTGCCGAGCGCGTCGTACCTCGCGCCGATGTCGAGGCGCCAACGGTCGGTGATGTCCGCGTGCGATTGCGCGAAGAGCGCACCCGACAACTGCCGCCCCCTCACGAGCGCCACCGAGGAATCGCGCGTGCGCGACGTCGTGTACCAGTTCTCGTAGTTCGACCGGTCCCATCGCGTCTCCGCACCGACAGTGACTTCGTTGCCGGCGAGCGACCACGTGAGCGCTGTCGTCGCACCGGCACCCGCGCGTGAGTCCTCCTCTTCCGTCTGGCTGCCGGAACCCTCGAACCGTCCGCCAGCGGGGGGGATCGTGAGGAAGAGCTGCCAGCGGCTCTGCGTCGCGTAGAAAGTCGTGCGCGAGATGACGGACCCCGTGAGCACGCGGACACTGAGCCGCTCCTGTGCTCGGCGCTTGTAGCCGCCGTCCGTCGCGTTGGAGACGACGTCATACTCGTGCTGCGCGAATTCGTCCTCGCTCAGGAAGCCCGGCGAGTTCCAGTTGCCGCCGTATGCCTCGACGCCGCCGTCCAGCGTGATGCCGTGCCAAACGTCGTGCACCACGCGCGCATGCCCCTGCGTGACGTCGTACCGCGAGTTGGGCCGGAAGCCGTCTTCGCGCTGGTATCGAACGCCAAGCACGCCGCCGCCACGCGCGGCGTGGTCGAAGCCCGTGAGGAGCATTGCCTCGCCGCGCCCGAAGCTGCCGCCGGAGAGCGTGGCCTCGGTGCCGCGCATGCGCTCCAGCGTGCGCACGTTCAGCACGCCGGCGAGCGCGAAGTTGCCGAAGAGCGCGCTCGTCGGCCCGCGCAGCACGTCGATGTCCTGCACGCCGCCCGGAAACAGCACGGACAGATCGTTGTAGCCTTCCGCGTGCCCGTTCACCGGCTCGTTGAGCGGCACGCCGTCCACCCACGTCGCGAGGTCGGTGGAGTGATCGGAGCTGAAGCCGCGCAGCGACGCATCCGACGCGAAGCCCGGGCCCTGCCCCTGCTCGTGCACCTCGAGCCCCGCCGCCTGACGAAGCAGTTCGTAGGGCGATCGCGCGGGCGTCTGTCGGATGCTCGCCGCATCGAGATGCGTCGCCGCGACGGGCTGCTCACGTTCGGCGGGCGTCGCAATGACCGTCACCGCCTTCAGGCGCGCAATCGAGTCCGCACGCGACGTGGAATCAGGATGTGCTGGGCGACCCTGGGCCGCGAGCACCAGGGGAACGCAGGGCAGGAGCGCGGCAATAGCGGCGCACCGCGCTGTCTTGCGGGTATTGAGCACGAAACCTCACACAGGGACGGTTCACCGGCGTCGCGTTGTGGGCGCCGGGGCGCGGGGCTCCCGGGATGGAGCTCGCGCGGCAATCGTCAGGCTGTGGTGTGTGGGGGTCCGACGGTGGGCGGCCGGGCATACGCAATCGCCGCCGTGCGGAAATCGGTGGCCGCGGACACGAGCGCAGTCGCGCGCTCGTGGAAGACGACGAGCAAGTGAATGCGCGCGACGTTGGGCACCGCGGCGACGACGGCGACGCAGCACGCGCCGAGGCAGGTGCAGATCGCTGTCTCGTGCCTCCCGGACGAGGGGGCGGCGTCAGTGTGGTGACCGGCCGCCATCGCGACACCGTGGACGTGACCGCCTCCGCGTCCGTCGTGCATCGCACATGCGTGCAGCGCTGCCGCTTCGGTGAGGCCGACGAGCAGCCACAGACCGCAGAGGAGGGAGATGGCCCGGAACCACAGTCGGCCGCGCATAAACAGAAAGATAGGCGCGGAATAGCGGGGCTCGCTACCGGCGGGAGGGTTCGGACTCGTTTGTGCCTTGTTGGGTGCACTCACCCGTCAGGAGACGTCGTGCGCCTCGCCGACTTCATTGAAACGCACTGCGAACCCATCCTCGCCGAGTGGGAGGCGTTCGCGTCCACCACCGGGCCTGCCGGCAGCACCATGGATCGCGTCGCACTGCGTGATCGCGCGTTGGCGATGCTCAACGCCATGGTCCTCGACCTGCGCTCGCCACAGACCGAGACGGAGCAGGCGGACAAGGGACGCGGGCATGCCAAGGTCGAGGCCGGTGCGCCCGATACCGCAGCCGAGGTACACGGCGCCGAACGTGCCGAGTCCGGATTCACGGTCGAGGCGATGGTGTCCGAGTACCGCGCCCTGCGCGCCAGTGTACTGCGCCTGTGGACCAAGGCCACGCATACGCTCACCGAGGGCGACTTCGACGACCTGATCCGCTTCAACGAGACCATCGACCAGGCACTTGCCGAGTCGATCCAGCGTTACGCGCTCGATGTCACCAGCTCGCGCGACGTCTTCCTCGCCGTCCTCGGCCACGACCTCCGGTCTCCGCTGGGTGCGATGACGATGGCGTCGCAGTTCATGCTCGACACGGGCGAGCTCCAGGAGCCCCACCTGACGCTCACGACACGCATCGCCCGCTCCGCGCGCCGCATGAACGCGCTCGTCAACGACCTGCTGGACCTCACCCGGAGCCGGCTGGGCTCGGGCATTCCCATCGTGCGGGCGGAGATGGACCTGAAGGCAGAGGCGGCGCACGCCATCGACGAGGTGCGCGATGCCAATCCCGGCGCCGTATTGCAGCTGAATGCGTCGGGCGACCTGCGGGGCAACTGGGACTGTGGACGCGTGAGCCAGGTGCTCGCCAACCTGCTCGGCAACGCGGTGCAGCACGGGCTGCCGAAGTCGAAGATCAGCCTCACGGTACGCGGCGAGGCCAGCGACGTCGTGCTGCAGGTCCACAATTATGGCGTTTCCATTCCGGACGACGCGCGCGCTGGCCTCTTCGATCCGCTCAAGCGGATCAACAGCGGCAACGCGTCGAAGGGCAACCTTGGCCTCGGCCTCTACATCGCGGAGCGCATCGTCGCCGCGCACGGCGGCAGCATCACGGTGGATTCCGCGGAGTCGAGCGGCACGTTCTTCACCGTGCGCCTGCCGCGATGGGACGAGCCGGGCACGGGTCCGACGGTGTGAATCGCGATGTCGAGGACTGCGGATAGCGCCACCGCAGTCCTCTGTGTTCCTCTGCGTGCTCTGTGGTAATGCCCCGCTGTCATCCTTCGCCGCGCTCAGGACGACAGGGTGACGTTGCGGCAATTACCGCAGCGTGCCGCGCAGCCGGATGTCTCGCGACGACGACCCCACCAGCACCGCCCGCGCGCCCGGCACCACCGTCCATCCGTGCGTCGTCACCGACCAGATCGACAGCGCGCGCCGATCCACGTGCATCGTGATCGTCCGGCTCGCGCCCGGCTCCAGCTCCACCCGCTCGAAGCCGGCGAGACTCTGCGCAGCCATCGGCACCGGCGATGACTGCGGGGCACCGAGGTACAATTGCGGCACCTCCGCGCCGCGGCGCGCGCCGGAGTTGGTGAGCCGGAACGTCACGTCACGACCGTGCACCGCGAGGTGCGAGTAGCGGAACGTCGTGTACGACAGCCCGTGCCCGAACGGGTAGAGCGGCGCCACCTGCTTCGTGTCGTACCAGCGGTAACCCACCAGTACGCCCTCGGAATACTGCTGCTGGTCGTTCACGCCGGGATAACGGTCCGGCATCGCCGTCGGCGCATCCGACTCGCGCGCCGGAAACGTCACCGGCAGCTTGCCGCCCGGGTTCGCGGCGCCGAGCAGCAGGTCGGCCGTCGCGTCTCCTCCTTCCTGGCCGGGGAACCACATCTCGAGAATGGCATTCGTGCTCGCCGCCCAGGGCATCAGCACCGGATCGCCCGTGTCGAGCACCACCACCGTGCGCGGATTCGCCGCCGCCACTGCGGCAATCAGCTCATCCTGCCCCAACGGGAGCGCGAGTGACGGACGATCCACGCCTTCCGACCCTTCATTATGTGCGAACACGATGGCCGTGTGTGCCTGTCGCGCCGCCGCCGCGGCCGCGGCGATGTTCGCGCGGCGCATCTCCGGCGTCGTCCACGCGAAGCGCACCTGCAGTGGCTGCGGCGCCATCGGCGCACCCGGGCCAGCCGACGCGCCGAATACCACGCGCACCGCGTGCGCGCCCGCCGTGAGGTGCGCGCGTCCCGACGCGTTCGTGAGGCCGTCAGTCGTGGGAATGAGGCTCAGCGTGTGGCTCACGAATAGCGCATTCGACGTCACCTGCTCACCATCCACCGTGATCGACGAGTTGCCGCCCGGGTTGAACAGGAACGGACCCACGCCCCAGTCGGTCTGGATCGCGAGATCGTAGTCGCCCGTCGTGGGAGCGGTGAGTGTACCCGTCCAGATGAAGTGCGACCGTGCTGGCAGTGCGTTGCTCCCCACGAAGTCCACCTGCGCATCCACGCGCGACGTGCCGCCCGCGGAATCCGTGCGCAGCAGGCCATGCGCACCGTCCGCGCCCCCGGGCGGCGTGAGCGCGGAGCTCGGCACCGCGACGCCATCCGGATCGATGCCCGGCAGGAAGCTGACGTTCGACCCGCTGCCGGCGCGCTCGCGGAGTGCGGCGAGGGGACTCTTCTCGCGCGAGATGAACCCCGCCACACGCGAGCTGCCGCCGCCGCCCACCAGCGCATGCCGCGCACTCACGCCGATCACCACGAGCGACCGCAGGTCCTCCGCGCTGAGCGGCAGCGCGCCTCCGTTACGCAGCAGCACGGCACCGTCCGTCGCCACCTGGCGCGCGATGCGCGCGGAGCCAAGCGTGTCGAACGCAGGCACGGGACGCCCGACGGCACGCCCACCCGTGGGCGATGCACCCGCGAGCAGGCCGAACCGCTTCATCGGCGTGAGGATGTGGCGCATCGCGTCGTCGAGGGTGGCGTCCGTCGCCGTGCCCGCCCGCAATGAATCGTCGAGCGTGCGGAAGCGGTCGCTCATGAACTCGACGTCCATGCCCGCCACGAGCGACGCCACCGTCGAGTGGTTCGCGCCGTAGTCCGACACCACGAAGCCGTCGAAGCCCCACATCCGGCGCAGGATATCCGTGAGCAGCACGCGATTCTCGCAGCCGTGATGGCCGTTGATCCGGTTGTACGAGCACATCACGCTGCCCACGCCCGCCTTCACGCTCGCCTCGAACGCGGGCAGCTCGATCTCGTGCAGGGTGCGCTCGTCCACGTTCACGTTCACGGACATGCGCCCGCTCTCCTGGTTGTTCTCGGCGAAGTGCTTCGCCGTCGCGATCACCCCTTCCCGCTGGATCGCGCCGATCTCCGCCACCGCCAGCCGGGATGCGAGGAGTGGATCTTCGCCAATGGTCTCGAAGTTCCGGCCGCCCTGCGGCACGCGCACGATGTTCATCATCGGTCCGTAGATGACATCCTGCCGCGTCGCGCGTGCATCACGCCCGAGCGCCGTGCCGTACCTGGCGGCATCCAGGACGCTGAACGTGGACGCCAATGCGACAGGCGCCGGCATCGCCGTGGTCGCGCGCCCGATGCGCACGCCGGCCGGTCCGTCCGTGAGGCGCATGGCGGGAATGCCGAGTCGCGGCACGCCGGGCATGTAGCCCACCTCGCCCATCGGGTCCGCCGGCGAGGGTCCCATCACGCCGGGGAACCCGCCGCGTACCATCGAGATCTTCTCGTCGCGCGTCATCGCGGCGATGAGTCGCTCGATCGTCGCATCACGGCGGGGAGCAAGGCCCTGCGACTCGGCGGCCCGCAGGCCGGCAAGGACGAACGTGAGCGCGAGCACGGGCGACAATGCAGCACGGAGCCGGGACATGAAGTTCCTCGACGATGGAGTCGGTGGGGAGGGACCCGTGAACCTCGCGCGGGCAGGTCCGTCCCGCCAGCGGTATCCTCAACGCGAAGGTGCCGATGCTGCATGTGACAGCGCGTCGAACACAACGCGCCCACCAACCAGCGTAAGGACACTCGTCGTCGCCGGCAGCGCTCCCGGCGCCACCGTGAAGATGTCCTGCGAGAGGACGGCGATGTCCGCCAGCATGCCCGGCGCCAGCGTGCCCTTGTCATGCTCGGCGAATTCCGCGTACGCGGAGCCGCGAGTCGCAATGACCACCGCCTGTTCGCGCGTGATCGTCTCCGACTTGCTCCCCGGACGGCTCGATACCATCTGCATCATGTTGAAGTACGGATTGCGCAGCTGGTCCGAGCCGTATGCGAGCGGGATCCCCGCCGCCCGCCATGTGTCGATGGGAGAACCGGGGCGCGGCTGCGCGATGACGACGCCAAGCCGCACCGCCCTGGCGACGAGGTCGCCCACGACACCGCGCGCATGCTCGAACCGCACGCGCTTGCCGCGCCACACCGAATCAGGCGCGAGCGACTCCATCAGGGCAAGGACGATCGCCGGCGTACTGTCGCCGACGACGTGCAGGTGCAGTTGCGCCGCACCGGGCTTGAGCGCGCCAGCGAGAATCGCACGCACCGTATCGACGGGGAAGTCGAGCTTGCCCAGGTAGCCCGGTTGGCCGCTATAGGCATGCGTCATGAGCGCCAACCGTTCGATGGGCGTGCCGTCGAGCACCCATTTGCGTCCGGACACCGTCACGCGCGGCGCCGGATGCGCAGGAACCGAGTTCCACTCCGCCTCGTTGCGCCCACGGCCATCGGGAATCGACCAGCGGATGAGCCGGATGCGAATGGGCAGCCGCGCCTCGCGAAAGGCGCGAATCGTGTACGCTGGTTCGAAATCTCCCGCCATGTCCTGCACGCTCGTGACGCCCAGGCGCAGCGACGAATCGCCAAACGCCCTGAGCGCGCCGATCGACTCCTTCATTGGAACCGACGAATAGATACGTCTCAGCGCGCCCCATTCCGCGTATTCGTCGAGCCGCCCCGTGAGCCGGCCGCTCGCGTCGCGCTCGTAGAAGCCACCGAGCGGATCGATCGCGTCGTCCGCGATGCGGACCCTTCGCAAGGCAACGGTGTTCAGGATCGCCCCGTGCCCCCACCACGTCCACAACAGGACGGGATTGTTCGGCGCCACGATGTCGAGGGCACGTCGGCGCAATGTCGAGTCGTCCAGCGCGCGCAGGCCGATCGTCACCTTGAGCCACGTGCCCGTGTTCAGTGTCCCCACGGCCGCACGCAAGGAGTCGAGCACCTGCGCGGCAGCAGGATCGGGCGTCGGCGCGCTCGACATGCGAATCTCGCGACCAGGTGCAACATCACCGACGTGGTCGTGGGCGTCGTTGATGCCGGGAATCACCGTGCGTCCACCGAGGCCGATCTCGCGGCTGCCACGCTTGGCCAGCGACCGGATGTCCGCGTTCGATCCCACCGCAACGATCCGCTCACCGCGGATCGCGATGGCCTCGGCCCACGGATGCAGGGAGTCGGCTGTAAATACCTTCCCGCCCGTGAGGATGAGGTCGGGAGCGGGGCGACGTGGCCCTTGCGCGCCGGCAAAGGACGAAGAAACCACGACAGCGAAGCAGGCGATTCGGCGCGACGACATGTGCGATGTCCCGAGTAGTGATCGGGAAGGTTGGACGCACGCGATGCGCGTGTCCAGTGTTACGCGGTCTCGCGAGTACGGCCGGTTCAGCTGCCAACGGGCATCGCCGGCAGTGCCGCCGCGGGCGCCGGTGCAGCAGCTGGGTGCGACGTCCGGCAGCGCAACGGCGGGCGTCACGAGCGCGGCGAGTGGAGTGCTCGGCAAGCCCTGACCTCATGGGCAGTAGATGAGGGAGTGACCAAAGGCCGTGTCGCGCGAAATTCTGCGCGGCGCGGCCTTCGTCATTGCACGGATGCAGGGACTCGCACGCTGGAGAGTACATCGACGCTGGATTCCACGTCCGTTACTCGAACATCAGCTCCCGGACGGGGTATTGTTTTTGCCCTTTCACGTTCATATCGGACGGATCGCGAAACAGAAGCGAGCGCGGCTTCCAACGATCGCTCGCGTCCGCCAACGGACCGTGCACGACTCGACACACTGCCAGCACGTTTCCTCAATGCCCCAGACGATGCCCAACCGACGTGACGCGGTAACGCGTTTTCGCGCCATGCTGAGTGAGGAGGGCATTCGCCCCGCGCTCGAGTTCCTCAACGGCATCAGCGTCCACCGCTTCACCGCTGTGTTCATGTTCGACGGCGGCACCCTGCGCAACCTCCACTTGATCGACCGCGAGGATCGCTCGGTGGAACGCTGTCCAGACCTGCCAGTGCTCGACTCCTACTGCCTCTACGTGCGCGACACGGCGCGGCAGTTCATGACGGAACACGCACTGAAGGACGCCCGTGTCGATGGCCACCCGAAGCAGAAAGTGGTTCAGTCCTACTGTGGCTATCCGCTCCAGGACATGCGCGGCGAGTTGATCGGCACCATCTGTCACTTCGACTATGCTCCCGTTCCCTTCGACGAGCAGGAGGTCTACCTGCTCGAGCAGGTGGGGCCGCTTCTCGCTGAGGCGATCAGCGAGATGGAACAGTCGCCTTCGGTGAACCGCTCGGCATGAATCAGAGGTGCAGCTACACTCAGGCAGGAGAACCCCATGTCGGACGCGCTCGGATTTGAAGTCGAGCTGCCACTCGCGTTTGCGGCAGCGAAGGACGTCACGCGTGATGCACTGAAGGCCGAGGGCTTCGGCATCCTCACGGAGATTGACCTGCAGGCGGCGTTCCGGGAAAAGCTCGGCCGCGAGTTCCGGCCATACACAATTCTCGGCGCGTGCAATCCGCCCCTCGCCTTTGCAGCGGTCACGGCAGATCCCGCCATCGGGTTGCTCCTGCCGTGCAACGTGACCGTGGAGGCGCGGGACGCGACACACTCCGTGGTACGGCTGGTGGACCCGCAGGCGATGCTCGCCTCGGCTCCCGGCGGACTCGCACCGGAGCTCCGGCAGGTCGCGGATGACGCGAGCCGGAGAATGGCGCGCGTGCTCGAGGTCCTCCGTCAGGTGCTGCGCGCTCCCACCTGACGATTGCGCGTGCGTGCCTGCAGGCCGTGTCGTGAAGAACGCGCCGCGCTACTTCTTCGGCTGGCTCGACGGCGGAACCATGCCCTTCAGCCGCATGTAGGTCACGATGTTTCCGTAGTGCTCGCTGTCGTGCCAGGCATTCATCGTGATCGCGTGCAGTTGTGTACTCGGCGGCCCGAACCCGGCAGCTACCCAGGCCTTTGCCGCGACGGCATTCAGCGGCTTGAACGACTCGGCATCCGACATTGCGTAGGCTTTCACGCAAAGCGCATTCGACGCCTGGAGCGCGGCAATCACGTCGGCCTTGCTGCTGGCGGCATGTTCCGCGGGTTGCTGGCCGAGGGCCATTCCGCACAGCAGTTGGTGCGCGTTGGCGACGTGCGCGACGACCTCTCCGAAGCTCCGCACCTCGGGCGTGGGCTTGAACGCGTAGCCCGACTCGGGCATCTGCTGCGCGGCCGCGAGCACGTAGTCGTTCGTGATGTGCCAGAGATCGCGGACGCCCGAGACGACCGCATCCGGTGACGGTGCCATGCGTGATGCCTGTGCAGGCAGCGCCGGTGCGAGGGCGATGAGCAGAACGGAAAACAGTTTCATCAGAATCGTGGTCGAGGGAAGGCTGTGATGGCTCTCTTGCACTCTCGCTGGTGAACAGGCATCGATGCAATGACCACAACGCAACCTTTCACCCAAGCCACTTTGCCCACCGCCCACGAGCCACGGGCCCGCCGCAGCCGTTCCGGTTGACTTCAGTCACGCGACGCGCTCCGCCGGTGCCGCCGCAGGTTGCTGCGCGAGTCTGCTGACAGCGCCTGCTCCAGCTGGCGAGCGCCGTTCCAGATGGCGGTTTCCGAAAAGGCGGAATAGCCGAACAGCAGCGCGCCGTCGCCCGTCTTCGCCGACCCGATGTCGCTTGCGTGTCGATCCAGGCGGTATGACGACAGCGGCGTGGTGACGACGCCCGCGGTGAGCGCGATGTCCGCCAGGACCTGATCCGTCAGTCCCTTTCGCACGATCTCGCTGCGCAACCATCCCACGAGGTGCATGCCCGCAGGCGAGGGCCGTACATCGACCCATTGCGTCAGGTGTGCCGATGCGGCAGCGACGAGTGCCGCCTGACGTTGCGCGTAGACGAGCCGCATCCGCCGCACGTGACGCGCATAGTGGCCTTCCTCGATGAAGTCGGTGAGCACCGCCTGGTCCACGGTGGCCGTGTGTCCGACGGCCGCACCCTTGGCCGCCGCAAACCTGTCGACGAGCATCGGCGGGACGATGAGATACCCGAGACGGAGCGCCGGACACAACGTCTTGCTGAATGTCCCGATGTACAGCACGCGACCATTGGCGGTGGACGCGTGTGCGCCCGCGCTGCGATCGGCGTCGAGACCCTGCAGCGACGCGAGCGGCCGTCCCACGTAGCGGAACTCCCCATCATAGTCATCCTCGATCACCCACGCGCGCGCACGCGCGGCCCAGTCGAGTAGCGCCAGTCGTCGGCGCATGCTGAGGGTGGCGCCGAGCGGGAACTGGTGCGATGGCGAGACGTAGGCGAGGCGGGCCGTGGGATCGAGCGCCTCGCCCGCGGCCGCATCCAGGCCTTCCGAATCCACCGGTACGGGAACGATGCGGGCGCCGACGGCCTCGAGCGCGACCTTCGCCCCGAAGTATCCCGGATCTTCCAGCCACGCCGATTCGCCCGGACGCAGGATCACGCGCGCCGCGATGTCGAGTGCCTGCTGTGCGCCAGCCGTCACGATGACCTGCTCGGTGTCACATCTCACGCCGCGTGCAAGGCCGGCGTACGTCGCGATCGCTCGGCGCAGTGGATAGTAGCCCGCCGAGTTCGCGTAGTTCAGCAGGCGAGCGCCCGCTTCGCCGACGGCACTGCGCCAGCGACGCGCGCTGAGCTTGCCCCAGAGGACGGCGGGAAAGAGGTCGAGCGCCGGCACGCCTGCAACGAACGCGACGGGCGCCAGCTGATGCACGGGCAGGCTGTGCGCGTGCACGAGTGGTGGAGGTACGCGAGGGGCAAGCGCCTCTGCCGCCGCGGATGTTGCGCGCTGGCTCGACGCCTGTCGCCGCCGACGGGTGTGCAGTGCGTCGTCAGGGAGTCCCGCTCGGACGAACGTCCCGGAGCCGGTACGCGCCTCCACATACCCTTCGGCCCTGAGCTGGTCGAAGGCGACCCCCACGGTGGCACGGGACACTCCCGTCTCCGATGCCAGCGCGCGGGATGACGGAAGACGGGATCCTTCGGGCAACCGGCCACTCACGATCGCGGCGCGGATCGCATCGTAGAGCTGCCGATGGAGCGGTTCCCGCTGTGCGGCGTCCACGAAGATGAACGGTGTCGGAGGCCGACGAGCGCGCGGGTGCGACGCTTTCGGCTGACGCCTGGTCGGCACGAATTGGTATGGTCAGGAGTGGCGTGATTGGCGCTGGTGGGGAGGCCACTTGGCACCTATCCATCCTAGGGTCTTCGCACCGCGGGCACAATGGCCACGGCCGTCCGACGCCCTTCGTCCCCCAGTCAGGTCTTCCAGGTCATGTGCGCCACAGTCCGATGCGCGTCGAGTGCCGTTCAGCCCAATCGGTCATCGGTGTTCGCCGGTCCTCACGTCCGCCTCGATGAAGTTCGGTGGTCGCCCGCGTTCGAGACGCGCTTGAGCGCGTGGGCTGCCACGTCCTCCACGCTCGTCGTCATGGAGAACGGCCGCGCGATGGCGCGCTTCCAGCCTCCGGCGCCTGCGTGCCCGGAGGCGCGCGAGCAACGATGGGCGCAGCATCCCGCTCCCGGCGCCGCCGCACCTGTGCGGCCCATGGAGCTCTGTGGGATCTTTCGCTTCGACGACAGCGCGGTGGTCGCAGCGCTGGAATCGTCGCACGCGCGTGACGTGCGCTCACCGGTGCGTCCGTCGGTCACCGAACCGGCGGTGGTGCGACTGTCAGCCCAGGCCCTGTTTCGCTATTCATGGAGACGCCGAGCGCTGGATCTCGATTACCCGTCGCCGGCCGAGCATGTGGAGGACGATGCGCGGGCGCTGCTGCGGCATGTGGTGTCCCGGGCGGAGGGCGGAGCCGCGAAGGATGACGACGCACCCCGGCGAGTGAGGCATCGCCTGCTCGCCAGGAGCGCCTGCGCGCTCATGGCGGAGTCATTCGCCGATGCCAACCTCATCGCGCACATCGCAGACGCACTCGCGACCTCGCCATTCCACCTGGCGCACGTGTTCCGCGCGGAGATCGGATGCACACCACACCGGTACCTCATGCAGCTTCGGCTCGTGGAGGCGATGGTGCGCCTGCGCGCGGGCGCCCCCGACCTCAGCAGGCTCGCACTGGAGCTCGGCTTCAGTCACCACAGTCACTTCACGTCGGTGTTCCATCGCTCGATCGGATACACACCGCGGCAGGTGCGGGGCATGCTCACCGCCTCCAGCCTCCGGGAGCTCGGGATCGTGGCGAGTCAGTGCGATCCTGACGCGACGGGCCTGAACATCTCGCGGAACGCGCGCAGCGCGGCCGGATGATAGATCGTGGCGTGCGTCTCGTCGGGGAAGGGCTGATACTGCCATTCGAGTCCGGGGTTGTCGCGCAAGTCGAGCACCTGCGCGAACCGCTGGGCCAGCTCCGGCGCGCCCGTCGCGTTGCTGCTGGCGAAGAAGAGCCGCTTCCTCGCGCCACCCTGCTGCCGCAGCAACGCGCGCGCGCTCGACGTCAGGTGCTCGTCATTCCACCACAGGCTCGGGTCGAAGGCGATGTAGGTGTCGAACAGGTCCGGCTCGCGGAGGAGCGTCTCGATCACGAAGAGCCCGGCGAGCGACTCACCGACAATCGCCCGCTCCGTCGTGATGCGATACCGTCGCTGGATCTCCGGCAACAGCTCGGCGCGGATGAAGCGGCGAAAGTCGGCCGATGCGCCCACGCGAGGAGCGATGCGAAGGTCCTGGGCATTCAGCGTGGGACCAGTCAGGTCGCGTCGGCGTTCCGTGTTCTCGATCCCGACGAGGATGAACGGGCGCATCGTCCCGTTGCCAACCAGCACCTCCACGAGGCCGGCCACGTGAAGAAAGTCCTCCGCCAGGCCGCCGTCCGGCATGTAGAGCACCGGCAATCGCACGGCGGGCGAATCGGCATACACGGGGGGCAGGTACACGTTGATCCGTCGCCGCTCGTGCAACACGTCGGACGCGATCGTGAACGTCTGTCCGATGACGAGCGGATCGGTGCCAGGACCGAGCTGCGCGCGTGCGGGCGCGCCGACTCCCACGAGCAGGACAAGGGCCTCGACACTTCTCCGCAGCCGCGCCCAGCGCCATCCCGCATTGTGCTCAGTCATGCAGCAGGCAGCGCGACGTCGGCGAAGGGCCCAGCGTGGACGGTTCTCTCTGGCGTTGGATCGATGCACGTTGTCATGGTCGATAATGGTGGCATGCGTGCCGTTGCGGCGCGAGCGTCGACTTCAATAACCCGGGAGCGTCAATGCAGGTCCAGATCGTGATCGACACCCAAGACGAATTCTCCCCCCCGGACTGTCCGTGACCGATCGTGGCGCGGCATCGGACCTTGGCATCCACGTCTACGGGTTTGCGGCCTTCGCGCTTGGCGCGATCCAGCTCGTATCGGGTGATTTTGCCTTCATATGGCACCCGGTGCAGCCGGGCGTGCCGTACCGCACGGCGCTCGCCTACGTAGTTGCCGCCTGCCTCATTGCTGCAGGCATCGCGGTGCAGTTTCGCACAGCGGCGCGGCATGGGCTCGCAGTGCTGGCGGTGCTCTTCGCGCTCGCCGCGTTCCTGTGGCTGCCGCGCGTGATCGGCTATCCGCAGATCTTCGGCACGTGGGGAGGATTCAACGAGCAGTTCATTCTGGCGGTTGCCGCGATGATCGGCTACGTGTCCATCGAGCCGCCAGCAGCGGGACGCGGTGCGCGGCGAGCCGGTCGTGCGTACGTGATCCTGCGCACGACGTTCGGCGTGTGCGTGGTGATCCTCGGCTGCGTGCACTTTTCCGCGCTCGAGCAGACCGCGGCGATGGTCCCTGCCTGGATTCCGCCCGGACAACGCTTCTGGGCGGCGGCCACCGGTGCCGCGATGGTTCTCGCGGGCATGTCGATCATCAGCGGTGTGCTGTCCGTGCTCGCGACGCGGCTGTTCACCACCCTGATGAGCGTCTTCGCAATCCTTGTCTGGTTCCCGAGGATTCACGCGGAACCTCTCGGTCACGTCGCGTGGGCAGGGACGATGATCACGGTCGCGATGGCGGGCGCGGGTTGGATGGTGGCGGACGCAATGCACGCGGCAGCATCTGCGCGGCGAGGCGGTACCGCATGAGCCGGCATCGATCTCACGAAGCTGCCCAGCCACACTCGACGACCTGATTCATCGGCGATCGCGCTCCGCCATCGCCACGGACTCGCAGGCGACCACTCAGATATTCGGAAGCAGGTCGAAGTATTCATCGTCCTCGTTCGAGCCGCCCTCACCCTTGCCGAGCTGCTTTTCCGACTCGACGAACTCGATCCGTTCGATCCACTTGACCATCTTGTATCCGAGCTGGTTCTCCACGCGCAGCCGGAGCGGCGCTCCATACACCGGCGACAGGCGCTCCCCGTTCATGTGGGAGGCGAGGATGCATTGCGGTTTCAGCACATCGTCCAGGCGCTGTGTGTCATAGTAGGTGCCGCCGTACAGCGCCTCGCCATACGAAAAGAAGGCGACGACCCGGGCGTTCGGACCGGGACGCACCAGCTCGACGAGCTTCTTCATCGGGACCCCGCGCCACTCGGCGATGCCGCTCCAGCCCTGGATGCAATGATGGAGCGCGATGTGCTCGGCCGCGCCGAGCCGCTCGATGTCGTCGAGCGAGAGGTCGACCGGGTGTTCCACCAGCCCGCCCACCCGCAGCC
>JBDTYL010000452.1:0-3895 GCA_040005695.1 bacterium | reverse complement strand
GTACCTGTTTCCGCCGGCGTCCTGAGAATCAGGGCGCAGCGTGCCCGATGAAGGTTTTTGGGCGGGCACGGAAGGGACGCCCCATGCTACGATCCGCGCACCGCGTCGCCGGTCCATTGCCGGTTCGTCGTGCGGACCGGGTGCCTCATCCGGGCAGGATGCTGTCGGCACGTGCGACGGTAGCGAACTCGCCATGCAGGGAGGCCAATGCGGTATCGTGCATGAGCTCGGCCGAGTAGCATTGCCCGTCCTGCGCCACTCGATCGAACGTCGCTGTGGCGTCCGAGACCACGAACGTCTTGAAGCCGAGGTTGCCGGCCATGCGCGCGCTGGTGGAGACGCAGTGATCGGTGGTCAGGCCCGCAATGACGATCGCATCGATGCCACGCGCGCGCAGGTCCCGCTCGAGTGACGTTCCAATGAACGCGCTGTTCACCTGCTTGTGATACAAGGGCTCGCCACCGGTAGGTGCCACGACGGAGACAATCTCGTTCGTGCTCACGCCAGGCCGAAGCAAGGAGCGCGCACTCGTCGAATCGTGCTTCACGTGAAACACCGGGCGTCCCTCGGCGCGCCAGTGCCCGAGAAGTCGTGCCGCCGTCTGCTCCGCCTCGGGATTGTTGCGCTGGCCGCCCGGGGCACTCCAGTAGTCCCAATACTCACTGCCGAAGGCGCGCTGGATATCGATCAGGAGCAGTGCTGCGTTTGCTGGTATGTGGATCGCCTGTCGTGTGCCGCTTGGCATGTGCCCTGGTGTGGAGGTGATGATCGGGCGCGTAATGTGAAAACCGCGGCCACATGAGAGGAGGTTGGGGACCAACGGAAGGTGGCGATCACGCCCGAGATACCCAATGCTCGATTGGACCTATCGCTGCTTCGATAGGCGGCTCTCGCGTGCTAGACTCGACAAGGAAGCGCGTCACCGCTCTCGCGCAGGCTTCATGTCCGGACTCGCTACTCTGCCACGTCGCGGCCGTTCCCCTTACGAGGCTCTCGCATGACCAGCTCACGCCCTACGTCGGACGACCTGGTGAGGGGCGACGATCCCGCTCGCCTCTCCGATCGACGCGGCGCCCAGCTCATCACGCTCGTGTTCGCCCTGGCCTTGACGGTGACATTCACCCTTGCAGCATTCGTGTACGCCGGCGCTCCGTATGCGGTGATGGCGCTTGTGACGTCGTGTGTCGCGATCGGTGGCTGGCTGCGGTTTGGTCGGTATCAGGTGCTCGACGCGCCCGTCGCCTTCAACTTCTACATCGGCACGCTCGTCGCCCTGATGATGCTCTATTCCGAGGAGTGGTACCTGCACTACCCCTCGACACTCATGCGTTATTTCCCGCGTGGGTATTCCGCGGGCGTGGGACTCAGCGAGCACGCCTTCATTGCGGTTTTTCCGCTCACGGTTTCCGCGTTCATGACTCTCGGTGCGCTCGCGCACTATAGGGGCACCGTGCTCGGCCAATTCAGCGCGTGGTTGGTATTCGCGTGGGGCGGCGTGGCGGCCATTGCCGTCTATCTCATCGGGCCGCTTGCCGGACAGCCACGCGGGTACGTGGGGGGAATGCTGGCGGCTCCCGTGGTGCTCATCGTCTCGGCCCTGGGCATTCGCCGGCTCGTCCGGAGCTCGCGCGGGTGGCACGCATGAGCCGCCTGGTCGAACGCGACAATCCCCGGACAGCGCTTGGCCGCGAGACGCGGCTCTCGATCGCGCTCGTTGCGGTGTTCATCGTCACCTACGGGACCATGCTCTACCTGCAGGCTGGTCTCATGGTTGTCGGCATCGTGTGCGGCGCCATGATCGCGGGCTTCGTCGCATGGCTCCGGACCACGCTGCGCCGACCACCGTCGCCGGGAGCCATCCTCCCGTCTTACCTGATTGCCCTGGCGCTCTTTCTTTTTCACGTGCTCGAAGAGTACGTCTTCGGCTTCGCGGGCCGGATCGCCTCGGCCGCGCACGTGCACTGGAGCGACCCGCAGTTCGTTGAAGTGATCGTCCTCTTCGGCCCGATCGTGTGGATCGCCGGGGCGATCGGGATCTACAAGCGCCATCCGCTGGGCAACTACGTGGCGTGGTTCTTTTTTGTCGGAATGATGCTCGGCGAGCCGACGCACATGCTGGTGTTTCCGTTCATGGAGGGTGGACGCTATCACTACTTCCCCGGGATGTGGACGTCGCTCTTCCCAATGGTGCCAGCGTCGTACGGCATCTGGCGGATGCTGCAGGATGACCGGGCCGCGCAACGAGCCGATTCGTGACGTTGATGCCAATGGTGTTCGCGCACGTTTTCGCGGGCGACGGCGGACCGGGCGCGGGCTTCATGCACCCACTTACCGGGGCCGACCATCTCGTTGCCATGTTTTGTATCGGCGTGCTGAGTGCGCGCATTGGGGGGCGCGCGATCTGGACAGTGCCCAGCGTATTCGTGTCAATGATGCTCGTGGGTGGACTCGCCGGGATGCGCGGTATTGACCTTCCTGCACCCGAGTTGGGCATTGCCGTCTCGGTGCTCGGTGTCGGTGCGCTACTCGCCCTTGGCGATCGCACGACCGCCATGCTCGCGTGCGTTGCCGCAGCTTTCTTCGGACTGTACCACGGCTTCGCGCATGGACGTGAGATGCCGCTCGTGAGTTCGGCGGCGCTGTATGCCCTCGGCTTTGTTGTCTCGACCGCTGGCTTGCACGTGGCGGGCGCCCTGACCGGCGCGCTGACGTTGTGCCGTCCGACGGGTGCCGCCCGTCTGCGCGTTGCCGGTGCAGTCGTCGGCATGGCTGGGGTGATCTTCGCGGCTCGTGCATTGGGGTTGTCCGCGCTTGCGTGGCGTGCTCTCCCGTGACCGAGTACCGGAGACCACGCATGCAACGTCCTTCCCGGGATCGTGCGGTGCGCCTTGCGGTCAGGGTGGTTTCCCTGCTGGCGCCGCACGTGGTGGTTCGACTTGCAGCCCGCCAGTACCTGACTCCGCCGCGTGGTCAGGCCGGCTCGCCCATGACGATTCCAGCGGGAGCCCGTCGTCTCGCAGTGACGGTCGACGGACGGCAGCTCTCGGGGTGGACGTGGGGCGCCGGCAAGCCGGTCTTGCTGGTCCACGGTTGGGGTGGCCAGTCCGCTGACATGCTTCCGGTGGCCAGTGCCCTGTCTCCGGAGAGCTGTTCGCCGGTGCTCGTGGACATGCCCGCCCACGGTAGCTCTCCAGGACGCGAGACGTCGCTGGTCGAGTGGATGCGCGTTATCCGCGCGATTGTCGCCACCGTCGGTCCGCTACACGGCATTGTCGCGCATTCGCTGGGTGCCACGGCCGCGGTGCTCGCGGCTGCGGATGGCCTACCTGTCGACCGGCTCGTCCTCCTCGCGCCTGCCGGCAGCCTCGCGCCCTACTTCGCGCAGTACCGGCAGGCCCTCGGTATCAAGGGCCGCCTGGCTCAGCGCCTCGTCGCCGAGGTGGAGCGCCGCGTGGGGCTGTCCATCGCGCAGCTGGATGCCACGCGCGCCGCGCAACGTGTGTCGGCCAATGCGCTCGTGCTGCATGGCTCGGACGATCGCCAGATCCCGAGTGCTCAGGGTCGCGCCGTCGCCGAAGGATTGTCAGCGGGACAATTCGTGGAACGGCCTGGGCTCAAGCACAGAACTCTGCTGAGCGACCCGGAGTCGATCCGCCTTGTGACCGAGTTCCTGTGTACGGCCACACTGGGCACGACTACAGTCTCCAGTCCTCCGCTCGCTCGGTAACCCGTCGTTGTCCCTCCGTTCCCAGGCCGTGGGCGTTCCATCCGCTGTGCGCGACGCATGGCGCCATCAGGATGTTGTGCGACTATGCGCGGCGTAGGCCGCGTTGAGGCGTTCCAGCGGTCCCGGCGCCTCTTGCTGCTTGAGCGTGTCGAACTTCACATGGGCGCG
>JBDTYL010000451.1:0-9795 GCA_040005695.1 bacterium | reverse complement strand
CAGGGGCTCACGATGAGCGAGCTCTCGCGTCGGCTCATGGTGACGAACGGCAACCTCACGGGCCTCGTCGAGCGGCTGGCGCAGGAAGGTCTCGTCGCGCGCGCCGCCGCGGAGGGCGATCGTCGCATGCAGATGGTGCGACTCAGCGCGGCGGGGCGACGCGCGCTCCAGGCCATGACGCCCGCGCACGAAGCGTGGATCGACGGCCTGTTCCAGGACCTGTCCGCCGACGAGCTCGACCAGCTCGGGCAGCTGCTCGGCAAGCTCCGCGATTCCATCCGCCACTCGCCCGCGGGAGGCGACCCGTCATGACGAAGGCCATTCCCGCGGCGAGCATCGCTCCGCAGCACTTCGCGTGGCACGTGGACGACCGTGTTGCCACCATCACGCTGAACCGGCCGGAGCGGAAGAACCCGCTCACACTCGAGTCGTACCGCGAACTGACGGACACCTTCCTCACGCTGCAGCGCGTGCCGGACGTGCGTGCTGTGGTACTCACGGGTGCCGGCGGCAACTTCTGCAGCGGCGGCGACGTCCACGACATCATCGGCCCGCTCGTGCAGATGAAGAACGCGGGCGACCACGATGGCCTGCTCGCGTTCACGCAGATGACGGGCGACCTCGTGAAGGCGATGCGCGCCTGTCCGCAGCCGATCGTCGCCGCGGTGGACGGCATCTGCATGGGCGCTGGTGCGATCCTCGCCATGGCGAGCGACCTCCGCATCGGCACGGCGCGCAGCAAGGTGGCCTTCCTCTTCGTCCGCGTCGGGCTGTCGGGAGCGGACATGGGCGCGTGCGCCATCCTCCCGCGCATCATCGGCCAGGGACGCGCCAGCGAACTGCTCTTCCTCGGCCGCTCGATCGACGGCGAGATGGCGGAACGATGGGGCTTCTACAACCGCCTGGCCGAGCCGGAGTCCGTGCTCGCTGACGCGACGGAAATCGCGCGGACCCTCGCGCACGGCCCGTCGGCATCGCACGCCGTCACCAAGCGATGCCTGCACGAAGAGTGGTCGATGAGCGTGGACGACGCGATCGACTTCGAGGCCGCGCGCCAGGCCGAGTGCATGCGGGGCGAGGACTTCGAGCGCGCATACCGCGCATTTGTCGTGAAGCGGACGCCCGTGTTCGAAGGGAATTAGCGATGCGGATCGATTCCTGCGAAGGGTCAGGCCGCCGATGACACGGCCCACGGCGGCGCCCGACCCGCTTTTCCTGTCGTTCCAGCTCGCCGTTGCCGGCCGCTATTCCATCGACCGCGAGCTCGGGCGCGGCGGCATGGGCGTGGTGTACCTCGCGCGCGAAGTGCATCTCGATCGCCTCGTGGCCATCAAGCTGCTGCCGCCGGAAAAAGCCGGACTCTCCGGGCTGCGCGACCGCTTCCTGCGCGAAGCCCGTCTCGCCGCCAAGCTCTCGCATCCGCACATCATCCCGATCCACGCCGTGGACGAGGTGGATGGCTTCGTCTTCTACGTGATGTCGTTTGTCGATGGCGAGACGCTGCACCAGCGCGTGCGCAGCCGTGGCCCCGTGTCGTCGTCGGACGGCGCACGCATCCTCCGCGAGGTGGCGTGGGCGCTCGCCCATGCGCACGCGCAGGGGCTCGTCCACCGCGACGTGAAGCCGGACAACATCCTCATCGAAGCATCCACGGGACGCGCACTCGTGGCGGACTTCGGCATCGCCGCGGCGGTCGGCGATGCCGCGGGCGACGGCGTGAGTGGTACGCCCGAGTTCATGAGTCCCGAGCAGGCACTCGGCGGCGAGATCGACGCGCGCTCCGACCTGTACGGGCTCGGCGCAACAGCCTTCTACGCATTCAGCGGACGCTTTCCCTTCGAGGGCAGCACGGCCACGGAGATACTCGCGAAGCAGGTGACGGAAGTTCCACCGCCACTCGCCTCACTCGGGATGTCCGTCCCGCGCAAGCTCGCGGCGCTCGTGGATCGATGCCTCGCGAAGGATCCCGCGCAACGGCCGGCCAGTGCCGAGATGCTCGCCGAGCAGCTCGGTGTGGCGATGGAGCAGCGCCGCGAGCTGCCCGTGGCGTTGCGCGCCTTCGTGCGGCGCAATGGTCGCATGGATGGTGGCGGCACGCTGCTCTACGCCGGCGCTGTGCTGGTCGCTTCCACGGCGGTGTCCGCAATGATCGGGGTAAAGTCGGGCTTTGCGACATTGGTGCTGGGTACCACGCTCGCGCCGGTCGGGTTTGCGGTGCAGGCCGCGCGCCGGCTCACGCGCCTGGGATTCGCGCATGCCGACCTCGCGCCGGCATTCCGCGCGGAACTCGAGAGCTCGCGCGAGGAACGCGCGATCGAGCATGGGCGAGGCCGGTCGATCGTCGAGGGGTTCCTGGCAAGGATCGGGCGAATCTGCGGGTCCTTCTCGGCCGTAGCCATCCCGGTCGAGATCGCGATGTGGTTGAATACGGGCACTCGGGCCGTCGCCGAGTCGGCGGCGCCGGTGGTCTGGGGCACGTCGATGGTGGCCACGCTCACCGGCGTGACCTACCTCGCGCTGCTCCAGCTGCGGCGCGACGTCGATACGGAATTCTGGTCCGCGACGTGGAACGGACGTCTCGGCTCGTTCGCCTTCGCCATCGCGCGAAAGCTGCGCGGCAGCCAGCCGCTCGGCGCCGCCATGACGCATCGCGCCACGGAGCTCTCGCTCGGCATGGCCGCGGAGCAGCTGTACGAGAGTCTGCCGAAGGATGCGCGCCACGCCATCGGCGACCTGCCATCGCTGCTGCATCGACTCCAGCGCGATGCACAGGTGCTGCGCTCGCGTTACGACGACTTGAACGATGCGCTTGGCCAGCAGGGTCCTGTCGGGGCAGAGGAAGACTACGAATCGCTGCGCACGGAGCGCGACCTCGTGCATGCCAAGCTCGGCGAGGCGGTGGGTGCGCTGGAGACCATCCGCCTCAACCTGCTGCGGCTGCACGCCGGCTCCGCCACGGTGGAAGGGCTGACGACGCACATCGGGCTGGCGGTGGAAGTGTCTGCGGAAGTCGAACGGATGATCGCCGCGCGCGAGGAGGTGGAGGAGCGCCTCCGCTTCCCGCGCATGCCCGAACCCACACCGGTGTAACGCATGGCGCAGCAACGCGTGGACTCACTCGGGGGACTCTCGGCGGGCGTGTTCGGCGCGCCCGAGGCGGCGTACCCGCTTGCACCGCTCGACGTGCACGCGAAGTCTGTCGCCGACGAGAAGCCGGGTCGCCGCAATTCCGCTGTCGCCATCGCCGTCAGAATCTTGCGCGATGCATTCATCGCTGTCGCGCTCATGGCCACGGTGCCCATCGGTATCGTCGCGTTCAACGGGAATCGCGTCTGGCAGGGCGGCTTCGCCGCGAACACGACGGCGCGCGTGAACCAGTCGGAAGCGGCGCGTCCGCTCGCGCTGGCACGCGATCCGTCCATTACACCGCTCGCGGCGGGTCTCGCGTTCAACGCGTTGCAGCCCGCGGCAAAGCCGGGCGAGTATCCCGACTTCCCAGTCATCGAGTCCGTCGTGCGACCGGCGCGAACGTGGGAGAAGGCCACGCTGACGCCCGATATGTTCGCCAGCGCGCAGCCGGACATGTACCAGGGGCCTTCGAGCCGCACCATCCTCGAAGCGGTGGGGAAGGGATTCACGCCCGCTGAGATGGCGTACTTGCGCACGCTGGCCACTGCACCCGTGTGGCACGATTTCGATCTGGTCGCGCGTGCACCGGCCGTGGACTTCATCGGCGGTCGCCTGCGGACGCCCTTCATGGAGCACGCGGACCGCTACAATCTACCAAGCAGCAACTACAAAGCGACGAAGGCACTGGCATACGCGGCCGTGTCCCGCGCCGCGTACCATATGGTCATCGGTCAGCGCGACTCGGCGGAAACGGTGTTGCGATCCATCGTGTCGTTCGGGTTCGCCCTCGTGGACAACGGCACGTCGGTACTTGACGAACTGATTGGCACCATCATCGTCGGGATCGGCCGCGATGCGCTCGGCCGCTTCTATACCATCACGCACGATCCCCGCGCGGGCTCGCCGGCGGTGGCGTCTCTTCCCCGGTTCGACGCACCGGGAGCGGCGCGAGCAGGTGCGCAGGACGTGGCTGCGACGCGCGCGAGACTCATCGCGCTCGCGAGCAATCGCGCGGCGCGGCCGGGCGAACGGTACCAGAGCCTGCATGATCTCTCCGTGTCGTCGTGCACGAACGTGCGCGAGCTGGTGTTCGGCCCGCGCGCCGACGTTGTACGCGCGTTCGACGACGCACGCCGCACCCTTGCGCGCTCTCCGGCCGAGCGATCCCTCGTGGACCTCATCGAGCGCCCGCTCCATGTGGTACCGCAGGTGGACATTTCGTACAGCCCCGTGGGCGCGCTCGCGGTGAGCAGTGCGACGGTGGCTGGCGTGGTGTTCCACAACCCCCGCATGGCGACCTGCGCGCTCATCGCAGGCCAGATCTACACGGGCCGGTGATGAGCCACCACACGACGTGGCCCTTCTTCACCGATGCACATCGCACCTTCGCGCGCGACCTCCGGCGCTGGGCGAACACGGAGCTGCCATCCGCACACGGTGCTGACGCCGACGCCGAATGCCGCACCATCGTGGCCGCGCTCGGCGCCGCGGGATGGCTCCGGTACACTGTGCCTGCGAGCCACGGAGGCGTGCACGAGCGACTCGATGTCCGCACGTTGTGCCTCGCGCGCGAGACGCTCGCCCGCGTCTCCGGCCTCGCCGACTTCGCCTTCGCCATGCAGGGACTCGGTGCGGGTCCCATCTCGCTCTATGGTTCCGACGAATTGAAGGCGCGATACCTCCCGGGCATCGCGACCGGCGACGCCATCGCCGCGTTTGCGATCTCCGAGGCGGACGCCGGCTCGGACGTCGTCGCGATGCGGACCTCGGCGCGGCGGGATGGCGACGATTACGTCATCGACGGCGAGAAGACCTGGATCTCCAACGGCGGCATCGCCGACCAGTACGTCGTGTTCTGCCGCCTGGGCGACGCGGACCGCGAGTTCATCGCGCTGGTCGTGGAGCCCCGCGACCACGGCTTCTCGGTGGCGTCACGCATCGAGACCATCGCACCGCATCCGCTCGCCTCCATCCGCTTCGACAACTGCCGCGTGCCCGCCACGCGCACCGTGCGCGCGCCGGGCAAGGGGCTGCGGGTGGCCCTCGGCACCCTCGACGTGTTCCGCTCGACCGTGGGCGCCGCGGCGCTCGGCATGGCGCGCCGCGCGCTCGACGAAACGCTGGCGCACGTGACGACCCGCCACGTGTCCGGCGGCCTGTTGAAGGACCACCAGCTCACGCAGGCCCGCATCGCCGACATGGCCACCGCCATCGACGCGAGTGCGCTGCTCGTGTACCGCGCCGCGTGGACGCGCGACGCGGGCGCCGAACGCATCACGCGCGAGGCGGCCATGGCGAAGATGTACGCCACGGAGGCGGCGCAGCGCGTGATCGACGATGCCGTGCAGTTACTCGGCGGGCTGGGCGTGGTGGCCGGACATCCCGTGGAGCGGCTGTACCGCGAAATCCGCGCACTGCGCATCTACGAGGGCACGAGCGAAGTGCAGAAGCTCGTCATCGCGGCGCAGGTGCTGGCCGCGCATGCTCACGGAGGCGCCGCCGATGACTGAGCCGCGCGAGCGCTCGGCACACGTGGACACGTTCTGCGCGGATCATCTTCCGCCGGAGACGCTGCAGCCCACGCGGACATGGACCGGCGTGCCCGAGCTCTCGTATCCGCCGCGCCTCAATGCCGCCGCCAGCCTGCTCGACGCGCAGGTCGCCGCCGGCCACGGCGACAGACCCGCCATCCGCTTTCCTGGCGGCGTGTGGACGTATGCCGAGCTGCTCGCGACGGTGAACCGCATCGCGCACGTGCTGGTGGACGACCTCGGCATGGTGCCCGGCAATCGCGTGCTGCTGCGCGGCGCGAATACCCCGATGCTCGCCGCGTGCTGGCTCGCGGTGCTGAAGGCGGGCGGCGTGGCCGTGTGCACGATGGCGCTGCTGCGCGAGCGCGAGCTGCTGTCCGTCGCGGAGAAGGCGCGCGTGACCATCGCACTGACCGACGCGCGCGTCGCGGAGGACTGCGAGACCGCCCTTGGTGGCTCTGTCATCCTGAGCGAATCGCCCTCTGTCATCCTGAGCGAACCCCCCTCTGTCATCCTGAGCGAAGCGAAGGATCTGCTTGTTCGCGTCGTGCGCTTCGGCGAAGACGCACCGGAATCGCTCGACACCCTCATGCGCGGTAAACCCGCCACCTTCGTCGCCTGCGACACCGCCGCCGAAGACATCGCCATCATCGCGTTCACCTCGGGGACGACCGGTCAGGGCAAGGGCACGATGCACGCGCATCGCGACATCCTCGCCATCACCGACTGCTTTCCGAGCTACGTGCTGCGTCCGTCGCCCGACGACCTCTTCTGCGGCTCACCGCCACTTGCCTTCACCTACGCGCTCGGTGGCCTGCTCCTGTTTCCGATGCGCGTCGGCGCGTGCACGCTCCTGCTCGAGCAGGCCTCCCCGCCGCACCTCGTGAAGGCCATTGCGGAATTCCGTCCCACCATCTGCTTCACGGCGCCTACCGCCTACCGCGCCATGTGCGGCATGCTGGCGGAGCACGACGTCTCCAGCCTGCGGAAGTGCGTGTCGGCCGGCGAGACGCTGCCGCCGAGCGTGTACGAGGCGTGGCGCGAGGCCACCGGCATCCGGATCATCGACGGCATCGGCGCCACGGAAATGCTGCACATCTTCATCAGCGCCTCGGACGACGACATCCGGCCGGGCGCCACCGGCCGCGTGGTGCCGGGTTACGAGGCGCGCATCGTGGACGAGTCGGGCACCGCGCTGCCCGATGGCACCGTGGGCCGCCTGGCCGTGCGAGGACCCACAGGCTGCCGATATCTCGCGAACGAGCAACGGCAGCGCGAGTATGTCCAGGACGGCTGGAACCTCACCGGCGACTCGTACATCCGTGACGCCGACGGCTATTTCTGGTACCAGGCCCGCACGGACGACATCATCGTCTCGTCGGGCTACAACATTGCCGGTCCGGAGGTGGAGAACGTGGTGCTCGAACATCCCGCCGTGCTGGAGTGCGCCGTCGTCGGCGCGCCGGACGAGGAGCGCGGCCAGATCGTGAAGGCATTCGTCGTCGTAAGCGGGGACATTGGCGACCCGGCCGCGTTCGTGAAGGAGCTCCAGGACTTCGTGAAGGCGCGCATCGCGCCGTACAAGTATCCCCGCGCCGTGGACATCGTGACCCAGTTGCCCCGCACAAGCACCGGCAAGCTCCAGCGCTTCCGTCTGCGCGAGACGTCGCCATGACCCACCGCGTCGTGGCACCCTCCGGCTGGCCGCCGCCGCGCGGCTACGCGAACGGCGTCGTGGCGTCCGGGCACGTGGTGGCGCTCGCCGGCCAGGTCGGCTGGAACCCGGTCACCGGCGCATTCGAGTCGGACGACTTCGTGGAGCAGGCGCGCCAGGCGCTCGACAACATCGCCGTGCTGCTGCGGGAAGCGGGCGCGGAGCCCGCGCACCTGGTGCGGCTCACCTGGTACATCACCGATCGCGAGGCGTACCTGAACGGCACGCGCGCCCTCGGCGAGGCGTATCGCGCCGCGCTCGGGCGCACCTTCCCGCCGATGTCCGTCGTGGTGGTGGCGGGCCTGATTGAGCCGCAGGCCCTCGTAGAGATCGAAGCCACGGCCGTGGTGCCCGAGTCGGACCGCTGACGATGCCCGACGCGCACGCCCAGTACGAAGCGGCAGAACAGAAGGCGATCATCGCGCAGGTCACGGCGGGCGAGAAGCCCACCTGTCCGCGCGACGGCACCGCCATGACCAGTCGCGCGATCGGCGGGGGTTCGTTCGGGCTGGGCTACGCGCGGCGGCGGGAGTGGCTCATCTGTCCCACGTGCAGACGGAGCGTGATCTTCGACAGCAAGCGCGGCACTCGGAACTGAGCCACTGTCCGTGACTGGCGCCGTCGTGTCGGCAGACTAGCTTTTCAGTCTCGGCTCCTTCACCCACTACGGACTCCCCTTGAACTTCGGCGACCGCCTGCAGACGAGCTTCGCACAGGTCTTTGGCGACATCGTGCCCGCGCTGCTCGGCGCGCTGGTCATCCTCTTCGCCGGCTACCTCCTGGCGAAGGTGCTCGAGAAGCTGGTGGAGCGCTTCCTCCGCCGCATCCGCCTGAACAAGATGCTGGAGCGCGGCGGCGTGATGCAGGCGGTGGAGCGCTCGGGGTCGCACCTCAATCCCACGCGCGTCCTCGCGAACCTGGTGTTCTGGCTCGTGATGTTCGCCGTCATCCTCGTGGCCGCCAACGCGCTTGGCCTCGAGTCACTGGCGAACGTGTTCTCCGAGCTGGTGAGCTACATCCCGAGCGTGATCGCGGCCATCGTGATCATCCTCGTCGGCATCGTGCTCGGCGGGTTCGTGGGGGGATTGATCTCGGCGTCGGCGGGCGCGCTGCACGGCGGTCGCGCGCTGGCGCGTGTCGGGCGCGGCGGCGTCATCCTCCTCGCGATCTTCATGGCGCTGCAGGAACTCGGCATCGCCACCGACATCGTGACGACGGCCTTCGCCATCCTGTTCGGCGCCATCGCGCTCGCCATGGCGCTGTCGTTCGGGCTGGGCAACCGCGACCTCGCCGGCGAGGTGACGCGCGAGTGGTACACACAGTACCGCACCGAGCGGGACGAGGCGTTGCGCCGCGAGCGCGAGCTCGAGGAGCGCGAAGACCGGGAGATGGCGACGGAGTATCCCGAGTCGCCGCCCACGGACGCCGAGGGGCGCGAGTAGCTCCTGCCATCCTGAGCTGCTCCTGTTGTCATCCTGAGCTGCTCCTGTTGTCATCCTGAGCTGCTCCTGTTGTCATCCTGAGCGAAGCGAAGGATCTGCTTGTCCGGAATCCCGACGCGACCAGGTTCCCGTTCGCTGGCGGGTCGGCGCATCCATCGGCAGGAACCACAAGAGCAATCACCGCAGAGGACGCAGAGGCACACGGAGGACTGCAGGGCGAATCGTGCCGCAGCTCTCTGCGTCCTCCGCGGTTCATTGTTTCTTGAAAGGGAATAGTCGTCCAGACCGTACAGGAGCCCCAAGGTGCAGCCCCGTCGTGGTGGCCTCACCGGGGCCCCCGCGTGCGCTGTTGTTCAGCCCTTTCCGGGGTCCTGTTCCGCACCATCCGCCGAGCCCGGTGCAACCCGTCCGGTGGCAGCCGCTAAGCTATTGCAAATCAACGAGATAGCGTAAGCTCTCCGGCTTGATTTCCCCCCTCCGCCGCGCTACGTTTCACAGTCTGTAGTCCCTGCCCTTACCGCCCCACCAAAACGGCGCTTCATGACTGCTCCGAACAACCGCGAGCGCATCCTTCCGCGTCTCATCGACGACGAGATCCGCGAGTCGTTCATCAACTATTCGATGAGCGTCATCGTGTCACGTGCTCTGCCCGACGTGCGCGACGGACTCAAGCCGGTGCACCGCCGCGTGCTCTACGCGATGGACCAGCTCGGCCTCGTGCCGGGCCGTCCGTACAAGAAATGCGCGACCGTCGTCGGCGACGTGCTCGGCAAGTATCACCCGCACGGCGACCAGAGCGTGTACGACGCACTCGTGCGCATGGTGCAGGAATTCTCGCTGCGCTATCCGCTCATCGACGGCCAGGGAAACTTCGGCTCCATCGACGGCGATCCGGCGGCGGCGTACCGCTACACCGAGGCCAAGCTCGCGCCCATCGCGATGGAGCTGCTCTCGGACATCGACAAGAACACCGTCGACT
>JBDTYL010000450.1:0-4522 GCA_040005695.1 bacterium | reverse complement strand
GCGCGCGACGTGCAGGCGCGCCAGCTGGAGCCGCGCCACGCTGCCGTCGTCCTGCGCCACCTGCACGCGTGCAATCACCGATCGACGATGCCTCCATTGAACGCCGGCATTCATCAACAGCGACGCGCCGCTGCCCAGGCCGGCGATGCCGAGCAGCGGGGCGCCCCATATGACGCCAACCATGAGCGCACTGGCGCCCGCACCATACAGCAGGTTGCGCCGCGTGCGCCGCCCGAATTGATCGCCATAGCGCCACGCCGCCATCTCCGGCCGTTGCGGTTCCCCGACGCGCACGAGCTCAGTGCCTTCGCGAAGCCGGGCGAGTCCGATGTGCTCCGTGGACACCCGAAGCCGCGTGTCGCGGAAGGCGCGCTCGCATTCCTCGATCGCCTCCCACCGTTCCTCGAGCGGCGTGAGGTTCCAGCGCTCGCATGTCCGGCAGACGACCCACAAGCGGCCCTTCGCGGCATCGAAGGCGAGTCGTCGCCCGACGGGAAAATGCTCGATGGCTTCGTTGTGGCCGAGCGACTGCGAGCAGAAGAGGCAGGTGGAGTACACCTACCCTTCCTGGTCGCGCGCGCGTTTCAGGCGCGCGAGCCCTTCGTCGATGGAGGGCGGCAGGAACATGTCGTCGGCGATGCCGGCGACTTCCTCGGCATCCCGCCACATCTCCTCCAGCACGTGCAGCTCACCCTCCAGCGCGCGACGTTCGGCGTCCTCGTGCGCCATCATCTCCAGCGCGAGGCGGTCCGCGGTTGGCAGTCGCGTGAGCGCGTCGCCGAACTTGCTCCGATGCAAGCCGCTCGCCGACATGGCGCCGAGCGCGTCAGCGGATTTCCGATAGAGACGTAGCGGGTCGCCGGCGTCCTCGATGAGCCGCACGGCGCGCGAGACGTCCTTGCGCGAACCGCCAGAGCGGTTGAGCATGGGGAGGATGACGCCGGCCGCCCGGACTGCGTCGATTCCCGACAGCGATGTCGTCTCCACGCCGCGGTCGTAGCGGTACCATGGCTTGCTGCGTGAGGGCACCCGCGGAATCACGAGCGCGACGCCGTCACCGGCGACCTGGAGGCGCGCCTTCCGCAGGTCCGCGAACCGCAGCGTGATCGTGCCGCCGTCCGGTGCCGGAACGCGCACGAGCTTGCGATGTGTGTAGATGGCACGGACCGCCTGGAACCCGTTCAACGCCGGGTTGAGCGCGCCGAGACTCGCGAACCCGAGCAGCGGCCCCGCGACCACGATCGTCCCCACTGCCGCCACCGCACCCGCGCCGAGGATATACTGCCGCCGACGCCGACGGCCGAACTGGTCGCCATACCGCCACGCCGCCATCTCGGGTCGCTGCGGCTCGCCGATGCGCACCAGCTCCGTGCCCTCCGTCAGCCGCGCCAGTCCGATGTGTTCCGTCGACACCCGGAGCTTCGTCGCGCTGAACGCACGCTCGCACTCCTCGATCGCCTCCCACCGCTCCTCGAGCGGCGTGAGGTTCCAGCGTTCGCATTTCCGGCAGACAACCCAGAGGCGGCCTTTCGCACCATCGAACGCGAGGCGGCGGCCGATGGGGAAGTGCTCGATCGCGTCGTTCCGTCCCAGGTGCTGATTGCAGAACAGGCAGGTCGAGTACATGTGCGTCGTAAGCGGTTTCGCAATTCCCGCGATCCATGGCTGCAAACAAATATGGCTCGTGCGCCATGGCGGTGCGTTTCAGCCGTTGCTGCCCTCGGTGAGGCGCGCATTGCGATCCGGAGGCGCTCACTCCTCGATGCGCGCGCGTCCACAACGGCCGCACACTGCGCGCGGATTGACCAAAAGCAGATCCTTCGCTGCGCTCAGGATGACACCACATTCGCTGCGCTCAGGACGGTCGGCTCGTGATCTCGAAGCGGCACCGCGCGCTCGAACCGCGGTCGCAGCACTCACGCACCGGCGCACCAACCACTCCCGCGACGAGCGACTCCATGGCGTGACACGCCTTCGGCTCCGCACGAACCGCCGCCGAGAGCGGACACGCGTAGCCGTGCAGCCGGAACCCGTCGCGCGTGCGCACGACATCCATTTCCGCGCCAAGTGCGGTGAGCAGCGCGGCGGCCGAGCGGACGCGGGCCTCGAGTGAGCGTCCCGTGTCCGGCTCCGTGGGCGCGAGCCGCGTGCCGGCATCGCGAAGCACGACGTCGAGCTCGTCGGCGGTGAGCTTGTCACCGAGCGACTCGAGGAGCGCCACGAGCACGGGGGCATAGGCGGCGGACAAGGCGGGCTCGGCGCTCGATGACACCTGATACACCGTGGCCGGCTTGCCCGCTCCCGCGCCCTGCCGTGTGCCCGCGCCCTCGACGATGCCGGACCGCTGGAGCGTGGCGATCTGCGCGCGCACGGCGTTGTCGGTGACGCCGAGCGCGGCGGCCAGCTCCTCGATTGTCGCAACGCCGCGACGCAGGAGGGCAATCAACCTCCCCCGTGTGACGCCTCCGACCTGCTCTTCCCACCAGCGCATGGACGTCCTCCGTGTCGCGTAAAAGATACTCATGGATTTAATAAGTCAAGTATTTCCTTGACTTATTGTTCGACAGGATGCACTTTCTGCTCATCGGCGCCGCGATCCGGCGCCGACATCCCTCACCCTCACGCTGGAGCGCTCACATGTTCGGACCCCGCCTCATCATCGCCGCCGCGCTGGTGGCCGGCACCATTCTCGTTGTTCCGCGCCAGGCCCGCGCACAGGCGAAGCTCGATGACCCGACGATCGTCGCGATCTTCGACGCCGCCAATACCTGGGACATCGAGACCGGCGCGCTCGCGAAGCACAAGGGCACGACGAAGGACATCCGCGGGTTCGGCGCGATGCTCGTGCACGACCACACGATGGTGCGCCAGCAGGGCCGCGATCTCGCGAAGAAGCTCGGTGTCACGCCCACGCCGCCGAAGGACTTCGGCATGGCGAAGGATCACGCCACGGCGATGAAGGCGCTGCGCGCCGCGAAGGGCCGTGCGTTCGACCGCGCGTTCCTGACGCACGAGGTAGCTTTTCACAAGGCGGTGCTCGACGCGATGACGACGACGCTGATGCCGGCGCTGAAGAACCAGGAAGTGAAGGACCTCGTCACGAAAGTAGCCCCCGCGTTCCAGGCGCACATGGCCGCCGCGCAGGACAAGCTCGACAAGCTGAAGTAGCTAGAGCGCTCGGAGCTCTGGGCGCCTGAAGAACGCCCAGAGCCCGAACAGCAGCATGAGGACCGCCGCGCCACCGATTGACGCAGCGACGCCGATGACGTGCGCGACCGAGCCGGCGACGAACGCGCCAACCACCTGCGCGAGCCCCACGACAACCAGCCCATACGCCGCCATCATGCGGCCGCGCAGTGCGTCCGGGACGATCGTCTGGAGCAGCCCGTTGGAAATGGCGCCGTTGAGGATCATCGTGCAGCCGCACGCCAGCAGCAGCACGTACCCCATCCACGGCACGCGTGTGAAGGAGAATGCGAGCAGGAGCACCGGCCACGCCATCGATGCGCCGATGAGCAGCCGCACGCGCGACACGCGATAACCGGCGCCTGCCAGCGCGAGCGCGCCGGCCAGACCGCCGAGGCCAAGGCACGACATCAGCAAGCCATAACCGGCCGCACCGAGGCCGAACATGTCACGTGCGACCACCGGCATGAGCGCGAGCACCGGCACGCCAAGGATGGAGTACACCGTCACCATCGTCATGAGGGCGCGCACCTTCGGCGTGTCGCGCATGTAGCGCAGCGCCTCGAGCACGCCCTCCCACGGACTGTCCGGCGTGTCGCGCGCGACCCATTCGGGCAGGTGGATCATGAACAGGCCGATGAGCACCGTGATGAAGCTCGCCGCGTTGAGGAGGAAGCACCACGCGATGCCAAGCCGGGCAATCACCGCCGCGGCGATGCCGGGCCCCACGACGCGCGCGAGGTTGAACCCACTCGAGTTGAGCGCGATGGCATCCGGCAGGTCGTCGCGACCGACGAGGTCGATGAACATCGACTGGCGCGCGGGGATCTCCACGGACGAGATGAGCCCGCTCACGAACGCGAGCGCCAGCAGGAGGCCGATCGTCATCTGGTTGGTATACGTGAGCCACCAGAGCAACGAGGCGTCGATGAGGAACGCCGTCTGTGCAATCTTCACGAGCCGGAGTTTGTCGGACCGGTCCACCATCGCGCCGGCGGGCATGGTGAAGATCAGGATGGGGATCGACGACGCGGTGGCAACAAGTCCCACCAGGAAGGCGCTGTTCGTCAGCTCCAGCGCGAGCCAGCCCAGCGCCATCGCCTGCATCCAGGTGCCGATGAGCGACAGCGTCTGGCCGATGAGGAACAGGCGGAAGTTCCGGTGACGGAGAAAGACCCGGAACGGATTGATGGACGTGGCGGATGGCACGGGAGGAATATAGGACCCCGCCCCCATTGGCACTTCGGCGCCACCGGCGGTATTTCTCAGGGAGGAGAATCGCCATGCGCTTTCACACGTACAGCAAGTTCTCGCCGGAGATGGCCGACGCGGTCGA
>JBDTYL010000449.1:0-17349 GCA_040005695.1 bacterium | reverse complement strand
AGTAGAGCGTATAGTCGAGCAGGACGATGGCGAGAGCGTCGCGCACGGCGGCCGACACAGGTAGCGACTGCACGAGCCCGACCTCGCGCGTCTTGGCCCATTCGGACAGCGGCTCCGCGACGGGCGCCATCGCGGTCTGCGTGACCATCGCGGTCATGCCGGCCATCGCGAGATTGGTGAGGATGCGCGGACCCTCGCGGTCGACTGTCGCGGCCCGAAGGCGATTGCGACGCTCGCCCCACGCCACCGCCGCGATGAGGCCGAGTGCGATGGCGGGAAAGAGCCAGCCCGGGCTCCGGTCGCCCTCGCCGTGTTGCAGTGATGCGTCCATGGGGGATTCCGGTGCACGTCGTGCGCCACCGCCAGCGCATCAACGCCGCCCTTTGTGGGGACGCCCCGTTGACGCTACCCCACGATTCGCGCGGCTGGAAAGGCCTGCCGGAAAGCGCTGTGCGTTTCTCTCCCGTCGCGCGCAAGGCGAGCGGGGTGCCCACCGCGCGCGCGCGACGCGGTGGATCCCTCGCGACATGTGCACGGCCGTTCTCATGCATACGCCGCGGGTTTACTCTGCATGTTCGTTCGACGTATGATCACCAGCGCATCCTAGCGCACTCACGCAGAGGACCGATGCCACTTCCCATAGCGCAGGGTGTACCGACACTGCTCTTCCGGCGCGACGCCTACGAGCGCGCCGGCCTGACGCGCGCAGCGCTCGACGAGCGACTCGGCCTTACCGATGCAGAGTTCCGCGTGGACGGAGACCTCGTGGCACTCGGTCCGATCTACGACGTCGAGGCACTGGGCGTCCTGGTGGACGAACTCGAGTCGGCCGGGCTCACCTATTACGACGACTTCTTCGAACTGAGCGGAAGCTGGCCGGAATGGTTGCTGGTCCTGGCCAGGAGTGGATCCGCGTCGGGTTGAAAGATCAGGAGATCTTTGTCAACGGCGGCGAAGAGGCTTGTGGGGTGAGATCACCCACGCGCAGGTAGCCATGCCAATCGCACTCGTAGCACCAGCTGTCGCGCAGACGCGGCAGCAGGTAGTTGAACCGGCGCGACTCCATCCGCAGGGTGACGGCGTCGCAGTTGGGACACCGATCGCCTTCCGGCAGGATGAAGTAGAAGAAGATCGTCGCCGCCACGCCACGGAGTACGAAGAAGCCTCCGAACACGAGCGAAAATATGACCAGCTCGGACATGTTCCACGCTCCTCGTCGTGCTGCAAGACCGAAGACCTTCCCGGCACCGTCCGCGCCACATCCTGCGCGTCAACAAAGGTTCTAGAGGCGCGCCTCGACGAGCGACCACAGCTCGACGTGCGCCACGCCATCCTCGATGCGGTCGATGCACACTTCCTGCCCCGCTGTAATGGGGGCGCCGCCGATGTCACGTGCCCGCACAGTTGGCATTGAATCCACGTCCTGGTAGCGCATCATCCCCTCGCCACCAGCGGGGATGTCCACCGTGACGACGCCGACGCGCCCCTGCAGCACAAAGCGGGGATCGTCCGGATCGTGCTCGGGCTGCATCCGCGCCGCGGCTACCGCGAGCCAGGTCACCAGGCCGGCAACGACAACGCCGCTTCCCACCCCCGTGACCGCACCGGCCGCAACGGACATTACCCCGCTGCGTGTGAGGAGGTAGCTCGCCAGGCCGAAGACGACCAGGAACGCGACCAGCGCCGGCTCCGATCGCCGCAGCGGAAGCGCGGTGGAAGGATGACGTCGCTCCGCCCCGTAGAACATGAGCCGGACGCCAAGGAGCAACCCGGCGATGAACAGTGCGAGGAAGAGGTACGGCACCGAGATGGCAAGCGATGAGGAAGGGTTCAAGCGCGACGAAGGCGTTCGGGGATGGCTAGATCCAGCCGGCGAGGAACTCCATGGCGCGCTCCTCCGCATAATAGCGCGCCCGAAATGGATTCCATCCACTCACGAAGCCCACGTGGCCCCCGGACGAATGCAATTCAACCGCCAAGGCTTCGTTGACACGGGAGACCATGGCCACGCCATCGCGCGCCCTGGCTGACAGAAATGGGTCGTCGGTCGAGGCGATGAGCAGCGTTGGCCGATCAACCGCGGGCAGGTACTGCAGGGAACTCGATGCAGAGTAGTAATGGTGCGCGCTCTCGAAGCCATGCATCGGCGCCGTCACGGCATCGTCGAACTCGTACAGCGTGCGGGCCTGATCGAGCCGGGTTTCGGAAAAAAGCGACGGGAACTGACGCAGCTTGGCGCGGGCCTTCACCTTGAGCGTGCGCAGGAAGTGCCTCGTGTAGAGGCGAGAGAACCCGTGTTCGACCTGACGGGATCCGCCTTCGAGATCGAACGGAACCGAAATGGCTGCCGCAGCGCGGACCTGGGCTGCAAGTCTGCTCCCCTGCTCGCCGAGCCATTTCAGCATCACGTTGCCCCCGAGCGAGAAGCCGGCGAGCACGAGTGGCTGATGCGGGTTTTCGCGCAGCAAGCGGTGCACGACGAAATCGAGATCCGACGTCTCGCCGGAGTGATACATCCGGGGCCGGCGATTCATCTGCGGACCGCAACCGCGGAAGATCAGGACGTCTGCGGCCCAGCCACGCCGCAACGCCTGTTGCAGCATGCCACGCACGTAGTGGGAGTGGATGGTCCCCTCCAGGCCGTGCAGCACCAGGAGGCGGGGCGGCATGGGAGTTACACCGGATGGGGCGTCAAGACGATGGAGCACGAGCTCGTCGCCGTCGTCCGTGGCCCATTGCTCGGTGCGCGTGGCAACCAGCGGCACGCGGCGAAGGAGCTTTCCCCACAGCGTCTGGAGGTGCGCGCCCGGTACCCACCACGCGGGGGTATAGGTAAGTTCGCTAGTGCGGTTCACGAGCAGGAAAGAAACGTCCGGGTCATGACGCGGACGACCCGCGCCGCCTCATTATACCCGACTCGCGGTCATGGACGTCCAGATTTTCGGAACGAAGAAGAGCGCAGAGACGAGAAAGGCGCTTCGCTTCTTTGCCGAGCGTCGCATGAAGACACATTTCGTGGACTTGCAGGAGCGCGCCGCGTCGCGCGGAGAGTTGCTCCGGTTCGCGCAGAAGTTCGGAGTGTCGGCCCTGGTGGACGAATCGTCACGCCGGTTCGGCGAACTCGGCCTTCGCACGGCGCGGTACGGTGACGAACGATGGCTCGAGATCCTGATGGATGAGCCCCTCATCTTGAAGCTGCCGCTTGTACGGCACGGGAATGCGCTGACGATCGGCGCGGCGGAGACGACGTGGAAGAGCTGGTTGGCGGGATGATGCAGTTCGCGACGCCGGACGTGGCGCGATGACGCAGGTGTCACTGGGAAACGTGGGCGTCGAGTTCGGTCCGACGACCCTGTTCACGGACATCACGGTGACCATCAGTGCCGGCGAGCGCTGGGGGGTGATCGGCCGGAACGGCACCGGCAAGACCACCCTTTTCCGGCTCATCACGGGCGACCTCGCGCCGTCGAAGGGCACCGTGGCGCGCCAATCGGGCCTCACGCTTTCGCTGCTGGGCCAGCATCGGGACTTCGGCACGGCGGCCACCGTGTGGGAAGCCGCCGCGGGGCCCTTCGCCGACCTGCTCGCCCTCGAGCAGTCGTTGTCGGAGCAGGCACACGCGCTCGCCGAAGTGAGCGACGACGCGGCAATGTCGCGCTACGGACGGGATCTCGAGCGCTTCGAGCGCGAGGGCGGTTATACCATCGCGCCCCGGGTGGATGCAGTGCTGCAAGGCTTGGGGTTCGATGCGGCGACGGCGCGCACGCAGGGGCTGGAGCAACTGAGCGGCGGCGAGCGCGGACGCGTGGGCCTGGCCCGCCAGCTCGTGGCGCCATCCGACATCCTGCTGCTCGACGAGCCCACCAACCACCTCGACCTCGAGACCACGCGATGGCTCGAGGAATACCTGCGCGAGAGCGACCGGACCATCGTCCTGGTGAGCCACGATCGCGCGTTCCTGGCGGCCGTCGTTGACCATGTGCTGCATTTCGAAGGCGGGTCGGCCACGCCGTACACGGGGGGCTACGAGGCGTTCATCACGCAGCGCGAGGAACGGCGGCTCGCGCAGCAGCGCGCGTTCGACAAGCAGCAGAAAGTGATCTCCGCGCAGGTGGACTACATCGCGCGGAATCTCGCCGGCCAGAACACCAAGCAGGCGAAGGGACGTCGCAAGCTGCTCGCGCGCCTCCCGCGCCTCAGCTCACCGGTGGGCGACGACGGCGTCATGTCACTGCGCCTGGAGATCGCCGAACGCGGCGGCGACCAGGTGGCGGTGGCGGACCACGTGACTATCGCGGTGCCGGAACGCACGCTCATCGACCGGTTCAGCGGTCGTCTCATGCGCGGCGACCGGCTGGGCATCCTCGGTCCGAATGGCTCGGGCAAGTCCACGCTGCTCAAGACGCTGGTGGGTGAACGCGAGCCGCAGTCGGGCGAGCTCAAGGTCGGCAACTCCATCCGGGTGGCGTACTACGACCAGAACCTCGGTCAGGTACCGCTCGACAAGACGCTCTACTCGGCCATCGAGGAGATGCGACCACAATGGGAGCGCCGGATGATCCAGGGGCATCTTGGCCGCTTCGGGTTTTCGGGCGACGAGGTGCAGCGCAAGGCGGCGACGCTGTCCGGCGGCGAGCGCGCCCGCGTTGCCCTGGCGATGCTGATGCTCTCGCACGCCAACCTGCTCGTGCTGGATGAACCCACGAACCATCTCGACGTCGAGACCATCGAAGTGCTCGAGGACGCGATCGAGACGTACGAAGGCACGGTCATCCTGGTGAGCCACGACCGCGCCATGCTGCGTGCGCTGGCGTCGAAGGTATGGGTGCTGCACGACACGCACATCACCGAGTTCGACGGCAGCTTTGCGGAATGGGAAGTGGTGAGCGAGGAACGCGCGCACGCCGCATCGGTGCGGGCGAGCGAGGAGGTGGCGCTGCGTCGCGTCAACGAAAAGAAGCGGACGTCCCATCGCGAAGCGCGGCCCGCCGCGGACGACCCGCGCAAGGCGCTGCGCGCCGCACGCGAGCGCACCGACAAGTCCGAGCGCGAGGTGGCGGCGCTGGAAGGCGAGGTCACGCGGTTGACGACGACGCTGGACGACCCCGAGCTCTATACGCGCCCCACCGGGGTACAGCAGGCCCACAAGCTCGGCGCCGAACTGGACAAGGTGCGCGCGCGCCTCGACCGCGCGCTGGCGAGCTGGGAGAAGGAAACCGCATCGCTCGAATCTCTCGAGCGCTCGGCCACCGCACTGAAGTAAGGGAGATCTGCCGTGACCCCGTGGGTCCTGCGCCTGTTGGTCGCCAACGTCGTGATGTACTTCCTGCAGCAGACCGTGCCGGGACTCACACAGGCGCTCGCGTTCGTTCCCGTCGCCATCCTCTCGCGGCCATGGACGATGGTGACGTACATGTTCCTGCACGGGAGCCTTACGCACATCCTGTTCAACATGATCGCCCTGTACTTCTTCGGTTCGCGTGTGGAGCAGCGGCTCGGGCCCCAGCGCTTCCTCGTCCTGTATTTCATCAGCGGAATTGCCGGGGCCCTGATGTCCGTCGTCTTCGAGCCATACGCGCCGATCATCGGCGCCTCGGCGGGCGTGTTCGGCGTGATGCTCGCGTTCGCGCGCTTCTGGCCGCGTGACCAGATCTACATCTGGGGCATCATCCCGATCGAAGCGCGCTGGCTGGTAGTGCTCTCGACGCTGATGGCCCTCTTTGGCGGTTACACGGGAGGTGGAGGCGTGGCCCACTTCGCGCACCTCGGTGGCTTCGCGGGCGCGTTCCTCTACCTGCTCTTCCTGGAGCGGACAGCGGGCGCCAAGCGATTCAAGCGCGTGGCCACCAGCGTCCCTGCGGCCGCCGATGCGATGCTGGGCAACTGGAAGAAGGTGGACCGCGCGACCGTCCACTCGGTGAACAAGGACGAGGTGAACCGGATCCTCGACAAGATCAGCGCGTCGGGCATCGGGAGCCTGACGCCGCAGGAGCGCTTGTTCCTCTCGAATTTCGTGCCCCCGGACGACCGCAAGCCGCTGCCGCCGAGCTAGAACTCCCCCACAAAATTGATCTCGGGCTCGAGCTCGTGCCCGAACTTCTCCTTCACGGCGTCCCGCGCGTGGCGAATCAAGCCGATGACGTCGGCGCTCGTGGCGCGGCCGAGGTTGACCATGATGTTGGCGTGCATGAAGGAGATCTGCGCGTCGCCGTAATGGTAGCCCTTGAGGCCGCACTGGTCCACGAGCCGTCCCGCGCCGACGCCCTCGATCTTCTTGAAGATCGAGCCTGCGCTCGGGTGCCAGTCGAGCCACGGGTGACGGGCCCCGCGCCAGCTCAGGTTCTCCTGCATGATGCGCTGCATGACGTCCGGATCCTTCCGCTCGAGGGCGAACGTGACCGCGAGGGCGTAATCGCGCCGATGATGGAAGATCGTGTCGTCGTACCCGAAGTGGATGTACTCGCGGTCCACGGTGCGTCGCGTGCCCTCTTCGGTGAGCAACTCCGCCGACTCGAAGACTTCGGCGATGAACATGGTGCGCTCCCGCTCCGGCGCCGGCGACAGGAAGTGCAGGTTCTGCCAGATCGCACCGCCAACCGTACTGGGGATACCCACGTAGTGTTCAAGGCCGGACCATCCGCGGCGCACGGCTTCGGGAATGATTTTCGCCATCACGGCGCCGCTCTCCACCCAGAGGCGCCCATCGTCGCCAAAGGTGCAGTGCGACGCGGTATTCCGGATGACGAGGCCGCGCACGCCCTTGTCCGCAATCAGCACGTTGGCGCCGAGGCCGAGCACGAAGTACGGAACCTCGGCGCGGCGTGCGGTTAGGATGGCGGTGGCGAGCGCGTCGGCGCTGTCGGCCTCATAGAGCAGGTCGGCCGGGCCACCAATCTTGAACGTGGTATAAGGCGCGAGCGGCTCCTGCCGTGCGAGGTGGGCGCCACCAAGCTCGGCGGCGACATATTCAAGCGCGGCGGCGGGGATCGGCGGCGCGACGGATGGAGACGGAAGTTTCGACATTGGCCAGGGAAAGAAATCATGAGCGCAGGGCAATTGCTACGGCACCGCACGCTACTACGCATGACGCTGGCCGTCGTGCTCGTGCTCGCGTCTGCACCGGGCATCCGGGCGCAACGCGTCGAACTGGAGAAGCGAATTCGTCGCGAAACGCTACCAAATGGACTGGAGGTCATCGTTGTGGAAAACCACGGCGTGCCACTGGCCACCGTGGAAGCGGACGCCAGGAATGGCAGCTTCACGCAATCCGCGACGTACGAAGGGCTGTCGCACCTGTACGAGCACATGTTCTTCAAGTCGAACGCGAGCTATCCCGTACCGGAAGCGTTCGTGAGTCGCGCATCGGAGCTGGGCGCCGTGTTCAACGGCACGACGCAGGAGGAGCAGGTGAACTACTACCTGACCGTGCCGTCGGACAGCACGATGCCGACGCTGGCGCTGCTCGCGTCGGCGCTCAAGTCGCCGCTCTTCCTGCGGGAGGAGCTCGAGCGGGAGCGGGCGGTGGTGATCGGCGAGTATGATCGCGCCGAATCGGATCCGGGCCACGCGTTCCAGACCGCGATGGGCAAGGCGCTGTGGGGCACCGCCTGGAGCCGCAAGAACCCGTTGGGCGAACGACAGGTCATCCTGTCGACCACGCCCGAGCAGATGCGCACCATCCAGAAGAAGTACTACGTGCCGAACAACACGGCGCTCATCGTCACCGGCGACGTGTTTGCCGATTCGATCTTCGCGGCAGCGCGTCGACTGTTCGGCGACTGGCCCCGCGCGGCGGACCCCTTCGTCACCGACCCCATTCCGCCCGTGCCGCCGCTCACCAGGAGCATCGGGGTGGTGGTGGAGGAACCGGTCAACTCCGTGAACGTGATGCTCCAGTGGCAAGGGCCGGGAGCTCACACGGACGTCCCCGCCACCTACGCGGCCGACGTCTTCTCCGATGTGCTCAACCAGCCCGGGTCGCGATTCCAGCGCAAGCTCGTGGATAGTGGACTCTGGCAGGCGCTCGGCGTCAACTACTACACGCTCAACCACGTCGGCCCCATCACGATCAGTGGCGAAGTGGCGCCCGGCAAGTTGCGCGAGGCGATCGCGGCACTCGACCGGGAGCTACTCGAGGTCGTGAAGCCGGGGTACATCACGACGGATGCGGTGGATGGCGTGAAACGCACGCGCATCGTGGGCACCATGGAAAGCCTGGAGCGCGCGTCGGGCTTCGCGCAGCAACTCGGGTTCTGGTGGTCGGTGACGGGACTGGACTACTTCTTCGGATACGTGGACACGATGGGAAAGCAGACGCCGCAGGACCTGCAGCGCTATGCGATGCGGTACATCATCGGCAAGCCAAGGGTCACCGGAGTGCTGCTCTCGCCGGAAACGCGGCGCGCCATCAAGCTCACTGAAGCCGAACTCGCGGTGGGAGGCACGCCGTGATGCGGGTCCGGTTCGCATGGTTCGCCGCGGTGCTCGCCACCGGAACGGGCATCACCAGTGTCGCGCCGATGCGCGCGGCGCTCGCTGCCAGCGCCGTCCCGGCACCCGACACGCTCCGGACCACGAAATTCGTCGTGGATGGCGTGCCCGTCATCCTGCGCCGCAACACCGCAACGGAGGTCGTGGCGGCCAACCTGTACCTGCTCGGCGGATCCCGCCAGCTCACGCCGGCAACGGCGGGCATCGAAGCCCTCGTGCTCTCCCTGAGCGAGCGGGGCACGCGACGCTTTCCCGGCGCGATGGTGCGCCAGCGTACCGCGCGCCTCGGCAGCACCATCGGCGTCGAGGCGAACAACGACTGGAGCGTCATCGGCCTGCATGCCATCCGCTCCACCTTCGACTCCACGTGGGCCATCCTCGCTGACCGCGTCATGGCACCGACGCTCGACGAGAACGAGCTGGCCCTGTTGCGGGAGCAATTTCTCACGATCGCGCGAGAGAAGGACACACAGCCCGACGATGCCGCCACGGACCTCGCGGACAGTCTGCTGTACCTGAACCACCCCTACGCCGTTTCGCCGACCGGCACGCCGGAGTCCATCGCCGCCATCACCGCAACGCAGCTCCGTCAGTATCATGCCCGGCAGTTCGTCACCTCCCGCATGCTGCTGGTCGTCGTCGGCAACGTGGATCGCGCGCAGGTGGAGCGACTCGTGCGCAACACGATCGCCACGATGCCGCGCGGGACGTACAAGTGGACGTCGCCGCCACCAGTCGTCACGACGGGCCGCGCCGTAGCCATCGACAACCGTCCGCTTCCCACGAACTACGTCCTCGGTTACGTCCCCGGGCCGGAAGCAACCGACCCCGATTATGCCGCGCTGCGCGTGGCAACGGCCGTGCTGTCCGGTCGCCTGTTCACGGAAGTCCGCTCCCGCCGAAACCTGAGCTATGCGGTGGAATCCCCGTTTCTCGAGCGAGCGCAGGCGATCGCGGGTCTCTATGTCACGACCGTCGATCCCAACCAGGTGCTGCGCATCATGCGGGCCGAGCTCACCACGCTCCAGACGGAGACCGTGGACCCGGTGGGACTCAAGCGACTGGAGCAGCAGTTCATCACCGAGTACTACCTGAAGAACGAGACGAACGCCGACCAGGCCAACTTTCTCGCGCGCGCGGAACTCTATCAGGGCGACTACCGGATCGCGGACCAGTTCATGGATCGGCTCCGCCGCGTGACACCGGACGATGTCCGCCGAGTGGCGCGGCGCTACCTGAAGGCTTTCCGCTTCGCCTACGTCGGCGACGCGTCGAAGCTGGATCGGTCGCTGCTGAACCAGTTCTAGCCGAGCGAGCCGCTACTCCGTGATGCCGTGGCGGACGGTGAGCACGCGCTGCACGTCGGCAAGGGTGCCGCCCACCGCGCGTAGCGCCACGAGCGCGTGATACAGGAGGTCGGCGGCCTCCTCGGCGGCACGCTCCGCATCGCCGTCCGCACACGCCGTCACGAGTTCCGCCGCCTCTTCACCCAGCTTCTTGAGTCGAAGGTTCCGGTCGGCCAGCAGGCGCCGGGTGTAGCTGGCGGATCCGTCGTCGGACGCAGCCCGCTCCGCTATCACTGCATCAACGATGGCCACGGCATCCGGACGCAGCGCTGAGTCGCCGAAGCACGACGTCGTGCCCACGTGACAGGCCGGTCCCGCAGCAATGACGCGGGCGAGCACCGCGTCCCCGTCGCAATCGCGTGCGAGCGAAACGACACGCTGCACGTTGCCGCTCGTGGCGCCCTTGTGCCACAGACCGCGCGTGCGGCTGCGGTAATGCATCTCACCCGTGGACAGCGTGCGTTCGAGGGCCTCGCGATCCGCGTGTGCGACCATGAGGAGCACGCCCGTGCGCGCGTCCTGTGTCACGACGGTGACGAGACCGCCGCCCCTCGTGAAGTCGAGCAGGTCGAGGTCGAGCATCTCAGGTCGTCCCCGAATCGGTGAGCAGGGCTCGCACCGGATCGGCGAGCAATCGGTTGGTGGCGACCGAGCTTCCGCCGAACGCCGTCGATCGTCCCGCCCAGTCCGTGAAGCAACCGCCCGCCTCCTCGATGATCGGTTGGAGGGCCGCGGCGTCCCACGCCGACATCACCGGGTCGAGCATCGCTTCGGCGCGTCCGGTCGCGACAAGGAAGTAACCGAAGCAATCGCCCCAGGTGCGACTCACCAGCGCCGCGTTGGACACACGGGTCCAGCCTGCACGCATCTCCGGACGTTCCTTGAAGCGATCATCCGTCGTGAGTACCGTCGCACTGCGCAGCGTATCCACGGCAGATACGAGGCAGCGCGTGTCATTCCACCAGCAGCCCGCGCCAGGTGCCGCCGCGATCATCTCGTTCAGCACCGGAAAATACGCCGCGCCCGCGAGCACCCGCTCCCCCTCGCACAGCGCGACCAGCGTGCCCCACAACGGCGCGCCGCGCACGAATGACTTCGTCCCATCAATGGGATCGATGATCCAGCGGCGGCGCGCGCCCGGACGCTCCTCGCCGAATTCCTCGCCGAGCAGGCCGTCGTCCGGAAACCGGCGCGTCACCCACTCGCGTGCCGCGGTCTCCGCCGCACGATCGGCGATCGTCACGGGCGAGCCATCGGCCTTGGTCTCGACCTTGAGCAACGAGTGATAGTGGCCGAGCGCGATGTCGCCGGTGAGTCGCGCGAGCTCGATGGCTGCTGTCATGAGCCCTTCGGGCGTACCCGTGCGGTCCGTCATGCGGCGCGCACGAGCAGGTGAGCGGCCAGCATCGCGGACTTCACGGCCCGCACCGTCGTGACTTTGTCATGCAGGATGCCGGCGAGCAACGCCGCGTCGGCCCCGCCGGGCGCAAGGACGTCGCACACGTGCTGCGCGCTTCCGGCGCCGCCCGAGGCCACCACGGGAACGTCCACCTCGGCGACGACGGCCCGCGTGAGGTCGAGATCGTAACCGGTGCGAGCACCGTCGCGATCAATGCTCGTGAGCAGGATCTCCCCGGCTCCACGCCGGACGCACTCCGTGGCCCACGCAATCGCGTCGAGCGGCGTGCGCTCGCGGCCGCCCTTCACGTAGACCCGCCAGCCCTCATCGTCGCGCTTGGCGTCGATGCTGGCGACCACACACTGTGCTCCGAACCGGTTGGCGGCCTCCGTCAACACCATTGGCCGCTGCACGGCTGCCGAATTAATGCTCACCTTGTCGGCGCCGGCGCGGAGGGCTCGCCCGACGTCGTCTGCCGAACGGACACCGCCACCGATGGTGAGCGGGATGAAGAGCCTCTCGGCCGTGCGACGCGCCACGTCCAGGAGCGTGTCGCGCTCTTCCGCGCTCGCGGAGATGTCGAGGAACACGATCTCATCGGCCCCCTCGTGCTCGTATTGCATCGCAAGCTCCATGGGGTCGCCCACATCGCGCAGGTTCACGAAGCCGGTTCCCTTCACTACGCGGCCACCCTTCACGTCGAGGCACACGATCACGCGCCGGGTCAGCATCTACGGGCGCTGCTCGATGCGCAACGCCACGCTGCCTTTCGTGCTGAACACGGCGCCCGTCTCGGCAAAGGCCTCCCGCACGGCGAGGCCGAGTGCCTTGAATGCCGCCTCGACGATGTGATGCCGATCAGTGCCGCGAAGAACGCGCAGGTGCAGCGTGGCGCGGGCGTTGTCGCTGAACGAGCGCATCCAGTGGTCGTACATGCCGCTCGGCAGCGGGCCGCGATAATATGGCCTGCCACCCAGGTCGAGCGCGCAGTGCACGAGGGCATCGTCCATCGGCACGGTGCGGTCGCCATATCGCGCGGCGGTCGCCGGCAGGAGCGCACCCACGCCGGCACCGACGCAGATGGCGACGTCCTCGATGAGGTGATGCGGCAGGTCGCCGGTTGCCTGGAGGGACAGGTCAAGGCCGCTGTAGCGCGAGAATGCCACCAGCATGTGATCAAGGAATGGCTGGCCGGTCGTCACGCTGGCCAACCCGCTGCCCACGGTGAGCTCGCAGCGAATGGTGGTTTCCTTCGTCTCCCGTACGACGACTGTCATCGATTGCTCCATGAAGTTCCAGTAACTGAGTCGCGCCTCATTCGCCGAACTCCCCGGCGACGACGACTGGATCCAGAGCGCCCGTATAGAGCGCCATGCCGATCACCACGCCCGCAAGGCCGCGATGCTCCAGGGCGCGCAGGTCCTGCATCGTCGTGACGCCGCCGGATGCGTACACCGGGAAGTGCGACGACTCCGCGACGTCCTCCATCAACGGCAGGTCGGTGCCCTGCATACGGCCCTCGCGGTGTACGGCGGTCACCAGCAGGCCGGCGAGCGGCAACGGGTTCAGCTCGTTCACCACGTCGAGGATATCGAGGGGCAACGTATGCGCCCAGCCCCGCGTGGTGACGCGTCGCTCGCGCACGTCGCACGCCACGATGATCTCGCCCGGATGCCGCGCCGCAAGCTCCGCGAGCCACTCCGGCTCCTCGATCGCGCGCGTACCCACGATCACGCGCGAGGCGCCGGCCTCGAGCAACTCCTCCACGAGCTCGTCCGTCCGTACGCCGCCACCCACCTGCACGGGGACCGCGCTATCAAACAGCAAGGATCGCACGACCGAGATGTTCGAGCCGTGACCCGTCGCGGCGTCGAGATCCACCACGTGGAGGCGCGGAAACCCGTAGTGCTCCCACGACCGCGCCACCTCGAGGGGATGCTCGAGGCGCACCCTCTCCTGCGCAAAGGAACCGCCCACGAGCTGCACGCAGGCGCCATCCCGAAGGTCCACTGCTGGAATCGCGATCACGTGGTTGCTCGACTGGGTCGGGCTTCGCGCAGTAGGGCGTGCAGGAAGCGCACACCACTCGCGGAGCTCTTCTCGGGATGAAACTGCACGCCCACCACATTGCCCGCGCGCACGACGGCGGGAAAGCGATCCGTCTCGTGCGTCGTCCACGCGGTCACGACGGCCTCATCCTCCGGACGGCAGACGAAGCTGTTGGCATAGTATGCCATGGCGAGCGGCGCCTGTGCGAACGCGGCGTCACCCGGCACCGGCACCACCTCGTTCCACCCGATCTGCGGGACGCGCTGCGCCGCGAGTCGCGTGACACGACCCGGAATGACGCCGAGCCCCGCGCCACCACCTTCGTCGCTCTCGTCGAACAGCAGCTGCATCCCGAGGCAGATGCCTACGGCCGGCAGGCCGCCGCGAAGCGCTGCTCGCATCGCCTCGCGCGCCGGCGCGAGGCGCTCCACTGCCGCGCCGAACGCGCCCACTCCCGGCAACACGAGCACGTCCGTGTCGATGGCGCGCACGGGATCCGTCTCGATGGCCACCAGGGTGTCGTCGCCCTCGAGCGCCTTGACCAGCGAGTGCAGGTTGCCCGCCCCGTAGTCGAAGATCGTCACGCGCACGCCAGCACCTCGCTCAGGGTGTCAAGAAATATCTGCATCATGGCCCAGGGACCAACGCCGATCCGCAGTGCCGCGCCACCGCTCGCCGCAAAGGCGGGAATCTCCTGAGGCAGTGCGGCAAAGGATCGCACGAGCACCCCCCGCGCGCGCAGGAGGCGCGCCAGCTCGACGGCGCGTGCCGTGGGCACCATCACGAAGTTCGCGGCCGACGGCAACGCGCACAGTCCGATCCGCCCCAGTGCGATAACCAGACGCTCACGCATGTCGATCGCCTCGCCGGCGTGGACGCGCACCCATTCCAGTCCGTCCGCCGTGGGAGCAAGCGCGGCGAGCACGGCGCGCTCCGCCACGCCATTCACCTTGTAGGGCCCACGGGCGCGCTCGACCAGCCGCGCCGCGTCGGTGGACATCACACCGTAACCGACGCGGAGACCCGCGAGACCGAAGGCCTTCGAGAAGGTGCGGGCCACGACGAGCCGAGAACTCCGCGCAAGCAGGTCGGCGAATACCTCAGGCGCGAACTCGGCATATGCCTCATCCAGGAGGACGATGCCGGCGGCATTGGCCACGACATATTCGACTGCGGCTCGCGACACCGGCGTCGCCGTCGGGTTGTTCGGCGCGCACACGTACGTGATCTTCGCCTGGCGATCCACGAGCTGTTCGGCGTCGATGTCGAACGCGGCCGTGAGCGGAATGGCCACCGGCTCGAGCCCGTTGAGCCGCGCCAGCCCGGGAATCATGGAGAACGTCGGCGACGAATACGCGATGGCGTCACCTGCCACGCCGAACGCGCGCATGGTGGAGTCCAGCACATCATCCGAGCCGCAGCCCGTGACGACGCCCACGCCATCGATGCCTGCTGCTCCCACATACCGCAGCATCGCCTGCTGGAGCGGCTCCGAGTAGACAGACGGATAGCGCGAGAGCGCTGACGACGGCGACTCCTGGATCGCGCGCACCGCCGCGGGCGGCGCGCCCCAGAGATTCGTGTTGTCGCCGAGATCGACGACGGCGCGCGTATCGGCCAAAGCGAAGTGCGGAAGCGCGGCCACGTCGGCGCGCGCCAGGCGGCGTACGTCGCTGTCGCCACTCATGCTGCGCCCTCCTTCCGCCACGCGCGCGCCGCGAGTGCATGGCCGCCAAGCCGTTCCGCGTCGGCAAACGTGCCGACATCATCGGCCAGGCGAGCCGCTGCATCGCGCGTGATGCGCTGGTACGTGGTCCAGCGCACGAAGTCGAGCGTGGAGAGGCCGGAGTACGAACGAGCCAGGCCACCCGTTGGCAAGACGTGATTGGCGCCCGTCATGTAGTCGCCGAACGCCACGGATGCGCACGCGCCGATGAAGATCGTGCCCGCGTTCCGCAGCAGCGGCAGGACGGTTTCCGGCATGTCCACCACGAGCAGCAGGTGTTCCGCCGCATACGCGTTCGCGAACGACACGGCCTCGGCGAGCGAATCGGCCCACAGCACGGCACCCTGGCTGGCCAGCGCAGACGCGACGATGTCGTGGCGCGGCTGGCTGGAGAGCATTCGATCGATGGCATCCAGCACGGCGCGCGCACCATGCTCCCCCGTCACCACGGCCACGACGGCGGCTCGCGGATCATGCTCGGCCTGTGCGAGCATTTCTCGGGCGACGACATCTGCATCCGCCGTCGCGTCGGCCAGCACCAGGAGTTCGCTGGGCCCCGCTGGGGAATCGATGGCTACCGCGCTCGCTACCTGCAGTTTCGCCTCGGCGACATACGCGTTGCCGGGCCCGACGATGCGGTCGACGCGCGGCACGGTCGCGGTGCCGTACGCCATCGCGGCAATTGCGCCGGCGCCGCCGAGCGCGAACACGCGATCCGCGCCGGCAAGTGCGGCGGCAGCGAGCACCACTTCCGACGGGAGTGCCGTCTCGCGGCTCGGCGGCGAGCAGACAACCACCTCGCCAACACCGGCGACGCGCGCCGGAATCACGCCCATCAATACACTGCTCGGATAAGCGGCACGCCCACCGGGCGCATACACGCCTACGCGGCCGAGCGGATCGGGCCGCCGACCGATGACGATGCCGGGTTCGCTCTCGGTTTCCTTCGCTTGTGGGAGGAAGGCTTCGTGCACGCACCGGATGTTCGCGGCGGCGCGCTCCATGGCACGACGCAGATCAGGAGCAAGGGCGTCGAGTGCGGCCTGGCAACGCAGCAGCGGCACCTCGATCCCGTCGAGCCTGACGCCGTCCAGTTCCGTGGCGTACGCGCGAAGTGCCGTGTCGCCCTCGAGCCGTACCCGGCCAATGATGCGCGAGGTCCGTGCGCGAACGGCGTCATCGGCGGATGACGACGTCCTCTCGAAGAGCGCGTCGCGATCGGCCGGCGACAGGCCCGTGCAGGGTCCCGTCCAGCGGAGGCCTCTCACGGCATCAACCTCTCGATGCGCGTCACGAGAATTCCTTCTGCACCGAGTGCCTTGAGGTCGGCGATGGTGCGGTAGATGGTGGCGGCGTTCACCACGGAATGCACGGCCACGTATGCACCACCGTTCATGATGTCGATCACGGTGGGGCCGTTGAGGCCCGGCACCACGCGCTTCACCTCGTCGAGACGGTCGCGCGGGACGTTGGCCATCACGTAGCGCTTGCCGCGCGCCGCCAGGACGCTGGCGAGGGCGGCGACGAGCTCGTCGAGTGCGCGGGCGCGTGCCGGGTCGGCGCGCACGGCGGGCGTGGAAATCAGGCGGCTAGTGGACACGAGGACGGTGGCGACTTCCCGCAGGCCGTTCACCCGCAGCGTGGATCCGGTCGAGACGAGGTCCACGATGACGTCGGCGATCCCGATGTGCGGGGCGATCTCCGCTGCGCCGGACACGGGCACGACTTCCACGTCCGCGCTGCGGGCGGCGAAGAATTCCCGGGTGATGCGCGGAAACACCGTCGCGACGCGCATGCCGGCACCGATGTCGTCGAGCGATGCGACGCCGCTGTCCTCCCGTGCGGCGACAGCGAGGCGGCAGCGTCCGAACTCCAGATCCGCCAGCTCATCGAGGGCGCGGCCGGACTCCTGGATCAGGTCGAAGCCCGTGACGCCGGCGTCCGCCGCGCCGTCGGCGACAAATTCCGGGATGTCCTGCGCCCGGACGAAGAGGGCCTGGAATTCGCCGCCGAGGGATGCGGTGAGCGCGCGAGGGCCGGCGGCGCGGATCTCGAGTCCGGCGTCCGTGAACAGCTCGCGGGCATCCTGGGCGAGACGTCCCTTGTTGGGCAGGGCGATACGAAGCATGAGGGGTGTGGAAAGGCGAGCTGAGCCGAAATGGCCGCGAGACAAAAAAGGCCTGTCCGAGAGGGACAGGCCTGGAGGATCGCAGTGCGAGGATGAAAGCTTGTCGCTTACCCGTGCGCGCGTGCGTCGCCCCGACCCGTCAGGCCGTGGTGGTGATGCACGTGGGGGAGCGAGGCAAGCGACATGTGGAGGAACGTATCGGGTGTCGGGC
>JBDTYL010000448.1:0-5309 GCA_040005695.1 bacterium | reverse complement strand
CACGAGCCAGTCGGCCATCAGGTGCGGCATCAGCGGCGACGGCACGATCGCATCATCCACGACGGCACCGGGCCGCGCGCCGCCCGCATCGAGATACCGTTGGAAAAACTCGTCCCATGAGGCGACGACCACTTTCAGGCCCACGGGGCGTTCCGGCTCGGGGAGCGACGCCACGCGACAGCCCGGATCACGATCCACCACGACCAGCGACGTCCAGTGCGCGGCACCCGCCGCGGCGGCACGGCCGAGCTGGCGCACGTAGTAGCTCCCGTAACACCCGCCACCCACAACGACGATGGTGCCGAACTGCTGAAGCGGCCGGGCGCGGGGCGCCTCGTGCTCAGCGCCGGATATGCCGTCCGCCATCGACAAAGATCACCTCGCCGGTCACGAACTCGGCCTTCATGAGGTACACGACGGCCGCGGCCACGTCCTCGGGCGTTCCGATGCGACGGAGCGGCGTGGTGTGACGCAGGTGTTCCGCGTCCTCCGGGTTGAAGCCCTCGGGCAGCATCACCACGCCGGGCGCCACCGCGTTGACGCGGATGTCCGGCGCGAGCGCGTGCGCGAGCGCGCGCGTCATCTGCACCAACGCAGCCTTGGTCATGCCGTGCGGTACGTAGCCGGTCCACGTCTCGAACGCCGCCAGGTCCGCGATGTTCACGACGTTGCCCTTGGCGGTGCGAAGCGCCGACACGGCGTGCTGCGCAAGGAAGAACGGCGCGCGAACATTGAGTGCGAACATCGAGTCCCAGTCGGCCTGCGTAACTGAGCCCATGGGTGTGCGCAGCATCACGGCCGCGGAGTTGACCAGCGTATGCAGCTCGCCATGCTCGAAGAGCAGCGAGTCGATCATCTGCTCGCAGGCGGTGACGTCCCGCAAGTCGGCGCGCACGAGTGCTGAGGAACCGCCGGCCTCCTCCACCAGGTTCGCAGTGTCTCGCGCCCCGTCCACGGATTCGTGGTAGTGCACCGCCACGCGCATGCCTTCCGCGCCGAGCGCCACGGCAATGGCGCGACCAACGCGCCTGCCCGCGCCTGTGACGAGCGCCACGCGACCGGACAGCGCGGACATTGCTATGCGACCGGTGCGCGGCCGAGCGTGGAGAGCCGCGCGTCCTGCATCGCGAGCCATTCCTGGGGCACCTGCATCATCCCGATGGTGCGCGCACCCTCAGCGGCTCCGTGCCAGTCGGAGCCACCACTCATCACCAACCCGAGCTGCGCCGCGAGCATGGTGAGCCGCGCGGTGTCGCTGGGCGAGTGACCGGGGTGCTTGACCTCCACGCCGTCCATGCCGAGCGCGAGCAGTGACGTGAGACGCTCGCGTGTGCCGGCAGGGCCCGGGTGCGCGAGCACGGCCAGGCCGCCCGCGGCGTGGATGATGGCGATCGCGTCGGCCATCCCGAGCTGGTCCTTGGCGACATACGCCGGCTTGCCGGCGCCGAGGTAGCGATCGAACGCATCGCGCACATCGGTGGCCCATCCGTCGGCGACGAGGGCACGCGCGACATGCGGCCGGCCGACAGCACCGCCGCCGGCCTGCGCGAGGACGTCCCCGAACGTGACCTGTACGCCGAGCGCGACCAGCTTGTCCACGATGTGTTGCCCACGCCGTTCGCGCATGTCGCGGAGTGCGCCAAGCTCGCGCTCGATGACCACGACGTCACGCAGGTGCAGCCCGAGCAGGTGCGTTTCCGCGTCACCCTCGACGGCGCTCAGCTCCACGCCGTTGACGATGCGGACGCCCAGGGCGATGCCGGCGGCGCTCGCCTCGCCAAGTCCGCCGACCGTGTCGTGGTCGGTCAGCGCGATGGCGGTGAGACCTGCGGCGGCCGCGGCGCGAACCACGTCAGCCGGTGAGCGCGACCCGTCGGAGGCCGTCGAGTGCATGTGCAGGTCGACGAACACCGCCGGTGACGCCGCACTGCTCACGGTGCGTAACCGGCCTCGGGCGACATCTCGCTCGGCTGGGACTGCGCGAAGAGCCGCGCGAGGTTCGCGTCGCTCATCTCGGCGAGCGAGAGCTCGCGCGACCGCGTGCCCTGCGGCGAGTAGCGGCTGACACGGACTTCGCGGTGCGCGCCGGACCCGGCGACGAAGAGGAGCGCGAACTCGTCGCGGTCGTACTGCGTGACCTTGCCGGAGGGCATGACGCGCCAGGCGCGACCGTCGAGGGTGATGGTGCGAGTCGGCATGTTATGACAGCTCCACTTCGTGGTAGATGCGGGCGGGATCGAGTACGCGCTCGGGCGCAGCCGCGTGGGCGCGCTTGAGCGTCTCGGCGTCGGGCGCCTCGCAGAACTCGAGGAAGGCACCGCGCAGGCCGCTCTCCTCGAACACCCAGTAGCGGCACCCCACGGAGGCGTAATAGTCACGCTTCCGCTCGAGGCGCTCGGAAAACTTCGCCCGGTCGGGCGGAGTGACGAGCGTGCGCTGGATGGTGAGGCAACGCGGCATGATCAGGGGGCGCTTTCGGGAAAGGTCTCGAGGCCGTGCTTGAGCGCCGCGAGAAACTTGTCCGCATCGGATCCGTCGACGATGCGGTGATCGAACGACAGCGAGAAATATGCACAGGTGCGGATGGCGATCGTATCCTCCCCGTCCGCGCCGGTGATGACCTTGGGCCGCTTCTCGATGGCGCCGAGGCAGAGGATGGCCGAGGTGCCAAGCGGGATGATCGGCGTCCCCATCAGGGAGCCGAAGACGCCGGGATTCGTGATGGTGAACGTCGCCTGCTGGACTTCATCGGGCTTCAGGCGCTTGGTGCGGGCCCGGTCGGCGAGGTCGTTGAGCGTCCGGGTGATGCCGGAGAGGGAAAGGTCGTCGGCATTTTTGATGACGGGAACGATGAGGCCCCAGTCGAGCGCCACGGCGATGCCGATGTTGAGCGGCTTGCGATAGATGATGCTCGCACCGGACACCGCGGCATTGAGGACGGGGAACCGCTTCAGCGTGTCCACCACCGTCCGGATGATGAACGGCAGGTAGGTGAGCTTCTGTCCGGTCTGCGCCTCGAACGCGGCGCGCGTCTTGTGGCGGATGCGCGCGACGCGCGTGAGGTCGATCTCGAAGAAGGAAGTGACGTGCGCATTGGTGTGGCGCGATGCGACCATGTGGTCGCTCGTGAGCGACCGGATCTTGGACATGGCCTCGACCTTGTCGCCGGGCCATGCTTCCGGTGCGGGGCCGTGCGCGACCGCGCCGGCCGGTGCGTGCATGGAGGGACGCTGCCCTGGCGCCGCGGCACCGGAGGCGATGTACTGCTCGATATCGCGACGTGTGACGCGACCCTGCAGGCCGCTGCCCTGCATTGCGGCGATCTCGAGGCCGTGCTCCGCGGCGATCTTGCGAACGAGGGGAGATGAGCGCGTGCGCAGCCGATCCTCGAGGCCGTTGCCGCCGGCGGGGGTCAATGCGATGGCGGGCGCGCCGGAAGGATGCGAAGTGAAGGCCGGCGCCGACGTAGCTTGCGCGCTGGGGGGGGCCCCCGCAGCAACGGACGCGACCGCCGGCTGCGCAGGCGCTGTCGTCGGCGCGACCGCGGCCCCCTTCTCGGTCTCCAGGCGCGCGACCACCGTCTGCACCGCCACCGTCTGGCCCTCCGCCACGAGGATCTCCGCCAGCACGCCGGCCGACGGCGCCGGGATCTCCGCGTCCACCTTGTCCGTGCTGATCTCGAAGATGGGCTCGTCCCGCTTCACCTCATCCCCCACCTTCTTCAGCCACTTCGACAGTGTCCCCTCGGCGATGGACTCGCCCATCTGGGGCATGATGATGTCAACGCGTGCCACTGCGGTGTCCTCTCACTCGGAGTTACGAGAAGCGCTGCGGACCTTCCGCATGCGCCAGATCACGATCGTCGGCACCAGCACGAGCCCGATCCGGGCTCCCCACGTCCAGTATGTGCTCCAGTCGCACGGCGCACCCGTCTCGCCGTCCGGACGGCACTGCGTGATGCCCCCGACGATCTTCGCGATGAGCACGGCAATCATGCCGCCCCCCGCCAGGCCCGCAATCGCGCTCAGGCAGCCCACTCCAACATAAGGCCAGACCCCCTCGCTCGTCTGCCCCGAGCTCTCCGGCCCCAGGTTATCCGTATCGCGGATGTCCATCAGTACGCCGCCAGGCGGCGCGCCGCCAGGACGATGTCCGCCACCTGGGGCAGCACGAAATCCTCGAGGCTCGGTGCATACGGCAAGGGCACGTCGTGCGCCGTGACGCGCAGGATCGGCGCATCCAGCCACTCGAAGCACGACTCGCTGATGCGGGCCGTGATCTCTCCCGCGATGCCGCCCGTCCGCGTGTCCTCGTGCACGATGAGCACGCGATGGGTCTTCCGCACCGTTGCGTGGATGGCGGCATCGTCGAGCGGCGCCAGCGTACGCAGGTCGATCACCTCGACCTGGAGGCCGTCCTCCCGCTCCAGCTGCTCGGCGGCATCGAGTGCCTTGTGCACCGTCGCAGCGTACGTGATGATCGACAGATCCGTGCCGTCCCGCGCGATGCGCGCGCGGCCGATGGGCACCACGTGATCACCAGACGGCATCACGCCCTTGATCCGGCGGTAAAGATACTTGTGCTCGAAGAAGAGCACGCAGTCGTCATCGCGGATCGCTGCCTTCATGAGCCCCTTCGCGTCTTCAGCCGTGCTCGGGTAGACCACCTTGAGCCCCGGCGTGTGAATGAAGCCGGCCTCGGGGTTCTGCGAATGGAACGGCCCTCCACGCACGTACCCGCCACTCGGACCGCGGACCACCATCGGCGTGGGCAGGAACGCGCGATAGCGCGCCGTGGCGATGTAGTTCGTGAGCATGTCGTACGCGTTGGCGATGAAGTCGATGAACTGCATCTCGACGACGGGCCGCATGCCCATGTGCGCCGCACCCGCGGCAGCGCCCACGATGCCGATCTCGGAAATCGGGCTGTCGATGACGCGCGAATCGCCATACTTCGCGTGCAGCCCCTCGGTGACCTTGAACGCCCCGCCGTAGGCACCAATGTCCTCGCCGAGCATGAAGACATTCGGGTCGCGCTCCATCTCCTCGAACAATGCCTCGCGAATGGCTTCGAGATACGTGATCTCGGCCATCAGTGGGCGTCTCCCTTGCCGCCGCCCCATGTGCCCCACCCTTCCGGACGCTCATGCTCGTCCACCGCGCTCCTCACCGATTCGCGGAACCAGAGCGGACGCTCCGATGGGGGAGTAGCGTAAATGCCCGTGAGCGCATCGAGAGGTTCCGGAACCGGCGATTCCTCGGCGAGATCCGTCGCGCGGTCCACTTCCATGCGCACGCGATCATCGACTG
>JBDTYL010000447.1:0-5649 GCA_040005695.1 bacterium | reverse complement strand
CGACCCCCTGAACCCCATTCAGGTGCGCTACCGGGCTGCGCTACGTCCCGTCCGCGGACATCCAACACGTCCGACGGGCAGACCCGGAACATAACCCGCCACCACCACCCCGACAACCAGCCGCCCTCCACCGCCCACCACCCCTAGTGCGGCGTGTCCACCCGCTCGTGCGACCGCGGCCGCACCGCCGCATGCCCATCTCGCTCCGCGCGCTCCGCGAGCAACCGCGTCAGGTACCGCTGCCCCTCGCCCAGCCGCTCGGTCTCCAGCGCGATCGTGTCGATCGCCTGCTCCAGCCGCGTTTGCCGCGCCGCATCCTCCGGCGGTCGGTGCGCTTCGGCGGCGATGGCAGCCATGCGCTCCCGATGCTCCATCCACCGCTGCACGAGAGCGGCAGCCGCGACGAACACGACGACGAGCGGCACGGCGACTTCAGGATTGATCATCAGCGGCTCGCCTGGAAAACTACGGTTCCTGGAACGAAAAGGCGTACTGCACCGTCTCCGCACGCGCCTTCGACGCGGCGCCGCCGCTGCGCGCCGGCTCGAAGCGGAACTGCGACAGCACCGCACGCACGGCGCTGGTGAGCAGCTCGTGTGGTGAATGCAGCACCTTGAGCGACGCGACTTCGGCGCGGCCGTCCTCGTTCACCGTGAACTGCACCAACACCTCGCCCGCGACGTGCTGCTCCCGCAGGCGCTCTGGATACCGAGGCTGCGGAGCGCTGCCGATGAGCCGAGGCGGCGTGGCGCCCGCATCGCTGCGTGCGCCGCCATCCACGCCGCTCGACGACAACCGGCTGGCGAACGAGTCGGACAGGTTGCGCGTCGGCAGGTTGACCGCGCGCCCGGCGTCCACGTCGGGCACGGCAATGGTGGGCGCGATGCGGTGTGGCAGCACGAGTGCGGGCGCCGCCAGGGCGACCGAGCGCTCGGCTTGCGGGCGCTCGCTCTTCGCCGACGCGACACTGCCACCCTGCTGCGCAACGGACGCCGATGCGTTCACGCGCGCACTGCTGCCGGCCGGCGCGATCGCCGGCAGCGCCCGCGACGGCGTCGCCTCGACCTGCGCAGCGGGGGTGTTTGGCGCGCCAGCGATTGGCTGCGCTCCACGATCGGCCTTCGCAGGCTCCGCATCCACGAACTCCTGCGTCGCGGAACGTCCGCCGAACTGCGCCTTGAACCCGAGTGCCGCAACGAGCGCGACGACACCGACAACGACGCCGATGCTGGTCTTCGAGCGACGATCCACCAGCGTGGCGAGGACGACTTTCAGCGAGGTGCCACCTTCGGCGTCCCGGCTTCCGTCCGACTCGATCTCGCGCTGGATCGCGGCGAGCTGGTTCGACCACGGCACCAGCACGGACGGCAGCGCCGCCTCGGCAAATCGCGACGACTCGACTTCCGCGGGAGCATCCGACACGCGCGGCGGGCGCGGCGCGAACTGCATCTCGCCAGCCGGTTCGCTGGGTCTGGCGCTCGGGACGACGACAGAAGCAGATCCCTCGCTGACGCTCGGGATGACAAGGCGTGCGCTCGGGACGCCATTGAATGCTTGCGCCGGGTGCGACGTGGGGCTCGTGCGGACCGGGCGAAGGGCGCCGATTTCCTCGGGGGCCTGAAGCTGCAGGTCGGCGATGTGTTCCCGCGCGGCGCGCACGCTCGGGTCATGGGCGCCGAGCGTGACTTCACGCATCGCGAGCGCGCGGGTGGAGAGGGAGAGGGCCTCGGGAAAGTGGCCGCGCGCGGCACAGGCGGCCGAGAGGCTCTCCATCGTCGCGGCGACGGTGATGTGGTTGGGCGGAAGGGTCTCCTCGCGGATGCGCAGCGCGCGGCGGTACAACGTCTCGGCGGCAGGGTAGTCGCCCATGGCGTTGCGCACACCGGCCAGGCTGGCCACCACGGTCGCGACTTCGGGACGGTCCTCGCCCTGTGCCTCCTTGATGGCGAGCAGACGCCGCAGCAGCGGCTCGGCCTCGGCATAGTCCGACTGCCGGAGGTGGATGCGAATGAGCGCGTTGATCAGCAGGGGGAGCTCTTCCTCCTGCGCGGGGTCGCTGGCGTCGGTGAGCGCGAGCGCGCGCGTGAGCATGAACCGGCCTTCCTCGATGGCCCCGCGCGCGACCAGCAGGCGGCCAAGGGCGCTGAGGGTCCCGATGAGGGCGGCTTCGTTGGACTCCGGCGCGATCTCGCGCGCCTGAAGCGCCTCGCGATACCGCGATTCGGCGGCGTCGAGGTTGCCGCCGGCCTGCTCGATGCTGCCGCGCCGGACCAGTGCATCGGCGTCCGGGGTGGGGTCGTGCGCGTCGGTTCCTGGCGACGTACTCACTGGCAGCTCCGTAGGTGGGACGGCTGCCGGCCTACCGTGGCGCGCCAGGTAGGGGGGCGCGCCGGACACGGGGGGAAACCGTCACCATGATGCCGCGCTGCGCGGCACAGACCCGTGCCGCGCGCCGGCGCCCCAGAGAATACAGCCAACCGGCGTTTTGGGCCAGACCCGGTTTCTGTCATCCTGAGCGCAGCACCTCCCCATGTCAGGACTATTGGTGCGACTTGCCGATCACCTCGAGCCAGGACTTCGCCTCGCCGAAGGAGCGGATGAAGGCGCTCGCGGCATCGGTGGGCAGGGTGGCCACGTTCTCGTAGAAGCGGGCGGCCTCGTCGTCCTGCTGGAAGAGATACTGCTCGACGTTGGAGACGTAGAACGCCCCCATGGTCGCACCGTGGTCGCGGGCCCACTGCCCCACCGCGTTGCGTGTGCCTCGCTCAGGCCTCGACGCTCAGGATGCCGATGGCGCCCTTCTGGCCGTGGCCGAAGCCGTGGTTCACGAACGGGAAGTGGCCGGGCACGTCGCACAGCAGTTCGAAGACGTTGCCGCCGCCCGCGGCCACGATCCACGTCTGCACACCATGAACGGCGTTGCCCGGTGGCGCGCCGAGGTACACGGTGTCGAACTGCTCGCCGACGACGTGGAAGTGGCAGGGATGCGTGGGTCCGGCGTCCACCACCCAGAAGCGCACGCGGTCGCCCACCTTCGCGCGAAGCGGTTCCTTCACGTACTGATCGGGCCGGCCATTGAAGGTGACGAAATCCGGCATGGTGGTGAGCATCTTCGCATAGTCGTGCGGCCGCACGCCGCCCACGGCGGCGCCGAGGTAGTACTCCTCCTGCACGAGCACGAACTCCTTCGCGGGAGGCAGCGGCTCGCGCGGCGAGACGATGAGTGCGCCGTGCATGCCGGACCCGATGTGCATGAGCACGGGCGCGGTGCCGCAGTGGTACATGAAGGCGCCGGCGTATTTCGGTTTGTAGGTGAACGTCACCGACTGTCCTTTCGCGACGGACCGGAACGCCGTGGCCGGATCGAGCTGCGCGGCGTGGAAATCCATCGAGTGCGGCGTGTCGACATCATTGGTGAGCGTGAACTCCACGGTGTCGCCCACGCGGCAGTGCACGACGGGACCCGGTGTGTCACCCTCGAAGGTCCATGCGGCCACGACCGTATCGTCGGCAATGCGGACCGGCGCCTCCCGCGCGTGCCAGTGCAACTTGACCTTCCCGTTGGCCGGCGGCGGCGGGAGCACGGGATCGAATCGATGGTACACGGTGGCGTGTGCGCCCTGCGTGGACGCCGCCGTGGCCGAGGTGCTCTCCGGTGCCCTGCCGTGCAGGAGGGCCGAGTCGGCGCGGCTGTCGGAGTTGTGGACTCCGGTCGCTGGCACGGCGGTCGAGGCGGGATTCGCCGCTGTGGTGTTGCCGGCGGCTCGTGGCGTGCCCTGTTCCCCGGGCGCGCCGCAGCCGAGCAGCGCGGCGCCAAGGCCCGGTATGGCGAGGGTGAGCGCGGAGGCGCGGGCGAGGAAAGCGCGGCGGTCGGTGACCGACGCCGGCAGTACGATGTCGCGATCGAGCATGAGCAAGACCCTCGGAGTCCGCACGCAGCCCGGCCAGAAAAATCAACCGTGCGCGGTGCGGAGTAGGCGCGCTCCTGAGGCTACGAGGACGGCGAGCGTGACACCAGTGGAATTGTCCCGACACGGCGTCGGGAAGTCGCGGTACTCTTTGCCCATTCGCGTTGCGGTGGGGTCGCGCAGGACGGGCTCATTCCAAATTTGGAATGAGCGCGCATTTGATGGGGTACGCGGCGCGTGGTCGATCAACATGAAAAGCCGGACTCCGTGAGGAGTCCGGCTTTTCCGTTCGTACCAACTGGGACAAGCAGATCCTTCGCTGCGCTCAGGATGACAAGTGTTCAGCCGCCCGATCCGATGCGCACCCGCTCGATGCGCCGCGTCTTCGCCGGCGCGTTGTAGACGCGCAGCGATACCACGTCGCCGGCCTTCAGGCCGGAGAGCGCGGCGCGAAGCTGGTCCGGCGTTTCCACGGGCTTGTCCTCAACGGACAGGATCACGTCGGGCCCGCCGGTGCTCGGCGTCGCCAGGTGCGAAGCCGCCGACGTGCCATCCTTTACGTCCATCACGACGACGCCATGTACGTCGGGCGGCAGTTGCAGCTGGCGCGCCGTGGCCGCATCGAGCGGCGCGACGCTCACGCCAAGCCTGGGGAACGACGCGCCATTCGGGCTGGACCCGTCGCCCGGCGCGTCTCCGCCCGACGACGCGACCTTCTCCGCCGAAACGCTCTCGAGCGGCACGCGAATGGTGGCGCGGCGCCCGCCCTTGCGGGCCACCTCGATGGTCGCGACATCGCCCGCGCCGCGGAAGGCAATCGCCTCCTGGAGCTGCGCGACGTAGTCCACCCGCTTGCCGTCCACGGAGAGGATGACGTCACCCGCCTGGATACCCGCCTTCTTCGCCGACGAGGCGGCGTCACCGAAATCCTCCACCAGCACGCCGCGGATGTCGGGAAGGCCGACGTACGCCGCGTCTTCCGCACCGGCATCGCGCACCTGGACGCCGAGTGCCACGCGTTGCACGCTGCCCGTCTTGATGATCTGGCGCATCACTTCGCGCGCCAGGTCGATCGGCACGGCGAACCCATAGCCCGCGTTGTAGCCGGTGGGGCTCTCGATGGCGCTGTTGATCCCGATCACTTCGCCGCGCACGTTCACGAGCGGCCCCCCGGAATTGCCGGGATTGATAGCCGCGTCCGTCTGGATGAAGTCCTGGATGGTCTGGTTGGACTCGCCGGGCAGGCCGGGCGCGCGACGGCCCTTGGCGCTCACGATGCCCTGCGTGACGGTGAACGTGAGGTTCTCGCCGAGCGGGTTGCCGACGGCCAGCACCCACTCGCCAACGCGAGCAGCATCACTGCTGCCGAGCGGCGCAGGGGTGAGGTTCGTCGCGTCGATCTTGATGACGGCGACGTCCGTGTTGGGATCGCGGCCGATCACCTTCGCCTTGAACTCGCGCCGGTCGAGCAGGCGCACGCGGACTTCGCTGGCGCCGTCCACGACGTGGTTGTTGGTGAGGATGTAGCCGTCGGCGGAGACGATGAAGCCGGAGCCCGACGCAATGCCACCGCCACGCGGAGCATTCGGCGCCTGGCCCATGCCCGGCATGTTGCGGAAGAAGTCGCGCAACTCGGGCGGGACCTGACTCATGTCGGGCGCCTGGCCGCGGGAGCGCACGGACACTGGCTGCGCCGCATGACGCGCGGTGATGTACACGACGCTCGGCTTCACCCGCTCGG
>JBDTYL010000446.1:0-6126 GCA_040005695.1 bacterium | reverse complement strand
CAGGATGACAGGAGCCGGGCCGCTCAGCCTACACAAGCCGGTCCTTCGCTCCGCTCAGGATGACTGAAGCGCTCAGCATGACAGATGCCGGTGAGCAGAGAGCGCTGGATCTCGCGCGGCTCAGTGCGGCGTGATGCTGCGGGGCTCGGGCCGCGGAAGGCTGGCCATGCTGCGCTCCGAGAGGACCTTCGTCGTGAAGCGTTGCGCCTCGGAGAGGCGTCCAGCGCCTGCATGACCGGCGTGAGCTGCGCCATCGTCGAGGCCTGCGATGCCTCGGCGAGCTGCGCGGTGCGCATCGCGCGGCGAGCACCGAGATAGCCGCCGATCCACGCGCCCACAACGCCGGCCACCAGGCCGATGGCGCCTGCCGCGCCGAAGAGCATGAGGTAGTGCTCACGGGTGGTGCCGATCAGGATGTGCGGAATCACAGCGTGGCCTCCGGGGTGGACTCGGTCTGTGTCGCCTACGCGATCGGCGCGCCATTGGTGTCAGCCGCAGCGGCCTCGGCCGCGAACATCTCCTGCGCGCCAACTCCCGCGATCGCGCCACGACGGTAGGTGCCATCGGACCGGAGATCCCATCCGGTGACGTCGTCGAGATAGGCCGCGAGCACGCGACCGAGCTGCGCCCGGTGCGCAGCCGACTCGATGGACACGAGCAACTCGACGCGGCGGCGGAGGTTGCGCGGACGCAGGTCGGAGGATCCCATGAAGAACTCCGGGACACCACCATTCTCGAATCGGTAGATGCGGGAATGCTCCAGGAAGCGTCCAACCACGGAGACAACGCTGATGTCGCCGGGCACCGTGCCCGGACGCAGGGTGCAGATGCCGCGGACCACGAGGTGGACCGGCACTCCGGCCTCGGACGCGGACGTGAGGGCATGCACGACTTCCGTGTCCGAGAGCCCGTTCACCTTGATGCTGATGCCCGATGGGCGGCCGGCCCGCGCGTGTGCCTGCTCGCGCGCGATGAGCGCGAGGATCTCGCGAAGCAGTTGATGGGGCGCCACGAGCGCGCCATGCGTCAGCCCCTGCGGCGCGCGCGAGGATCCCGTCAGCTCGTTGAAGAGGTCGGCCACGTCGGCGCACAGGCCGTCACGCGCGGAGAACAGGCTCAGGTCCGTGTACTGTCGTCCGGAGCGCGTGTTGTAGTTGCCAGTGCCCACGTGGACGTAGCGCTGCAGGCGCTCACCTTCGCGGCGCACGACGAGCGCGACCTTCGCATGCGTCTTCAAGCCGACCAATCCGTACACGACATTGCCGCCCGCGGCCTCGAGCGCTCGCGCCCACGCAACGTTGTGCTGCTCGTCGAAGCGGGCCTTGAGTTCGACGAATGCGACCACGCGCTTGCCCGCGCGCGTCGCCGCGAGCAGGGCCTCCACCACGGGCGACGGATGCCCGACGCGGTAGAGGGTGATCTTGATCGTCGTCACGGTGGCGTCGGCCGCGGCTTCGCGGAGAAAGCGGACCACCGTTGCATCGAACGAATCGAAGGGATGGTGCACGAGCAGGTCGCCGGCGCGCACGAGGTCGAACATGCTGGCGTTGGCGGGAACGGGTACGCGCGCCTGCAGCACGGGATACTCGAGCTCGGGACGTGCTGGCAGGGGCAGGTCGGCGAGGCAGCGCAGGTCGAGCAGTCCGTCGACGACCTGCACGTCGTCCACGGCAGGCTCAACGCCCAACGCCAGCGCATCGCGGCGCAGGCTTTCGAGCACCAGCTCGGCGACGAACGCCGGCATCGTGGCCTCGACCTCGACACGCACCGCCTCGTTGAACGGCCGAAGCGCCGTGGCAGTGGCGACGGCCGCCAGCAGACTCTCCGCGCCGTCCTCGTCGAGCGCGAGCGCGCCGCCGCGCGTGACGCGAAACAGGTGCGCGCCTTCCACGTGCACGTTGGGATGCAGCTGGTCCACGTTGGCGCGCAGCAGTTCCTCGATGGCGATGACGTCGTGTTCGCGGCCCGGAACGCGAAGGAGCCGCGGGATGTCGGCCGGCAGCTCGAACTCTGCGAGATGCGGAGACCCGCCGGGCTCGCGGCGGAATACCACGGCGAGCGACAGCCCGAGGTGTGGCAGGTGCGGGAGCGGGTGCCCGGGACTGAGCGTCATCGCGAGCGGCGTGAGCCCCGGATGAATCTCGTCGCGGCAGCGTGTGGCGAGTAGTTCCTGTTCCGCCGGCTGGAGTTCGTCCCAGCGCACGATGTGCGACCCCAATGCGGCGGCGGCGGCGAGGCACTGCCGCGCGCAGCGCGACTGGGCCTCGAGCAGCGAGGCCACGTCCGCCTCGGCGAGCGCGAGTCGATCGCGCGGCGTGAGTCCGTCCTCGCCGACCGCGTCATCATGGACGTCGTCCGCCGCGCGCCTGAGCTCCGGCATGCGCACCATGTACAGCTCGTCGACATTTGCGCTCACGATGCCGAGAAAGCGCAGGCGTTCGCGCAGCGGCGTGTGGGGGTCTTCCGCAATCGCGAGAACACGGCGCTGGAACGCGAGCAGGCTGAGCTCGGGGTTGATCAGGTGCCCCGCCGAACCGCTCGCGACTGTTGTGGGTCGCTGGTCGGAATCCGCGATGGGCGAGCGTGACGAACCGGTGCGCTTCCAGCGGAGCAGTACTTCCGCGTGGCCGCGCGGATCCGCCGCGGGCGAGGGCAGTGCGTGGGCCTGCTCGAGTGCGCGTGCGAGCCGGTGCAGCGTGGTACTCGAGCCGCGCCGCAGGTGGATGCACAGCTGATGGAAGGTGCGGCCCACGCCATCGCGCCTGGCCGTGAGCCGATCGTAATGCAGCTCGACGCGCGGGCCGCGCAGGAGTCCGCGAAGCGCAGTGCGCGTGATGCGCTCCACCTCGAGGTCCAGCTGCGGCGCGAGGAGGGCGGGATCCACGAGGGCGCTGATGCGGCGGGCGACCGACGTGTCTTCGGCGAGCGCACCCTGGACGTCAGCTGCACGCGTGGCGGCGTCGAGGTGCAGGGCCGGCTCCGTCCCCGCCGCGTCGATGCGAAGCGACAGCTGGTGCCGATCGGCGGAATCGATGCGCAGGCGCACGGTGACGCCGCGCGCGCGCAGGGAGGCGTCGGCGGTATCGAGATAGATGTCCCGGTGCCGCGAGCGGCGGGGAGCGCTCGCGGCGATGCCGAGGGGCAGTGGCGCCGCCGCGAGCGCATCGAGCTGCTCCGCCGAACGGACTTCGTAGCGCAGGGTGGAGCCGTGCGACCGGTCCGGCGGCACGGGCGTCAGCGGGGCCCCACGCAGTGCCCGAACACGTTGTCCTGGGCGTCCTTCGGCGTCTTCACGTCGGCGTAGAAGTCATCGAAGTAGGACAGCGACTCGCGTGCGACGTCCGGCGTGAGCAGTGCACCCAGCTCGTCGTGATACAGGGCGTAGATGGCGTCCTTCTTCTCCTGGAAGCGCGCCAGCGCCGAGGGGTAGGCGGGCGCGATGGCGCAGTAGCCGCGAAAGACGCGATCGACCACGCGACGGGACCGGAACTGCGGGTCCACCGTGGCGTACGGGGCGTTCACGGCCCCGGAGAAGTCGAAGTCGTACGCGACCGGGATGGCGAGGCTGCCATCGGGCTTGACCACGAGCTCCGTGTTGTGCAGCCCGTTGAACGAGAAGTCGAGGTTGCCGATGAAGTACTCGAACAGGTACGCGAGGGCGAGGGGTTCGGCGTCGATGTCGTCGGCGGTGGCGCCCTTGGTCTTCGTCATGGTGCCGCCGAAGCGATCAGCCAGCTCGTCCGGATCCTCGATCACGAAGGCGTAGCGCGTCGCCTCGACCTTGCCGCTGGCGCTGTCGGTGTAGCTCACGCGCAGCGTGCGGACGCGGTGGCTCTGCGGCGTGAGCACCTGGTAGATGCGATAGAGCTGCATCTCCTTGAGCACGAGCCGCTCGTAGTTGTTCTCGTCGCGGCACACGCTCACCATCTTGGGCTTCTGCAAATCGTACAGCAACGTGCCCTTGGCTTCCTTGTTGGAGAAGTTCAGCCGGAGGGGTGGCAACTCGCAGTGCTTGAGGCGCCAGATGCCGTGCGTCTTCACGCGAAGCGGGACGGTGACCACGTGTCCGTCCGCGCCTGCGTAGGACATGGTGGCGGCGCGCCACGGCGCCGTGCCCGTGCGGTCACCGCGCAGCCGGCCGAAGTTCGCCCGGAAGGTCACCGCGAGGGGCGCTTCGGCAGCGAACAGCGGTGGCACCGCAGCGGCGTGCTTCTTCTCCTTCGCCTGCGCGGCGAGTGACGTGGGCAGGACGAGCAGCGCGAGAGCTGCCAGGGCGAACCGACGTGCCGACGCGGTGCGCGCACCGCACGAGCTACTTGAATGAGGCATCGATCACCGATCCGGAGCCGGCGGCGCGCACGAGCGAGAGGAGCTCGTCGGGCGGTGTCCGCTTCTTGAGTTGCACCACGTACTCCGCAAGGTCGACACCTTCCACCGACGTGACGGTGCCGAGACGCCACTGTTTCGTGTAGTCCTGGAGTTTCGGCTCGACGGCGCGCCGCATGCCCTCGAGGTCGTTCGTCCGGATGCGCAGATGGCTCTCGTCGGGCATGGCCGGCTCGTCGTCGTTCGAGTCGTGTGCGCGGCGCCACGCGCGCTCGGCCACGCCCTCGAGCTGTTCGCGGGTCATGTTGCGGAACACTTCGTCGTCGATGCGGGCGACGAACGTGCCGGTGCGCGCGAGCTGGCGCGCGCGGCGCAGGCGACGGTCCGCGATGCGCCCGTCGAGCTCCACCGGCGCGTTGCCGAAGTCCACGTACCAGAGGACGAGCACCGTGGCGTTGAAGAGGATGGAGATGACGACCGCCACGGGCAGGTTGACCGCGGCCGAGAGGCCGAGCGCGGTGGCGAGGAAGACGTAGACGGCGTCCTTGCTGTCGTCGAGGGTGTTGCGGAAACGCACTGCGGCGACGATGCCGGCGAGGCTGAAGGCCAGCGTGATGCTGTACTTCACGAGCAGCACGATGCCCGAAACGACGAGCGGCAGGATGATGAGCAGCTGGACGACGGACTGCTGGTAGCCTCGCTTGGCGCGCGTGAGCAGGTAGACCCACGCGACGGGCAACGAGAGGAGGATTGACGCGACCATCGCGACGCCCACCGTGATGGCGAGCGTGACTTCGTCGAGCGGGATGGTCGCGATGCCCTTGGACGTCACCGGCGGACCGCCGCCGAACAACTGGTCGAGGGAGGTTGGCGCGAGCACGCCGGCACGCGGCAGCAGTTTCCAGAGGAGGGTGCCGCCGCCGATGAGGACGATGTAGTACACGACGAGGCGCAGCACCACCCGCGAGGTGGCTGTGGTCTGCAGTGCGCCGTCCGCCATGCAACCTCCGAGTGAGAGCCGGGGTATTATCGTCTGCGCCACCGCATCGCGCCATGCTTGCCGGTCACTTCCTTTCGACCCAGATTCGTCGCATGACACGATTCGTCGGGAAAAGCAGATCCTTCGCTGCGCTCAGGATGACACGTGCTGCGAGCAGGATGATACGTGCGGCCGTTGGCGGGACCAGCAGATCCTTCGCTGCGCTCAGGATGACACGTGCGGCGCTCAGGATGACAACGGCGGGGGTTCTCGGTGTCGTCGGCGCTGGGCTTCCGGCCCACGGGCAGGGCGCTCCCGCCCGCCCCACGCTGGTGGTCCTGATCACGATCGACCAGTTCCGCGCCGACTACCTCGACCGATTCGGCGCACAGCTCACTGGCGGGCTCGCGCGGCTGTCGCGAAACGGTGCCCGGTTCACGAATGCGTTCCACGACCACGCGATCACCGAGACCGCGCCGGGCCACGCGACGCTGCTCGCGGGCCGGTTTCCGCGGTCCACCGGCATCATGATGAATCGGGTGGGGGTGGAGGACGACGATTCTCCACTCATCGCGGGCGGGGTGGGCGCGGGTGCGTCGCCGAAGCGCTTCGCAGGCACCACGCTCGTGGACTGGCTGCGCGCGAGCGACCCCGCATCGCGCGCGCTGTCCGTCTCCACGAAGGATCGGGCCGCGATCCTGCCCGTCGGCAAGTCGAAGTCCGACGTGTACTGGTACTCGCCGGACGGCCGTTTCACGACGAGCTCGTACTACCGCGCAACGCTGCCGGACTGGGTCGTCGCGTGGAACAGGCGCGAATTC
>JBDTYL010000445.1:0-8168 GCA_040005695.1 bacterium | reverse complement strand
GCCCGGGCAAGCTGTCGTCCTGAGCGTAGCGAAGGACCTGCTTTCTGGCGCGGCCGCCGGAGAAGCAGATCCCTCGCTGTGTCCAAGCGCCATCTGCACGTGTGTCCCGTCTCGCAGTGCCGCTGGTGTGCTGTGTGCGAGAGTGCGGTAGGGCTACGACAGCCCGCGCACCCGCTGTCTTACATGCCCAGCTTGCTCAGGAGCAGGAACTCGATGCGCGCATAGCCAGAGGCCGCGGTGTTGTTGTTCCCGCCACGGTAACCGGCCGACGCGCCGACGCGAAATTCCGGCGTCGCGCGGTATTCGATCGTGGGTCCCACCTCGTAGCGCATCTGGCTTGCCGTGCGCGTGTTGTTGGCGAGCAGGTAGCCCTTCTGCGTCCCCTGGAGCACCACCTCGCCGCCGACGTAGATCGGGTGCGCCGTGGGGGCCAGCCGGTGCGCAGCGCGGAACCGCGTCCAGTAATATTCCGACTTGAAGCCGTAGTTGCCGATGACCTGCGCCGAGTTCTCGCCGGTGCCCCAGTAGTTGCCCTGGAGCGCGACGAACGCGCCGTTGGTCCCACCCAACTCGGCACCGGATACCACGCCGGTGAATTCCGTGTTGACGAAGGTGTATCCGAGGCTCGCGGACACCGAACCGGTGGACATGCTGTGCTGCAAGCCGAGCGACGGCGAGATGGCCCACGCCTGCGCGTGCGAGGCTGGACCGTTCGTATAGCGGTAGGTCTGGCCGACCAGACCGGCAATCGGGCCCCACCCGAGGTGTCCCGTGCTCAGCGATGTACCGAGGAGCGCGGAGCCCTCACCATAGCCGGCAACTTCCGCGGAGCCGAACGTGGCGAGTGACTGTGCGCTCAATGCAGAGGCGAGCCCGAGCGAGAGCGCGGCCGCGAGTGAGGTGATGCGAGTCGTTGAGATCATTGGAAGAGTGCGCTGGGTCGAACTTCGATTTCCGAGTTGAACGAAAGCCATCGGCAATGCCAAAAGCGTACCCGCTCCGGATCAGCGCGCGGGCTGACTCGCGCATCTGAGCCATTCATCGTGCCGGAGTGAGCCGTGAAATCCGGTCAGTGCACGGTGCGTCATTTGCCATTAGGAGCGGGGACCCGAACGACAAATCAGTTCGGATCCCGCCAACCCTTTCCCAGATCCTCGATGTCGCCTGTACGCTATTCCGTGAGCTGGCTGGTGCTGGTCTGCTCCGTCATGACGCTTACCGCGGCGCGATGTCCGCAACAGGGCGATGACCTTCCGGCCGGATCGGTGGGCTCGACCGCGACAGGTGGCGCGAATCGCCTTCAATCCTCCAGCCAGCGCGTGCTTCGCATTCCTGCGCCGCCCGCGTCGGATACCGTCACGGCGACGATTGAAGAGCAACGCGCGTTCATGGACCGCTCGGCGCGCGCGGCATGGAGCTACGTGACGCGTGAGGTCACTCCGCTCGGCTACATCGGCGCCACGAAGAATTACCAGTTCCTCACCGTGTGGGACATGGCGAGTGGACTGGCCGCCGCGTATGCGGCACGCGAGCTCGGCCTCGCGACACCGGCGGAATACCGGGCGTTCGTGGACCGCACGCTCACGTCGATGGAGAAGGCACCGCTGTACGACAACTCGGCGTTCAATCGAATGTATTCAGCCACCTCGGGCGGGATGGTGGACAGCAAGGCGGCACCGACCGACAAGGGGATGGGATGGTCGGCGCTGGATCACGGGCGGTTGTTCGTGTGGCTGAAGATCGTGGGCAGCGACAATCCGGATTTCGGCACCCGTGCGCAGGCCATCGTCTCGCGGCTCGACATGTCGCGGCTCGTGAAGGATGGCTACATGCAGGGCGAGGAGATCAGCGCGAAGTCGGGGTCACACCGCGCCTACCAGGAAGGGCGCGTGGGGTACGAGCAGTATGCGGCCGAGGGGTTCGCGCTCTGGGGTGCGAAGGTTGACCACGCGCTCGATTTCGCCGCGAACGGCAAGCCGGTGATGGTCAACGGCCAGACCATCATCACGGACACGCGTGGCGGCGACGTCATGACGAGCGAGCCGTTCGTGATGATGGGCCTCGAGCTCGGATGGAAGACGGAGACGTGGCGCAATCTCGCCCTGTCAGTGCTGGCGGCGCAGGAAGCTCGCTACAAGGAGACGGGCATCGTCACCATGGTGAGCGAGGACGCCATTCCGGTGCCGCCGGCATACTTCTACTACTACCTCCTCTATCACGACGGCAAGCCGTTCGTCGTGACAACGGTGAGCGGGGCGACGAGCGACAGCTTTCCCCGCTGGGTGAGCGCGAAGGCCGCCTTCGGGTATCACGCACTGGCGCCCAGCGCGTACACGTGGCGGGCTTTGCAAACGGTGAAGTACGGCGGGTCGACCACCGGCTGGACGGCAGGCGTGTTCGAGGGCACGAAGAACTCCACCAAGACCTTCAACCTGAACACGGCCGCCATCGTGCTGGAATCCGCCGCGTACATGAAGCGCGGATGTGCGCTCATCGTCCCGGCGTGCCCCAAGCCGTAGACGGGAACCACGCGAGGCGTCGGAAACGGCAGTTACGCGGCGGTTTCCGACGCCTTTTGCGGCGTCATCCAGCGGCGCCACGGAGCGAAGCGCGAGCGGGACTGATCCTCGAGACGCTCCACGCCCACCACGAACGTCGCCCGCAGCGGTGATTCCATCGCGCGGCTGAAGATCGCCACGCCTCGCCCCACCATCGTGGTACCGGGCACGTCCCACTGCACGACGGTGCCCGGCTCGACGGGATTGTCGAGGACGAGGCGCACACCGGTTCGGCTCTCCTCCTCGAGCAGTCCAATCCCGAGCGCTGTGTCACCAGAGTCAGTCATGGCAGACACAAGTGCGGGAAGCGCGATGACGCGACGACGGCTGAGGCGCGGATTGGTGAATCGCTGCACGGCGTTCTCCACGACGTCGATGCTCTGGCGATACCGCTGCCGGGAATCCGGAATCGCGTGATGCGCACTGTGCAACTCGATGGCGTCACGGTCGGAGAGCGACATGTCCTGGAACTCCACACCATGGGAATACACGGTGCCGTAATCGCTCGCGACGGACGTCCGATGGGTCACGACTCCGTGCGCCACGACATCGCCGTCCACGAGATGGAGGGGGATCTCCAGCAGCGCACCTTCCTCGAACTCGGCCGTGCAGCGGAACGAGAGGCCAGAGGAATTGATGTCTTCCGTCGTCGCGATGACGGGATCGCCGACAGGTGCGCCGTCCACCAGCACGCGCACGCGCGTGGGCTGGCGTTGCGTGAAGCGATAGTCGCCACGCAACTGCTTCGACCGTATGCTGTGGCGCACCACATACACGGCGAAATAGAGGTTCCAGCACACCCAGATTCCGTTCACGACGAACGCCGTGGAAACGCCGCCGCCATCGTGATAGTCGATCCAGCCGAAATGCCGTGCAAGCAGCGCCCAGATGAAGGCCGCGATCGAGAGCGCGGCCAGGAAGAACTGCGGCGCGTACGTCTTGAACGGTACATCGCCCGCCCCCTTCGGCGTGACGTTGAATTTCAGGGGCTTCTTCGCGAAATATCCGGACGTGGCCAGGATGTACGTCCAGAAGCGCGTCATGTTGTAGCGCTCCGAGATCAGGATGTAACCCGTGCCGCGCGAGAGGAGCTCGAAGCTCCCGATCGTGAGCAGCATATAGGGTACAAGCCGGATGAGGAGCGCGTGATTGTCCACCTGTACGGGCAGGATCCCGAACAGGAAGAAGAGCACCGGCGCGAGGTAGAAGATCAGCCGCTGGATGCCATCCAGGTACACGATCACGGACGAAAAGTACGACAACTTCTGCGGCCAGCTCAGTCCCTTCACGAAGAGGGGATTCATCTTGCGCAGCATCTGCATGGAGCCCTGGCCCCAGCGCAGCCGCTGCACGTGGTACTGCGCCGCCGAGGCGGGCGCGAGCCCGTAGGCGAGCGTCTCGCCGTGGTAGAACGACTTCCAGCCGCGCGCGTGGAGCATCATGGAGGTTTCCATGTCCTCCGTGATCGTCCTCGTGGAAAACCCGCCGATCTCGTCGAACGCCGAGCGGCGCAGCACGCCACAGCTGCCACAGAAGAACGCAGCGTTGATGCGGTCCTTCCCCGGCTGGATCAGCGAGAAGAAGAGCCTGTTCTCCTCCCACATCTGCCCGCCTTCATCGTTCACCACGTGGGTGAAGGAATCGGTGTTGTAGAAATCCTGCGGTGACTGGACGAACGCGAGTCTCGGATCATTGAAGTATCCGACCAGGCGGTCCAGGATATTCGGCAGTGGCACATGGTCCGCATCGAGCTGCAGCACCAGCTCGCCGCTCGTGACCGTGAAGGCATGATTGAGGTTGCCCGCCTTCGCGTGCTGGTTGCCCTCTCGTCGAATGTAGCCGACGCCGAGTTCCTCGGTCATGGCCTTCACCTCGTCACGCTTGCCGTCGTCGAGGAGGTAGGTCTTGTGCGGATACCGGATCGCCCGGGCCCCGATCGCGGTACGTCGGAGCAGTTGCAGGGGCTCGTCGTAGCACGTGATGAACACGTCCACTGACAGTCCGGCGGGCGCGGGAGGCGGTTCGCGATGCACGAGCCGCCACGCTGTGTAGATGAAGAACGCCATGCTGAGCAGGCCGAAGGTCTCGGCAATGACGAGCACCAGCGAGAAGGTCGGATGCTGCCAGTTCAGCGTATTTGTCCAGCGCCATGCGATCCAGTAGATGCCATAGAGATAGGCAACCACGGCGATCGCCCGGATCACCACTTCCTGCGATTGTGGAAGCCGGGGCACGTTGTAGGCGGACAACGTGGGCCGGAGGGGCTCCTCGACCGGGGTATTGGTTTCTGTACTCACGTCATTATGTGATGTGGAACACGAAGGTCCGGCGGTCCAATGCAGAGCGCGGGCCGCCGCCCGTGGTCCGGAAAGGAACGCCTGACGCGAGGCAGGCTCAGGAAGACGCGTAAGTCAACTACTGGTATGTACTTGGCGCTGAGTTCGCCAGTTACTGGATACCGGGGCACATCGTCCTACGGATGTTTGGATCGCGTTGGTCGCGCGATCCCAGCTTCCATTCCCGCCCCCGCCACCATGCCGATCGCCTCGCGCGCGCCCGCCTACCCGACGCGCCTCCGGATCGCCTCGACGCTGCTCGTGCTGTCGGCTGCCTGCTCCGCCGACTCCGCTGGGATCATGTCCCCGACCATCACCACCACCGACTCCACCGCGAGCAACCCGCCTGTGACGCAGGCTCCTGGCGCCACGGGCAGCGCGAGTGCGCCCAATGTGATGGCCGGCGCGATCTTCTGGGCCGACCCGAGCTCGAGCGCGCGATCGACGGCCGATGCCTGGCGTATCACGCGTCCCGCAGACGCTGCCCAGATGGACAAGATCGCCTCCCAGGGAACCGCCCGGTGGATCGGCAACTGGAACGCCGATGTCCGGGCGGACGTGAATGCCGCGGTCTCGACCATCACGGGCGCTGGCGCGTTCCCCGTGCTCGTGGCGTACAACATCCCCCAGCGCGATTGCGGCGGCTTCTCTGGCAGCAACAACATTTCGGTCCAGGGCTATCGCGACTGGATCACGGCATTCGCGAACGGCATCGGGGCACGACGGGCGGCGGTGATCCTCGAGCCTGATGCGCTGGCTGGCATGGATTGCCTCTCCGCCCCCGACCAGCAGGTTCGCACGGACCTGCTCAGGTATGCCGTCCAGACGCTGGTGGCCAAGGGCAGCGTCTCCGTCTACCTGGATGCAGGCAACCCGCGTTGGAAGACGGCCGCCACCATGGCCCAGCGCCTCGTATCCGCCGGCATCGCCCAGGCGCAAGGCTTCTCCCTCAACGTCTCCAACTTCTACCTGACGTCGGAGAACACGGCGTACGGCGCGCAGGTGTCCGGGCTGGTGGGCGGCAAGCACTTCGTGATCGACACGGGCCGCAACGGACTTGGTCCCGCGACGGATGCGGCGTGGTGCAATCCCGACGGCCGGGCGATCGGCGCGCGGCCCACCACCGCGACCGGAAACGCGCTCGTCGACGCCTACCTGTGGATCAAGACGCCCGGCGAGTCGGATGGTACGTGCAACGGAGCACCGGCTGCGGGCACGTGGATGCCGGAGTACGCCCTGGGCCTGTCGCAGCGAGGCTGAGCCGCGCACGGAGAACAGGCGCCCGGCACGTGCCCGTTCCTAGAGCCGTTCCGGTCGCTCGACCGTCCGCTCCGTCCGCGCACTGCCGGTGTTGAGCGTGCCCGCCGGTTCGAACAGCATGACGGCGCACTCGTCGTCGGCCACGGGGCGATGCTCGATGCCTCGGGGCACGATCAGCATGTCGCCTTCGCGAAGGTCGATCGTGCGGTCGCGCAACTCCATGCGAAACGTGCCATGTATCACGAGGAACATCTCGTCCTCGTACTCGTGGTGATGCCAGTCGAACGCGCCCCGGAACTTCGCGAGCTTGACCTCCTGCCCATTCAGCTCGCCGATGATCTTCGGCTGCCAGTGCGCGGTGAACTGCGCGAGCTTGTCGGCAAGGACGACCTTCTCGATGCGCGTCATGCGCCGCCCGCGCCGGCCGCACCGAGCGTGGCGACACTGCTGTTCCAGGTCCGATCTTCATCCAGCGTGTACAGCGCGGAGCGTACGTCCAGCGCGATTGCCCGGAACCGCGCCGCGCTCGCGGATGGAATGGCGACACGGGAGAACAGGATGACGGCGAAGAGCTCACCGGACCGGAGCAGACCACCGAACCCCACCACCGACTCGACACCGTAGCGCTCCACGAACTCCTCCTGCGCGGGAATGTGCGGACTGCCTCGCGCCTGCTCCACGTGGAACACATCGTAATTCCGGGCCTCGCCCGGCCGGCTCGCGGGCGCGTTGCCACTCACCACGGATTCGATCTCGAGTCCCAGTTCCTCGATCAAGCGCGCGATCATGGGCGCCTGTCGCACGATGTCCGCGCTCGGGAGGGGAATCGCCTGGTGCGCCCGTGAGCGTCGACGGGAGTTCCACTCCGGCTCCTGGCCTGCGGTGCCCAGCAGCGTGAGGACCCGCATGTCGGCCGCGGGAGTCATGACGCCGAGCTGCTGTCGGGCCACCAACTGCATGGTGGGCTCGAGCGCGCCATAGCGATGGGTCTTGTAGAACCTTACCAGCACGGTGGTGCGTTCGCCCGTCGTCGCATCGACGCAGTTGTCGTAGAAGTACCGGACGACGAGGTCCGCTGCCTCCTCCAGCGACCGCGCGTCGCGCGCAACCTGTCGGGCGGCGATGCCGGCCCGCAGCATGCCCCCCACGGTGAAGTTGGCGATATCGAGATGACCGACTTTCGGGTTGCCTGTCATGTGCTCCATACCGGTCCGGCGCGTTTGGTAACACCGAGCGACGAAAGTGTCGATTAAAGCGGCACGCCCACAAGAGGCTACCTGCGAGCGAACTCGGCAAGCAAAGTGCATGGGTGACCGCCGATGAGCAAAGACCAACGCTCCCTGAGCACGCCGAACGTCGACCTGGACGCGCCGCCCACCCCGGCCTCTCCCGATGCGGAGACGCCCGACATCGAGCGCACCGGGGAGGCCATTGATCGGCCCCGCAACCGGTCGATAGAGACGACGCTGCTCACGGTGCTCGCGGTGCTCTACTCGCTGTACTTCGCCCGCGTCTTTCTCATCCCGATCGTTTTTGCGCTGCTGCTGAACTTCCTCCTCAGTCCGCTCATCAGGCTGCTGGGGCGTTTCCGCATCAAGCCGCCGTTCGGCGCGGCGATCGTCCTGCTGCTCCTCGTCGGCGCCATTGGCGGGACAGTGTACCGGCTGGCCGGGCCCGCGCAGGGCTGGGCGGCGATCGCCCCGCAGAGCTTTGCCAGGGCGCAGGTGAAGCTCCGCAAGATCATCCGTCCCATGCAGCAGGTGTCCAAGAACGTCGAGCAGGCGGCGGACGCCGTGGGTGGTCCTGATGCGAAAACGAGGAGCGTGGTGGTCCAGACAGCCGGCCCCACCCTCTCGTCGCGCCTGTTCGGCACCACGCAGCGCCTGGCGGCGGGCCTCGTGGAAGTGCTGATCCTGCTCTACTTCCTGCTCGCCGGGGGTGACCTGTTCCTGCAGAAGCTGATCAAGGTGCTGCCGCACTTCAGCGACAAGGTGAAGGCGGTGGAGATCGCGCG
>JBDTYL010000444.1:0-11092 GCA_040005695.1 bacterium | reverse complement strand
CGTCCGTCCGCGCCCACACCCAAGCACTATCCCGGCCTCGGCAAGATCATCGCGGTGTCGTCCGGCAAGGGTGGCGTCGGCAAGTCCACGGTGGCGGTGAACCTCGCCGTCTCGCTGGCGGCGACGGGCGCGAGGGTCGGCCTCATGGATGCCGACATTTATGGGCCCAACATCCCCCGGATGATGGGCGTATCCGGGCAGCCGCCCGTGATCAACGAGAAGATCGTCCCGCTCGAGGCGCACGGCGTCAAGCTCATCTCGCTCGGCATGATGATCGAGGCCGACCAGCCGGCCATCTGGCGCGGTCCCATCGTGATGAAGATCATCACGCAGTTCCTGGCCGACGTGGCATGGGGGCAGCTCGACTACTTCTTCGTGGACATGCCGCCCGGCACCGGCGACGCCCAGTTGTCGCTCGTGCAGGCCACGCAGGTGGACGGCGCCATCATCGTCACCACCCCGCAGGACGTGAGCGTCGGCGACGCGCTCCGCGGCGTGAAGATGTTCCAGCGCGTCGGCGTGCCCGTGCTCGGTATCGTGGAGAACATGAGCTGGTTCGAGTGCCCGCACTGTGGCAAGCCGTCAGCGCTGTTCGGCTCGGGCGGCGGCGAGAAGCTGTCGAAGGCGGTGGACCTCCCGCTCCTCGGCCAGGTGCCGCTGTACCCGCGCGTGATGGAGGGTGGCGACAGCGGCATGCCCATCGTCATCTCGGACCCGTCGTCCTCGGCAGCGAAGGCGCTCGTGAAGATCGCGACCGCGGTGGCCGCGGCGGCAATGGCGCTCACGCCGGCCTGACGCGCCATGTCGGACGCCACGCTCCTCGGCAGCTCGCTTCCCCTCGAGCCGCACGAAGGGCTGGCGACGGTCGCCATCACGAGCGAGTGGGAGTCGGCGCACCTCGTCTCCGACCCGCTGCCACGCACCATCGCGCGCATCGCACTGCCGGCCGTCGCGTCGTCGCTGCTGATGACGTTGTTCTTCTCGGTGGACACGTTCTGGATCGGCACGCGCGTGGGATCGACGGGACTCGCCGCCGCATCCACCGCCGTATTCTGGATCTGGCTCGTCGTGTCCGTCGCCGAGATGGTGAACGTGGGGCTCACGGCGGTCGCGTCGCGGCGGTACGGGCAGGGGCGCGCGGGTGAAGCGGCGCGCATCGCCGGCGACGCGTTGCTGCTGTCCCTCGTGCTCGGCGTGGTGTGTGCGGCCATCGGGCTACCGCTGCTGCCCCACCTGTTCGGCGTCATGCACGCACCGCCCGACGTCGCCGCGCTCGGTGTCCAATATCTCGGCACCTATCTCCTCGGTGCACCACTCATCTTCGGCTTCTTCGCCATCGACGCCGCGTTCCGTGCCGCCGGCGACACACGCACGCCGTTCCTCCTGCTCAGCGCGTCCGTCGGCGTCACGCTCGTGCTCGATCCCGTCCTCATCGTGGGATGGGGTCCCATCCCCGCGCTCGGCATCGCCGGTGCGGCGATCTCCACCATCGGCACACGGGCGGTGGCGTTTGCACTCGGACTCACCATCGTCGGCCGCAGAGGCGTGCTCCGTGTGGGACGGCCAGACTGGGGTGCGCTGCGCCAGGTGGTCCGCATCGGCTCGCCAACGGCCGTCACGGGCGTGGCGTTCTCGCTCATCTACGTCATGGTCACCCGCACGGCGACGACGTTCGGGACGCCGGCACTCGCCGCGCTCGGGATCGGGCATCGCGTCGAGAGCTGGCTGTTCATGATCGCCGTGGGCTTCGGGGCCGCCACCGCGGCGATCGTCGGCCAGAATCTTGGCGCCGGCCGCCCGGATCGCGCCTCGCGCGCCGGGTGGCTGTCGGTGGGATTCTGCTCGCTGTTCGGCGTGGTCGCGTGCATCGTGGAGCTGGTCATGCCGCAGCGTTTCGCGGCCATCTTCAGCCACGACCCGGCGGTAATCGCGGAGGCGACGCGCTACCTGCGCATCGCGGCGATCTCCCAGCTTGGCATCTGCGCGGAGATCGTGCTCGAGGGTGCGCTCGGCGGGGCGGGGCACACGCTGGCGCCAATGCTGACCTCCACATCGATCACCGCGCTGCGCATCCCGCTCGCGGCCTGGGCGGCGGGGCGGTATGGTAGCTCGGGCCTGTGGTGGACGATCTCGCTCACCGCACTCGCGCGCGCCGTCGGCATGATGGCGATCTGGCGCTCGGGCCGGTGGAAGCGCACGTCGATCGCCTGAGGGATTCGCATGACGCGCATCATCACGCTGCTCACCGATTTCGGCACGGCAGACGGGTACGTGGGCGAGCTGAAGGGAGTGCTCGCCGCAGGCGCGCCGGACTGCGCGCTGGTCGACATCGCGCACGATCTCCCGGCGCACGACGTGGAGGCCGGCCGCCTCGCCCTCGCGCGCTACTGGCACCGCTTTCCCGTGGGCACCGTGCACCTCGCGGTCGTCGACCCGGGGGTAGGGGGCACACGCGCGGCACTGGCTGTGGAAAGTGAGGGCCGCTTCCTGCTCGGACCGGACAACGGCGTGCTTTCACCGGCGCTCCTGCATCAGGGCGCACGCTGCGTGACGCTGTCCGTTCCCGTTGGCGCCGCGCCGACCTTTCATGGCCGCGACGTCTTCGCGCCGGCGGCCACGCAACTCGCGCAGGGAATCGCCCTCGATGCCCTGGGTACGCCGGCCTCGGATCCCATCGTGCGACGGACCCCGGAAGCATCGCGTGCCGCCGACGGATCCACCGTCGGCGTGGTCATCTCCGTGGACCACTTCGGCAACGTCGTCACCAACCTGTTCACGCGGCGCGCCGGCACCGTGGAGATCGCCGGTCGGGTACTCGCGATCGTGCGCACCTACGCGGACGTGGACCCCGGCACGGCACTGGCGCTCGTGGGCTCGAGCGGACTGGTGGAGATCGCCGTGCGCGACGGCTCGGCGGCCCAGGTGCTCGGCGTGGCGCGGGGCGAGTCGGTCAGGCTTCGCCCGCTCTCACCGTGACGGCTTGATCTTCTCCATCGAGGACGTGCCGGGGCCACTGTCGGACACGATGCGGCCAAGATAGATGGCGCCCTTCAGTGGATCGACCGCACCGCTACCCAGATGCAGTTCGGAGGCGAACTCGCCCCCCGCCAGCACCATGAACATGGTGTAGTACATCCACGAGAGCAGCGCGATCACGCCGCCAATGGTCCCGTATGTCTTCGCGTAGGAACCGAAGTGCTGCACGTACTCGCGGAAGATCAGCGTCGCGATGATCCAGAGCGCCGTAGTGACCATGCCGGCGACGATGACGTGCGGCCACCGCTGCTTCACGTTGGGGAGCAGCGTGAACAGGGTCACGCACAGCGCGACGACGAGCCCCGCGGCCAGGAGCAGCTGCAGGATGGTCCACACCGCCACTGCGGCCGGGCCGAGGTGCAGTACCTGGCCCACCCACCGGGCCACCCGCTCGCCATCGAGGAAGACGTACGTCGCCGCGAGCACGATCACGCCGGAGAGCAGCAAGCACGCGAGCCGCAGCGCAATGCGCCTCCCGAGCGGGCGCGTCTCGGTCACGTCGTACGCGACGTTGAGCGAGTCCATGAGCGTGCCGAAGATGCTCGAGCCGGACCAGCCGGCCAGCAGCGCGCCGATCGACATGATGCCGACGCCGCCACTCGTGGTGATGATTTCGGTGAGCGTGCGCCGCAGCAACGACAGCGCATCGGCGGGAAGCGTCGTGGCGAGGCGCGCGAGGAGCCCTTCCATGAGCTGCTGTCCGTTGCCCACGAGCCCGAGCAGCGGCGTGAGGAAGAGGAGGAGCGGGAAAAGGGAGAAGAAGAAGTAGTACGCGGTCTCGGCCGCAAGCGACGGAATCCGGTCCTCGCGGATCTCCTTCACCGTCTTCTTGGCCAGCGGGACGACGTTGTATCCCTTGATGATCATGCGGCCGCGAACGGGCAAGGCGCGGGCCACACCCTTCCCGGCCGCGGCCGCAGCGCTAGCGGGCGGTGTGTTGCACGTCGATGCCGCCGAACAGCGTTTCGGCGCGGATCTTCAGCTTGTACGTCGCCGATGCATAATTCGGCGAGTACCACGCATCGTCGCGCTTCACGAGGCCACCGTGGTCGAAGCCCGCGGCGACGCGCTGCACGTCCAGGCGCACGCCCACATCGGCCGGCACGTGCACGGTCAGCTTGCCGACGAGGAGGCGTGCGCTCACGGCCAGGTCGTGCGTCCACGTGCCGCCGAAGTCGAGGTCCACGCTGCCGATGCCGCCGCGAATGCGGATCTGGTCGGCGTTCGCGTTGCCAAGCTGGCGCGCAGTGAAGTCGGCGGCTCCCACGTTCACGTCGAGGTCGCGCATGCGCACGCGGTTCGGCCGCGAGAAGAGCAGCATGGCGTCGGTGGCGCCGCACTCCAGCCTGAGCGACGTGAGCCGCATGTCGCCGAGGTCGAGTGTGGACTGCGTGCCGCCGAAGTCGAGGTCGAGGTCGAGCGGAATGGAGCGCGGCAGCGTGAGGCGCAACTCGCCCGACTCGCCGGTCGACGACGCGCGGGGTCCGCCGCGCGACTCCACCCCCAGGGAAGTGCTGCGCTGGTCGGCATCGTGCCGGTGCAGCGGCACGGAGCGCGATTCGTCGTAGCGCAGGTGCATGGCGTACAGCAGCGGATCGCTCGTGGCGCGGACGTCTACTCGACCCGCGGCGTACTGGACCCGGATGCGCTGCGGCAGCGTGTCGCGCAGCTGGCGGGCGATGTCGACACTTCGCCACGGCGAGCCACCTTGCGCCGCTGCGAGGCCGGGCACGAGGGCGGCGAACACGGAGAAGAACCTGGGCAGGCGCATGATCACCGTGCCTTTGCCGCGCCGACGGTACGGCGTGCCGCAACCACACCCGACACGGGCGTGGGCGTCTGCCACGCCGCGAGCTCCACCGGACGAACCCCGCCGGCCAGTCGCCGGTGTGTTCCTGCGCGCGACAGGATGGCTGCGCCGAGGCCGAGCGTAATGGCGGCCCATGAGGCAGCAAGTGCCGCGGCGCGGACCACCGTGGCGGCCAGCGGTGCCCACGCCAGCAGCGCGGCGACGAGCCACAGCCCGAAGAACGCCGCGATCCCCATGAAGAGAGTCCCCGCCGCCCGCACACGTTCGGATGCGGCTGCGCCGCGCCACGCCGCACTCCCGATGAGCCGAGCGACGGCGAGAAAACCGAGCGTCACCAGCCCCGCCGCCGCAATGACGTACGCCACGATCGCGAACGGGATGAGCAGGATGCCGATCACCGTGAGGGCAAGCGCCACGATCAGCACCAGCAGCGCCGGCAGCACGAACACCTGCGCGAGCACGCCGTACCAGAAGGCGCGCGCGAAGCGGCCCTGGATGGCGAGCACCACCTCGTCGAGGTTGCGTGCCGCAAAGAGGAGCACACCGATGCCGATGATGAGCAGGATGCCGAACGAACCGGCAACGAGCCTGGCTGAATCCATGGTGCGCTGTGCGCCAGTGCGCGCGTCCACGATCTGCGCCGGCGTATCGACGAGGGCGGGAAGGGCGGACATCGAACGCATCTCCCCGTCCACCTCGCCACTGTCCGCGATCACGCGCCCGCCCACGGAGAGCGCATTCCCCGTGACGACGCCGCCGCGGTGTACCGTCACGTCGCCGCTGAGGCTCACAACTGAACCCGCCACCCGGCCGAAGACCTCCACGGGCCCGTGCGCCACGACCGTCCCGTTCACGGTGGCGCCGGCAGGAATGGTCCGGCTCCCCGGCGCGACGCTGTCGGGGGGAGGCAATTTGACGAGCAGTTCGCCCTTGGCCAGCCTGTCGAGATCCCTGCTCAGCTCGGCGTTACTGGTGGCCTGTGCCGCGAGGGCAACAGGCGCGACGACGAGCAGGACGGCGATCAGGCGGTGATATTGGGCGCTCATCCGACGCGACTGCCGGCGGAGGCCAGCCGCCGGATGCCGGCGACGGTTCCGAAGGCGGTCAGGACGAATCCGGCCAGCAGCAGCGACACCCCGATAGCTCCGGTGGACTGCACCGCCGCCAGCGCCGATTCGCCCAGCAGCGCGACGGCAACATCCCGCGCCGCGCCGAGGACGGCCGAGCGAACCCGGTCGCCGAGCAGCCCACTGATGAACACCGCGGCATCGCCCTGGGCGGCGAGCCAGATCATCATCACGGTCAGGAGGCCGGCCGCCGAGGTGAACACCGCCGCCGCGGCAATCCTGGCCGCGCCCGCCTGCGGTACCCAGCGCGCCACCGAGTCGCGTGCCGCCACGTGCGCCGGCACGAACACCGGCACCCTCGCCATGACCCGCTCGGCCAGGCGTGAATCCGGGGCGAAGTGCGGCAACGTCTCCAGCGCGTCCACGACAATCTGCGCATCCTCGAGCCGGAGCCGGCACTCGGTGCACTCGTCGATGTGGTCGCGCAATGGGGCGACACCGAAACCGGCTTCGCCATCGACCAGGAGGTCGATCTCGTTGGGGAGGAGGTGTCTGTGGTTCATGGCCTGTGGACCCTGTACGGACTGGGGTGGACCTGGGTTTCAGCGGTGGATTGGGGACGGCGGGGCGTGGTCATTCCCGGGTATGCTCCAGCGCTCGACGCAACTCGTGCCGGGCGCGGTGGATGTACGTCTTCACGGTGCCAAGGGGGAGGTCCAGCGTGCTGGCGATCTCCTCGTAGGACCGGCCTTCCACGTGGCGCAGGAGGATGCAGGATCGATACTCCGGGCGCAGCGCAGCGATTGCCTTTTCGATGGCGGATCCCAGCTCCTTTGCCTCCATTTCCTCCAGCGCGGTCTCGGCATCGTCGCCGATGTCGAACCGGGAGGCTTCGACCGCCTCGGCGGACACGGCATGCGGTGAGCCGTCGATGCTCACCGTGTCGAGCTGCCGGCGCCGCAGGTGATCGATAGCCACGTTGTTCGCGATCTTGAACAGCCACGACGAGAACTTGAAGTCCGTCCGGTAGCGATCGAGGTGCGACAGGACCTTGACGAAGGTGTCCTGCGTGAGGTCCTCGGCGAGCTCGCGGTCGCGCACCATGCGGAACACAAGGGAGAATACCGGGCGCTCATAGCGCTTGATCAGCTCGCGATGCGCGGCCTCGCGGCCCTCGAGGGCGAGGGCGACGACATCGGCATCGGGAAGGTTCGCGAGGTCGAGGGCGCGGAGCATCTGGTGGAGGCGGGGACCGCGCAGGTCGGAGGGCGAGGGTCCCGACGCGCAGGTGGGTAAACTATCGGCGGCTCACGCCGCAATCCAGACGCGTGCTTGCCCAGCCTGTGGCCCCCGACGAGCTTACGACGATGTACGAGACCGACGAGGAGGAAATCCGGGCCGAGCACGCCGCCGAGGGAGGTACGGAGAAGCGGGCGTACGTGCGCACCGTGTTCGAGGAGATCGCGCCCCGCTATGACCTCCTCAACCACCTGCTCAGCCTCAACATCGACGTGCTCTGGCGCCGCCGCGCGCTGCGCATGCTGGGTTGGGAGCGCGTCCCGGCGGGACGGTACCTCGACCTCTGCGCTGGAACACTGGACGTCGGCGCGGAGTTGACGAAGCAGGCCGCATTCCGTGGTTTCGTCGTGGGTGCCGATTTCGCGGTTCCAATGCTGCAGGCCGGCGCGGGCAAGGCTCCACGCGACCGGCTGGCGCCTGTCGGTGCGGATGCACAGCAACTGCCGCTCGGCGACGAGACCATGGAGGGTGCGGTGGTGGCGTTCGGCATCCGCAACGTGGCATCGCTCGATGCGGCATTGCGCGAGGTGCACCGCGTGCTGAAACCGGCCGCGCGGTTCGTCATCCTCGAGTTCACCACGCCACGGTCGGCAATCGTCCGGATGCTCTACCACCTTTATTTTCACCAGGTCCTGCCGCTCGTGGGCGGGTTGATCAGCGGCCACCGGACGGCATACAAGTACCTGCCCCAGTCGGTCGCGCATTTTCCCGCCGAGCCGGAGCTGGCGCGCAAGATGACTGCGGCCGGGTTCGCGGACGTGGAGTGGCAGTCCCTCACGCTCGGCATCGCGGCGATTCACGTCGGGGTCAGGCGTTGAGACCGTTCTTCAACTGATCGTGCATTGTCTCTCGATACACTCAACGAATTCGTGGATGCCATCGACGCGGCGGGTGAACTCGTCCGCATCGCGCATCCGGTGCGCATCCACCTCGAACTGTGCGAGATCGCGGACCGGGTGATGAAGATGCCCGGTGGCGGACCCGCGCTCCTGTTCGAGCACGTCCTTCTGCGCGACGGCTCGCGCTCGGCGTATCCGGTGGGGATCAACCTGTTCGGCTCAATGTCGCGCATGGCCATGAGCCTCGGCGTGGACCGGCTCGACGAGCATGGCGACCGCATCACGCAGCTGATGGACCTCAAGGTGCCCGAAGGCATCCTCGGCAAGCTGTCGATGCTGCCGCGGCTCATGGAAGTCGCGAAGTTCCCGCCGCGCATGACGACGAGCCCGCATTGTCAGGAGGTCGTGTGGCGCGGCGAGGAGATAGATCTCGACAAGCTGCCCATCCTCACCTGCTGGCCGGAGGATGGCGGCCCGTACATCACGTTGCCGATGGTCATCACGCGCGACCCGAAGCGCGGCATCCGGAACGTGGGGATGTACCGCGTGCAGCAGATGGGGAAGAACACGCTCGCCATGCACTGGCAGCGCCACAAGGTGGGCGCGGCGCACTGGCGCGAGATGGCGGAGCGCGGCGAGAAGATGCCGGTCGTCATCGCGATCGGGGCTGATCCCGCCTCGCTCTACTCGGCGACGGCGCCGCTGCCGCCCATGGTGGATGAGTTCATCTTCGCGGGCTTCCTGCGGCGGAAGCCGGTGATGCTCGCGAAGGCGATCACGTGCGATCTCGAGGTGCCGGCCGAAGCGGACTTCGTGATCGAGGGCTACATCGATCCGGCCGAGGCGCTCGTCACCGAAGGCCCGTTCGGTGACCACACGGGGTTCTACTCCCTCGCCGACCTCTATCCCCAGGTGCACGTGACCGCCGTGACGATGCGGCGCGACCCGATCTTCCCGTGCACCATCGTCGGACGGCCGCCAATGGAGGACTTCTATCTCGGCCATGCGACGGAGCGCATCTTCCTGCCGCTGCTGAAGCTGACGATTCCCGAGATCGTGGACTATCACATGCCGGCCGAAGGCATCTTCCACAACCTGGTCTTCGTGAGCATCCGGAAGGAGTATCCGGGTCAGGCGTTCAAGGTGATGAACGCGATGTGGGGGCAGGGGTTGATGTCGCTCGCCAAGGTCCTCGTCGTGGTGGACGACTGGGTCGACGTGCGCAACCCGCAGGAGGCGTGGTGGGTGGCGCTGAACAACATCGACCCGGAGCGCGACACCCGGTTCACGATGGGCCCGATGGACGTGCTCGATCACTCGTCGCGCGCCTTTACCTACGGCTCGAAGATGGGCATCGACGCGACGCGCAAGATGCCCGAGGAGGGATTCACGCGCGACTGGCCGGACGTGATCGTGATGGATGCCGGCACGACGGCATCGGTGGACGCGATGTGGCCATCGCTCGGGCTGCCGGCGCGCTGACATGAGCACCGCCGACCGGGACGCCGTTCGCGAGGGCCAGACGTACGAGGGTCGCACGCGGTTCGCGACGTACGCGAGCTTCGTGAAGCTGCCGCACACCGTGTTCGCGCTGCCGTTCGCGATGATCGGCGTCATCCTCGCGTCGTATCGTCATGCGGTGACGTGGCCCATGCTTGGCTGGACGATCCTCGCGTTCACGGCCGCCCGCTTTGCGGCGATGGGATTCAACCGGATCGTCGACCGCGAGTTCGACGCGCGCAATCCGCGGACGGCGATGCGCGAGATCCCGCGCGGTGCGCTGTCCGTGCGCGAGGCGTCGGTGGCCGTTGCGCTGGCCGCCGTGATCTTCTTCGTGGCCGCCGGTGCGCTGAATCCCCTCTGCCTCGCGTTGTCGCCGGTCGCGCTGGCGTGGGTGTTCTTCTACAGCTACACCAAGCGGTTCACGCGTTTCGCACACATCGTGCTCGGCCTGGGGATGTCGATTGCGCCCGTGGGCGGGTACCTCGCGGTTGCGGGCCGCTGGAGCCAACCCTGGTGGCTGCTGTGCGTCCTCGCGACGACCGTGGTGACGTGGGGCGCCGGCTTCGACGTGCTCTACGCGCTGCCGGACATCGCCTTCGATACGGAGCACGGGCTTCACTCGATACCGGTGGCGTTCGGGGAACGTGGCGGCATCAGGATCGCGCGCGCGCTCCACTGCGTCACGGTGCTCTGCCTTGTCGCCATCGGCGTCGCGGTGTTCCCCACGACGCAACTCTCCTCCCTGCTGTACTGGGTGGGCGTGCTGATTGCGGCCTCGCTGCTGGTGTACGAGCACTCGCTCGTGCGTCCGGGCGACCTCTCGAAGCTGGATGCGGCGTTCTTCACCATGAACGGCGTGATCAGTCTCACGTTGCTCGCGTTCGTGCTGGCGGGACGGCTGCTCTCGTTCGTGTCCCTCGACGTCCAGTGGTCGCTGACGTGAAGACGTCGGATTGGCCGGTCGTGATGGCGATCACTGGCGCCTCGGGCGCCCCATACGCGGTACGCCTGCTCGAGCAATTGCTCGTTGCCGGACAGTTGGTGCAGCTCATCGTATCGAGCCACGGGCTGCGTCTGCTGGCCACCGAGACGGAGATCGCGAGCATCGATGCCTTGCGGACCGCCGTCGGTGGCGAGCGCTGGGACACGCTCGTCACGCTGTTCGACGATAACGATCGTGGCGCTGCGCCCGCTTCCGGATCTGCACGCAATCGCGGCATGGTGATCTGCCCATGCTCGATGGGTACCGTGAGCGCGATCAGCCAAGGGACGTCGCGATCACTCGTCGAGCGCGCGGCGGACGTCGCACTGAAGGAGCGTCGGCGACTGGTGCTCGTGCCGCGCGAAACGCCGTACAGCGTGGTGCACCTGGAGAACATGCTGCGGCTTACGCGGGCCGGTGCGGTGATCCTCCCGGCGAGCCCGGGTTTCTATCACCGGCCGACGATGATCGCCGAGCTCGTGGACTTCGTCGTGGCGCGCGTGCTCGACCATCTCGACGTCGAGCACGCGCTCGGCCACCGGTGGGGCGAGACGCC
>JBDTYL010000443.1:0-4103 GCA_040005695.1 bacterium | reverse complement strand
CACGGGCGGCATGCTCACGCGTGGCACCACGCTGCGCAAGCGTCTCGAGCAACGGCTGCGAAGCGCCGTGCCCGGCGCGCAGGTACAGACGGGCGACGTGCACCCGGCACGCGGGGCGGTGCGCGGCGCGCTGCGCTATCTCGGGGAGTCCATCCTCAACTGAGGCCCGGACCTCGTCCGGTAACCGATCGTTGGGACATGCGCGCTGCGCGCGTCGGTCCCCCTCTCATTTCGCGGCGGTGCGCGTTGAACGCGAAAGCCGCAAACGCACAGCATGTGTGAACACCGCTCACGCCGGTGTCGGTACACGCGCCGGTCCCATGCGCCCGCGGCCGACGGCGTCGCTCACCTCGCGCTGGGCCTCCGCAATACGCGTGGCATGGGCGCCGAGCTCGCGCGCCGCATCGAGCAGGGTGGTGAGCGGTGCGAGGTCGCTGGCGCCCGCGTGCAGCCGCAGGAGGTCGATGCGCACGCCCTCGAGCGCGGCGACCGCGAGCGACAGCTGCGTCCGGGCAGCGGCGCGGCGCGACGAGTGGACGGTCGCATCGGGCGCGCCTTGCGGCAGCACGTCGAGCGACTCGATCTCCCGTCGCGCCGCCTCGGCGCGCTCACGTAACGAGGCAACCACCGACGGCAGGTCGCCCAGTTGCGCGCGATAGGCGGCCGGTAGCGCCGCGAAGAGATCGGCGGCCGCGATGTCCAGCGCGAGCTCCGTCGGTTGGAAGACGCCGATGCCGACCGGACGCGAGCGCTCCGGAGCGCCGAAACGCCGCGCGACGAAGGCGCCGCACCGGCTCTGCCACAGGCGCTCGCGGATCGTGACGTCTGTCCCGAGGAACCGGCGCACGCGATCCGGAAGGATCGGCACGTGCATCAGCTTCGCGGAGAGGAGCAGTCCGAGCGACGCGAAGAACGCCGTGTACTGGCCGCCGAGCTTCAGGGCGAAGGGAATGAGGATGTGCTGCTTCTCGAGCGTGAGCGACACCAGCGGCACGCCGAACGTCAGCGCCAGCCAGAGCGACGTCGCTCCCGTCGCGGCCACGCGCAGGGCGGTGGCGGCCCAGCCGACCATCGGCTCGGGCTCGTCGCGCGCTGCCTCATGGCGCTCGCGGCGCGCGATCTCGAGGGCGCCGCGAAGATCGGCGAGGGTGTAGCCGGCGCGAAACAGGTTCCTCGCCTGCTCCGTGTGGAAGGCGACGACACCGATCACCGGCAGGGTCGCGACCACCACCCACATGCCCATGTCCAGCAGGCTCGCGAGGTGGTGATAGTTGACGAAGTTGCCCAGGTCACTGAGGAACGGGATCGCCGTGAGGCCTGACCACGCCGCGTACGCGACCGTGGCGGGGTTGCGATGCGTCAGCCATGTGCGCAGCGCCGCAGAGAGTTGTGGCCGTCCGTCCGACTCCGGCATCAGGGCGGCCGCCCGCGCTTCGCCGCTCGCGAAGCGCTCCGCCGGGTCCTTCGCGAGACAGCGATGAATGGCTCGCGCGAGCAGGTGCGGTGTTCCCGGTGCGATCTCGTGCAGGGGGCGCGGCACATCCGCGACATGCAATGCCAGCAACGCCGAAACACTCGCGGCCTCGAACGGCAGCCGACCACTCGCCGCGAGATAGCCGACGACCCCCAGTGCGTACAGGTCGCTGCGTCCGTCCACCGCAAGATTCATCGCCTGCTCCGGACTCATGAACTGCGCCGTCCCCATCACCTTGCCAGGGAGCGGCGTCGCACTCGATGTTCCCACGCGCGCGATGCCGAAGTCGGACACGAGCGCGCGGCCGGGGCCCTCCTCGAGGAGGATGTTGTCCGGCTTCACGTCGCGATGCACGACGCCCCGCCCATGCGCGTAAGCGAGCGCCCACGAGACTTCGCGCAGGATGCGCGTGACTTCCGCGGACGCAAGCGCCCCATTCGCGCGAAGCCGCTCGCCCAGCGTCTCGCCCGCAACGTAGCTCATCACGAAGAACACGAAGCCCCCCGCCTCACCCACGCGGTGAATGGGGACGATATGGGGATGCGAGAGGCCGGCCGCCGTTCGCGCCTCGCGCAGAAATCGCTCGCGCGCCTCGGGCTCGGCGGCCAGGTGAGCGGGGAGGACCTTGATCGCGACATGCCGATCCAGCTGGACGTCGCGCGCGAGGTACACCACGCCCATTCCGCCCCGGCCCAGTTCACGTTCGAGCGAGTATTCTCCGGCCAGCGCCTGCTGGAGGTCGACGAACTCCGTCGAGTGCGTGCTCATGCTTCACCGATCCGCAGCGCCGAGGAGAATTCGCACACCGTCCGCGGCGCGTCGGACGGCTGGGTCCACCAGCGCTACCCGTCGCGCTGGTGGTCCACTGCCGGTACGCGCAGCACGGAGCCCGCCAGCGCATCGGCCACGGGGGTATCGAGCGACGTCAGTGCGAACACTCCCTCCCAGCGCGCCATCACGACGGTCGCCAGGCAGTTGCCCACGAGGTTGATCGACGTGCGCGCCATGTCCATCAGCGCATCCACGCCAAGGATCACCGCGACGCCCTGCAACGGCAGTCCGAACTGCGCGAGCGCACCGGACAGGATCACGAGCGAGGCGCGTGGAACCGCGGCGACGCCTTTGCTCGTGAGCATCAGCGTCAGCATCATCAGGATCTGCGCGGAAATCGGCATGTCGATCCCGGCGGCCTGCGCCACGAACACGGACGCGAGCGCCAGGTACAGCGTGCTGCCGTCGAGGTTGAAGGAATAGCCTGTGGGAAGCACGAACGACACGATGCGGCGCGGCACGCCGAGCTTCTCCATGTTCTGCAGCGCCAGCGGCAGCGCCGCCTCGGACGAGGCCGTGGTGAAGGCAATGAGCCAGGGCTCCTTCGTCGCCTGCCAGAAACGGCGGATGGGCACCTTGAACACGATCGCAATGGGCAGCAGCACGAAGAGCACGAACACGATGAGCGCCCCGTACAGCGTCAGCACCAGCACGCCGAGGTTGCGCAGCACGCCGAGCCCGCTCTTGCCTACCGTCACGGCGATGGCGCCCCCGATGCCGAACGGCGCGAACGCCATCACGAGGGCGACGAACTTGAACATCACCTCGCTGAGGCTCTCGCAGAACGCCAGCATCACTGCCTTCGACTGGCCTTGCACCTTCGACAGCGCCACCGCGAAGAGGATGGCGAAGAAGACGATCTGCAGCACCTCGTTCTTCGCGGCCGCCTCGAAGAAGCTCTGCGGCACCGTGTGCTCCACCACACTCGTGAACGTGGCATGCGTCTGCGCGAGCTGTGTGCCGGTGTCGGCGCTGGCATTGTCGAGTTGCACGCCGCGCCCCGGCTTCACGATGTTCACCGCGAGGAGGCCCACCACCAGCGCCAGCGTCGTCACGATCTCGAAGTACACGATCGAACGGAAGGCGAGCTTGCCCACGCGCTTCATGTCGTCGCCATGGCCGGCAATACCCACGACCAGCGTGCCGAACAGCAGCGGCACGATCAACGACTTGATCATGCGCAGGAACACCGACGACAGTACCTGGAGATCCGACGCCTGGAAGCCGGATTGCCCCGCGGGGTGATCCGGGAAGAGGTACCCCAGCAGCACGCCCACGACCATCGACACCACGATCCACTGCGTCTGCGTGATACGGCGCAGGCCCGTTCGCGGCGGCGGCGGCGCCCCCGCGGATGTTGCTCCAGCAGTCATCGGATCAGCGTGAGGGTTGGGTATCGTGTGTCGCGCGACGCAGGACCGAGTTGCGGTATCCATACGCCAGATAGATCACCAGGCCGATGACCAGCCACCAGCCGAACCGCTCCCACGCTTGCGGCGGGAGACCCTTCATGACGAAGAGGCAGGCGGCCGCCCCGCCGAGGCACACCGGCCACACGAACGGCACGCGGAACGGACGCGGACGATCCGGCTCCGTGTGCCGCAGCACCAGTACGCCGATGCACACGAGCGCAAAGGCGAATAGCGTCCCGATGTTCGTGAGGTCGTATGTCTCGCCCGCATCGCCCACGAGTGCCCACACGGCCACGAAGATGCCCGTGATGATCGTGGTGACGTACGGCGTGCGCGTCTTTGCATCGATCTTCGCCGCCCACTGCGGCAGCAGGCCGTCGCGCGCC
>JBDTYL010000442.1:0-2376 GCA_040005695.1 bacterium | reverse complement strand
TGCTCAGCGTGCAGACCCGCGGTATTCCCGAGGTCTCGGGCGACCACATGCTCGCGCTCGAGAAGATGGGCCAGGGCTTCTACCGGCTCGTCGCGAACTACGGCTTCATGCAGTCGCCCAATATCCCCGAGCTCCTCGCGCGCGTGGCGGCGCAGGGCGTGCCGGTGCCGAAGATGGACACGTCCTACTACCTCGGCCGCGAACGACTCGTGCTCACTGGCAAAGCGAAGATGTCGCGCTGGCGGAAGAGCCTCTTCGCCCTCATGTCGCGCAACGCGCGCTCGGCCACGGAGTTCTTCCAGATCCCGCCGAACCGCGTCATCGAGCTCGGCGCCCAGATCGAGTTCTGACGGCGCCGGGCAGCGGCTGGTGCTGCCCGGCATAGGAGCCGTGCGTGACGCGGGGCGAGGCCTACACGATCACGGTGCGCATCCGCACGAAGGGAGACTGACGCAGCTGCTGCATCGCGCGAGGCCGTGCCATCCGCAGCCGCTGGAGGCCGGGCTCGAGTGACCGCTGGAGCTGCGGACCGAGGTGCTCGAGTTGCATACGCGCACCCTCCAGGCTACGCCGCAACTCCGGAGTCATGTTCAGGCGCATCCGCTCCATGCCCGGCATCGCGGACATGGGTCTCATCGGCGTCATCGGCGCCATCGGAGCCATGGGCATCATCGGAGCCATGGGCATCATCGGCATCGCCGGCGCCATGCCTTCGAAGCCGTCTCCCATGAACATCATCGCGCCACTCCTGGGGAGATCGCCCATGCGCGCCACCTTCATCGTCACGTCGCGGAACTGCCCGTTCGCGTAGACCTTCAGCGTCACGTTATCGCCCGGCTTGAGTGCGGCGATCTCGCGCTGAAGCCGCTGCGCCTTCGTGTTGCCCAGCCACCGGTCGCCCGCATCCTCGCGCGCCACGCGCAGGTTCACGCCGTTGATCGACGCGATCCGGTTGCCCTCCTCCAGTCCCGCCTTCGCGGCGGGCGTGGAATCCGCCACGCTCATCACGAGCACGCCCAGTGTGTCGCGCCGACTGCCGCTGCTCCCGAGCCCGAAGCCGAGTGCCGGCCGGTTCTCGAGGTCGGACCGCGAGATGCGAACGGCATTCGTGCGGCCGAAGAGCACGTCGGAATCGGCGGTCCTCACCTTCACCGGCTGCGTGCGGCCATCCCGGTAGATGCGCAACTCCACCTCGTCGCCCGGCTTCGACTTGCCGAGCTCGCGTGTGAGCCGGCGCGTGAGTGCGCTGGACATCTCGCCGTCCTCCACGTCCGCTGCGTTCACCCGCAGGCTCACGCCGTTGATCGCGGCGATGCGATTGCCCTCTTCGAGTCCCGCCTTCTCCGCGGGGCTACCGCGTGTGACAGACGTGATCATGAGGCCGAGCGTGTCGCGGAGCGTGCCGGTTGCCGTGGTGCCGATGCCGAGGGCCGCGCGATGGGCGGGCTCGCCACTGTCCCTGAAGACCCCGCCCGCGATGGACGGCTCGGCGACGCGCACGCGCACCTCGCCCTGGGCGCCGGCCGTGGTGGCCGCCGCGCCTGCCGAGGCAGCAAGTACGAGAAGACTGGTGAAGCGCATGATGGGTTCCCCTTGTCCGGTGAGGCGTTCACCCGGTGTGACACGGTCGTACCTGTCAGGGTTGCCTCGCCGATGTCACGCGGGGCGGCAATCGTGTCATATTTCACGCATGGCCACGCTCACTCCCCCGACGGCTCCGCAGCCAGCGACGCCCGACCTGCATGCCTTCGAGCATCACTGGCAGGACGAGGCCGACGCGGCATACCTGTACCGGCTCCTCGCCGACGCCGAACCCGATCCGAAGAAGCAGGACATCTATCGTCGTCTCGCGGACGTCGAGGATCGCCATCTCGAGATCTGGGCTGCGCTGCTGGCGCAGCACGGGCGCAGCATGGGTCCGCACCGCCCTGCGGCCCGCACGCGCCTGCTCGCCTTGCTCGGCCGCTGGTTCGGGCCGCAGTTCCTGCTGCCCATGCTGCTCGCGGAAGAAGGGCGCGAGGTGAAGGCCTACCTCGACATGCACCGGACCACGCGCATCGACGTCGCCGGCCGCGACGAGGCGCTGCTGCTCGCGAAGGAGTCGGCCGAGCATGCCACGACGCTCAATGCCGTGGCGGGACGCACCGGCGAGCCATGGCACCGCACGGGCGCCGGCGGCATCATGCGCAATGTGATCTATGGCTTCAACGACGGGCTCACCGCGAACTTCGGCCTCGTTGCCGGCGTCATCGGTGCGTCCACGGTCGCGGGCTACCACAACGTGATCGTCGCGGGCGTGGCCGGCCTCATCGCCGACGCGCTCTCGATGGGCTCCAGCGGCTACCTCGCCGCGCAGAGCGAGCGCGAGGTGTACGC
>JBDTYL010000441.1:0-8433 GCA_040005695.1 bacterium | reverse complement strand
AGCAGATGGAGATGCAGTTCTTCGTCGAGCCGGGCGAGGACATGAAGTGGTTCGAGTACTGGAAGGCCGAGCGCATGGCGTGGCACCAGTCATTGGGGCTCGCACCGGACCGGCTCAACTACCACCAGCACGAGGGCAGCGAGCTGGCGCACTACGCGCGCGCCGCCTTCGACATCGAGTTCGACTTCGGCGGGACGCTCGGCTTCCAGGAAATCGAGGGTATCCACAACCGCGGTGACTTCGACCTCGGCCGCCACCAGGAGTACTCGGGGAAAAAGCTCGAGTACTTCGACCAGCCGAACAACAAGCGGTTCCTGCCGTACGTGATCGAGACGTCCGTGGGCGCGGACCGCACGACGCTGGCCGCGCTGGTGAATGCGTATCGCGAGGAGACCGTGGAGGGTGAGGCCGAAGGACGCACGGTGCTGCGCCTGCATCCCGCGCTCGCCCCGATCAAGGCGGCGGTATTCGCGCTGACGAAGAAGGACGGGATGCCCGAGATGGCGCACCGGATTGCGGAAGGGCTGCGACCTTCGTTCCCGGTGGATTACGACGAGACGGGCAGCATCGGCAAGCGCTACCGACGGCAGGACGAGGTGGGCACGCCGTTCTGCATCACGGTGGACACCGAGTCCGTGAAGGACGGTACCGTGACGGTGCGCGATCGCGATTCGCTGAAGCAGGACCGCATCGGTGCGGATGCGCTGCTGAACTATCTGCGGGAGCGGCTTCCCGGATGAAGGGCGCGATGTCTCTGGAGCGGCTGCGGCGCGAGGGCGAGGCCTTCACGCAGGAGCTGTCGCTCGAATTCTACCGGTCGCTCAGCGGACTCAAGGCCGAAGCGCAGATCCAGGCGCTGTACCAGAAGTACCGCGCGATCTTCAGCGAGGACGCCCTGGCCGTGGCGCGCGATCTCTTCGAGGGCAGCGCCGAGGGCAGCGTCGAGCGCCGCTCTGCGCAGGTGCTGCTCGACTGGCAGGTGGAGTCGCAGAGCAGCCGCCAGCTCGCGGCGCTGGACGAGCGGGAGATCGCGTGGGAGAGCGAGGCGGTCGTCAACCTCGCCGACGGCCGCCAGGTGCCGTACCAGCGCATGGCGATCGAGATCGCCAACAGCACCGACCGGGCGGAGCGGGCGATGCTCGAAGCGGGTCGCGTGAAGCTCGTGCAGGCGGAGCTCGCGCCGATGAAGAAGGAGCGCTTCCAGCGCGAGCGCGACATCACCGAGTCGGTGGGCATCGCGGACGGCTACAACGCGACGTGGGAGCAGTTGAGCGGCATCTCGCTGTCCGCGCTGCGCGACGAGTGCGCGGGCTTCCTGCGCGACACGCAGGCGATGTGGGACGACGTGGCATCGGCCACGGTGAAGCGCGTGCTCGGCATGGAGCTGCGCGAGGCCAGCCGCGCCGACGCCCTCGCCCTCGTGCGGGCGCGCGAGTTCGACGAGTTCTTCCCCGCGCGGGAGATGGAGACGAACATCCGGCGCCAGGTGTCCGAGATGGGGCTCGCCTCCGACGCCGACGGACGCATCATCTTCGACACGGGCGAGCGCGAAGGAAAGCGGTCCCGCGCATTCTGTGCGGCGGTGCGCGTACCCGACGAAGTCTACCTCGTCATCCGGCCCCACGGCGGCCAGACGGACTGGAACACCTTCCTGCACGAGTACGGGCACGCGCTGCACTTCGCGTACATGCGGCCTGACCTTCCCATGGAGTTCCGCTTCATGGGCGACAACTCGGTGACCGAAGGATACGCGATGCTGTTCGACCACCTGATGCAGGACGCCGGGTGGCTGCAGCGCTACACGGGACTGGACCGGAAGGCCACGCCGACCTTCCTCCGCACCGCGGGGTTCGAGGAACTCCACTTCCTGCGGCGCTATTGCGCGAAGCTCATCTACGAGACGCAGCTGTACGGCGGCACCGAGCCGTGGGAGACGCTGCCCGACCTCTACGTCGAGCTGCTCACGAAGGCGACTAGCTTCCAGTACGCCCCGTCGGACGCCTTCGTCGACGTGGACCCGCGCTACTACTCGGCCCGCTACCTGCGCGCGTGGCAGCACCAGGCGCTCATCACGGAGACACTCGTGGAGCGATTCGACGCCGACTGGTGGCGCAACCCGCGTTGCGGCCCGTGGATGCAGGAGACGCTGTTCGGCGAGGCGCAGCGCGAGCTCGCGCACGAGCAGGCCATGCGCGTGACGGGGAAGACGCTCAGCTTCGCCCCGCTGGTGCGCACCATCGAGCGGATGCTGTCCTAGCCAGCCACGCGGCCGAAAGCTGTCTTCAGCACATGGACATGCAGCGTGCGCTCAGGGACGTCGCAGCCCGTCCATCGTCATGCCGCGCTGCAGCAGGTGCGCCTTGACGGCCACGCCGTTTTCGAACACGAAGGAGAGGCGCAGCGACGCATCGAACTCCGCGCCGAAGGTATCGGCGCCGAGGTACACGAGACGGATGGTGCCCTGGCCGGGCGCCTCGCCATGCGCCGCCAGCCCGTCGTCGTCAGCGAACACGCGCAGCGGCAGCACGTGGCCGCTCGGCAGCACGATGTCGTAGGTGCCCGTGTACTTCGCCTGGTCGCCCACCGCGAGCCGCACCGAGGGGGGTAACTGCGTTTTCTGGCGCAGGGGCAGGCCGAGCACGGCCGACGCGAGGTTGTCGGCGAGGAACTTGGGGTTGGAGCCGAGCGTGTTGGTGAACACCACCACGCGCAGCGTGTCGTCGGGCAGCCAGAGCTGCTCGGCGCTGAACCCGTGCACGTCGCCGCCGTGGTGCACCTCGCGGTGACGACCGAGGCGCGCGGGCATGAGCGCGTAGCCGTAGTTCAGGCTGGCGCCCGTCGGTAGCGTGTCGGGCGTGATCATGCGCGCGTAGGTAGCTGCCGGCACGACGACTCCGCCGGTGAACGCGGCCTGCCAGCGCAGGAAGTCGGGCACTGACATGCAGAGCGCGCCGGCGGCGTACGGCTGCGTCATGCTGATGTACGCGTTGGGCTTGATCTTTCCGGCTTCAAGGTCGTAGCCCTTCGCGTACGCGCGATCGCGCGGGCGTGAGGGACAGTACGTCGCTGAACGAAGCCCGAGCGGCGTGAAGAACTCGCGCTGCACCAAGGCGGCATAGCGCACGTGGGTCACGCGCTCGAGGATCATGCCGAGCAGCACGTAGCCCGTGTTGTCGTAGCGCCATTGCGTTCCGGGCGCGAAGTCCACGGTATCCCGCGCCACGAAGGCGATGAGCGCCGCCGGCGACAGGTCGCGCGCCCACTTGCGTCGCCACGCGGGGGAGCCGGTGTACGAAGGAATGCCCGAGGTGTGGTTGAGCAACTGGCGGAGCGTGACGGTTCGCCACTGCGGGTACTGGGGGAGCAGCGTGCGGAGCGAGTCGTCGAGGTGCAGCCGACCGCTGTCCACGAGGCGCATCACGAGGGCGGCGGTGAACTGCTTGGTGATGGAGCCCACGCGATACACGGTGCCCGTGTCGGCGGCGACGCGATGCTCACGGTCGCGCAGGCCGACGCCCTCGAGGAGCAGTGTGTCACGACCCTTCACCACGGCTACCGTTGCGCCCACTGCAGGCGCCGCGGTGAGGAAGTCTCGCGCGAGCGAATCGAGGCGCGCCACGAGCGTGGCGCGCGCATGTATCGCGGCGCCATCTGGTTGCTGCGCGTCCGCGCCGCTGAGGGGTGCCGACACGACCACGAGCACGAGTGCCAGGCCAGCGCCCAGCCGGTGGCAGAGCGACGGGCGGGCGCGCGACGACGGTAATCCCATGCGGCTCCCCTATTGCTCCGTGTACAGCCGGTAGAGGACCTGCGTCCCCGACTCGTCCCAGCCGAGCGACTCGACGCGCTCGTACAACTCCTGTGCGTTCAGCATGCCGGGGAGTGGCAGCCCCAACGCCTCGGCGCTCTCCACGGCGATGCGGATGTCCTTGAGGATGTGCTTCACGTAGAAGCCGGGTGCGAAATTGCCGGCCAGAGCGCGCGGCGCGAGGTTCGTCATCGCCCAGCTGCCTGCGGCGCCGCCACTGATGCTCGCGTGCACCGCCTGCGGATCGAGACCGGCTCGGCGCGCATACGCCAGCGCTTCGCACCACGCCACCATGCCCACGGCCACCGCGATCTGGTTGGCCATCTTGGTGTGCTGCCCGGAACCCGCGGGACCGAGGAGCGCGACATTCTTTCCGAGCTTGTCGAGGATGGGCTTCGCACGGGCGAACGCGTCGCTGTCGCCGCCAACCATGATCACGAGCGTCGCTTCCCGCGCGCCGACGTCGCCGCCGGAGACGGGCGCATCCAGTGAGGCGATGCCGCGCGCCTGCGCCGCGTCGGCAATGCGCCGCGCGAGCAGGGGGCTCGACGTCGTCATGTCGATGAGCAGGGCGCCGGGTCGCGCCTGTGCCACCACGCCGGATTCGCCGAGACAGGTCTGCTCGACGTCCGCGGGGAAGCCGAGCATGGTGATGACGACGTCGGATGCGCGCGCCACCGCCGCCGCCGAGTCGTGCCACGTGGCGCCGGCGTCGAGCAGTGATTGCGCCTTCGCCTTCGTGCGGTTGTACACGTGCAGGGAATGGCCAGCGGCGGCGAGGTGGCCGGCCATGCTGCGGCCCATGACGCCGGTGCCGATGAAGCCGATGGTGGGAAGCTGAGGCATGCGCGAAAGCAAACCGACGGCCGCAATACCGGGAAGTGGGAGCGCACCCTACGCGAGCCACATTATGATTCGGCATGCATGCCCGACTCCCGCTGGCGCTGGCCCTCCTCATGACGATGCCACTCGTGTCCCTTCCCGCGCAGGAGCCCGACTGGGCCGCCGCGAGCACCGAGACGCTCGCCAACCTGCGGACGATGATCCGCATGAACACCGTGAATCCGCCGGGGGACGAGATGCAGGTGGCGCGCTTCCTGGAGCGCACGCTCAAGGAGGCGGGAATCGAGACACACCTCTTCGAGCCGGCACCGGGACGAGCTGCGTTCGTCGCACGGTTGAAGGGCAACGGGAGCAGCAGGCCCGTGATGCTCATGGGTCACATGGACGTGGTGGGCGTGGAGCGCGCGCACTGGTCCGTGGATCCGTTCGCGGCGGAGGTGAAGGACGGCTACCTCTACGGCCGAGGCGCGATCGACGACAAGGGCATGCTCGCCGCGAACCTCGAGACCATGCTGCTGCTGAAGCGCACCGTCCTCGATCGCGGCGGGTCGCTGTCGCGCGACGTGATCTTCGTCGCCAACTCGGATGAGGAGCAGGGGGGCGACTTCGGCATGGGGTGGCTCATCGCGAACCACCCGGAGCTGATCACGGCGGAGTTCGCGCTCAACGAAGGCGGGCGCACGCGCATCGTGAACGGGAAGCTGCTGTACGTCGCGGTGCAGAACACGGAAAAGGTGAGCCACGTCGTCGCAGTCACGGCGCATGGGCCCGGCGGACACGCCGCGATCCCGCTTGCCGGCAATGCGATCTTTCGCCTGGGCCGCGCGCTGGCGCGCATCGGGGCGTGGGCGCCGCCGCTGTACCTCACGCCCACCACGCGCGAGTTCTTCACGCAGCTCGGCCGCGTGTGGCAGAACCGCGAGGAGCGACAGGCCATGGCCGACGTGGCCTCCGCCGACACTCGGCGCATGCAGCGCGGCGCGCGCGTGCTGGCGAAGACGCCCGTGTTCAACGCCGTGCTCCGCACGGGCATCTCCGCGACGCTGCTCGAGGGCGGCATCCGCTCGAACGTGATTCCCACCGATGCCACGGCGAAGCTCAACGTGCGGACGCTGCCGGGCCAGTCGATCGACAGCGTGGTGGCGCAGTTGAAGACGATCGTCGACGATACGCGCGTGGACATCACCGTGGCCGAACGCGGCGAGGATTCGCCGGCGTCGGACTTTCATTCGCCGATGTTCACCGCCATCCGCGAAAGCGCACAGGCGCTCGATGCATCGCTCGCGGTAGTACCGTACCTCAGCACCGGCGCCACGGACAGCGCGCGGCTGCGCAAGTGGGGCATGCAGGCGTTCGGGCTGCTGCCCTTCCCGATGGACCAGGATGACGAGGACCGCATGCACGGGAACGACGAGCGCGTGCCGCTCGCGAGCCTCGCGTTCGGGACGCGGATGATCTACGGCGCGATCCTGCGGGTGGCGCGATGAGCGGGGAGCGTCGCGTCGCACTCGTCACCGGCGCGTCGCGCGGTATCGGTCGCGCGATCGCGCTGCGCCTGGCGCGCGAGGGCTGCGACATCGTGGCCGTGGCGCGCGACACCACTGCGCTGGAAACGCTGTGCGCGGAGATCGCCGCGGACGGAGGCGTGTGTCGCGGCATTCCGCTGGACCTCACCGATGCGCCGCGCATCGCCGCGGCACTGGACGGCCTGCATGCCGATGTGCTCGTGAACAACGCGGGCATCGGCGTGACGCATCGAATGCTGGACCTGACGCCGGACGAGTGGCAGCGCATGATCGACCTGAACGTGAACGCACTCTTTCACGTCACGCGCGCGGTGCTGCCGGGGATGATCGCGCGCGGCGCGGGCCACGTGTGCACCATCGGTTCGATCAGCGGGCGCAGCGCGTTCGTGGGCGGTTCGTGCTACGCGGGGACGAAGGCGTTCGTGACCGCGTGGGCGGAGTCGCTGATGCTCGAGGTGCGCGGGCACGGCGTGCAGGTATCCGTGGTGGCGCCGGGCGGCGTGGCGACGGAGTTCGGCGGCAAGACTCCCACGGAGAAGGATGCGTGGAAGCTGTCGGCCGCCGATGTCGCGGACGCCGTGGCCTATGCGGTGAACACGCCGCCGGGGGTGCTCGTGCATCGCATCGAAGTGCGCACGTTGCACGCGCCGCCTGCGGGACGCTGATCGGGTCCAACAAAGGCCGAGCTCGGTTGGCGTGATGGAAATTGCATGAAGTGGGCTAAACATCTGGCCGGTCAACGGTTTACGTCCCATATTGGCGTCCGTGACCAGGATCACACCGCTGAACAGCGATCGCCTCCGCATCCAGCCCGAGACCACCGAGTCCGGGCTGCGCGAGCTCATCGCCATCCGGGAGATCGTCCACGCCTTCCTCACGGCCGACCAACCGGAGGAAGTGTTCCAGTTCGCGCTCGACCGCGTGAGCCCGCTCGTCGGCGCGTCATTCGCCTGCGTCTACCTCATCGACGGCGCGTCGGAACTGATGCGGCTGGCCGCCGTCCACAACTGGCCCGAGCGCTTCACGCCGTTTCTCGGCGAGATGCGGGTGCGGCTCGGCTTCGGGCCCAGTGGCGAGGCGGCCGCGGAGCGTCGCGTCATCGAGGTGCCGGACGTGATGTCCGACTCCTCGCTCGAGGACTGGGCCGAGGTGGCCGTCGAGCTCGGGTTCCGCGCCATCGTCGCGCTGCCGCTCCAGACGGGTGAAGGCGTGCTCGGCGCCGTGGCGTTCTACTTCGAGCGCGCGGGCACGATCAACTCCGAAACGCGCAGCCTGCTGCGCATGGTGGCGGACCAGATGGCCGCGACGGCGCAGAAGGCGCGCCTCATCGACGACCTCCGCCGTGCGAACGCGGCGCTCGTGGAGTCGAACGCCGAGCTGGAGCGCCAGTACGCGGCGCTGCTCGACGCGCGGCGGGTGAAGGACGAGTTCCTCGCCAACATCTCGCACGAGCTGCGGACACCGCTCACCGCGGTGATGGGGTACCTGTCGCTGATGGAGGAGGGGCTCGCCGGGCCGGTGACACCGGAGCAGCGCCGACACCTTGCGCAGGTAAAGACCTCGAGCCACCAGTTGCTCGAGCTCATCGGCGACCTGCTCGAGCTCACCACGCTGAAGCGCGGTGCGCTCGAGACTGCCACCACCGCGTTCGACATCCGCGACCCGCTGCATGATGCGATCTCGGCGACGCGTGGCCGCGTGGACGGCGTGGCGCTCCGCGTGACCGAGCCCGACGCCCCCGTGATGATGGTGAGCGACCAGCGGATGATCGCGAAGCTTCTGATGGCGCTGCTGAGCAACGCGTACAAGTTCACTGCGTCGGGCGAGATCCGGGCCTCGGTGGCCACGCGCAACGGTCAGGTCGTGTATCGCGTCACGGACACGGGAATCGGCATTCCCGAAGCGATGCAGCAGCAGGTGTTCGAGGAGTTCCGTCAGGTGGACGGGTCGACGACGCGACGGTTCGGCGGCTCGGGACTCGGCCTCTCCCTGGCGCAGCGGCTGGCGCACGTGCTGGGTGGCGAGATCTACCTGGATTCGACGCTGGGCGAGGGTTCGACGTTTCGCGTCGAGTTGCCCCTGGACCGTCAGGGGCAGGGCGAAAGCAGGGACTGAGATCGTTCGCGGGCGGCGAAAGCAGATCCTTCGCTTCGCTCAGGATGACAAGGGGGAGGTGGCCTCGCCCCTCTCGCCCCTCTCGCCCCTCTCGCCCTCTCGCCCTCTCGCCCTCTCGCCCTCTCGCCCTCTCGCCCTCTC
>JBDTYL010000440.1:0-4123 GCA_040005695.1 bacterium | reverse complement strand
AATCCCGCGGCGGCCAGGGCCCGGCCATGCGCCGCGGTGTTGAAGAGCCGCATCAGGTTGTCGCCGAACTTCTTGTCGATCAGCTGCGCCGCGAAGGCCGCGTCGTTCAGGTCCAGGCCGTTGACCCGCTTGGAGACCGCGTGGACATAGCGACCTGCGCAGGCCGCATCCTCCAGCGCGAACTGCCGGTCCTGTCCCGCGCAGACGAGCGTGATGTCCGCGCCGCCCCGCAGGGCCGTGCGCAACATCGCGCTCACCGCCGTGAGGTTGACGTACGACGCCACCACGACGTCACGCGCACCCTGCACGGCAAGCAGTGCCTTGGTCCCGTTGGTGGTGGAGAGCAGCACGGTCTTCCCCTCCACCACTTCCCGCGTGTGCTCCACGGGCGAGTTGCCGAGGTCGAAGCCATCCATCTTGAGCATGCGGCGCTCGCCGGCGAGTCGCACTGCACCGCGCTCGAACTGCTTCGAGCGCGTCACGGCGTCGTCGGGGCTCTCCATCGGGATGATGGCTCGCGCGCCGTTGCTCAGCGCCACGGCGATGGTCGTGGACGCGCGGAGCACATCGATCACGGCGACTACGCGTCCCTGCACATCCTGTGGCGTGAGCTGCTGCACGCCGAACAACACGTCGATGCGCACCCTAGCCCGGTTCCTTCATCAGGTCCGGCTCGAGATCGAGGAACTTCGTATCCACGTCCCCGCTCTTGAACCGCGGGTTCTGCATGACGCGCGCAAGGAAGGGGATGGTCGTCGTGGGGCCCTCGATGATGAACGTCTCCAGCGCCAGCTGCATCTTCGCCAGCGCCTCGGCGCGGTCGCGCCCCTGGCAGATGACCTTCGCAATCATGGAATCGTAGTACGGCGGCACCGTGTAGCCCGCATAGACGTGCGAGTCGATGCGCACGCCGTTGCCGCCCGGCGCATGGTACGACACGATGCGGCCGGGCGACGGCTGGAAGTTGCGGTTGGGATCCTCGGCGTTCACACGACACTCGATGACGTGCCCGCGCAGCGGCGGCAGTTCGCGCACGCTGAGCGGCTCGCCTGCCGCCACGCGGATCTGCTCCTTCACGAGGTCCACGCCGGTGATCATCTCGGTGACGGGATGCTCCACCTGGATGCGCGTGTTCATCTCCATGAAGTAGAACGAGCCGTCTTCGTCGAGCAGCATCTCGATGGTGCCGGCGCCGACGTAGTCGATCGCCTTGGCGCCTGCGACAGCGGCGTCGCCCATGCGCTTGCGGAGGTCCACCGTCATCGCCGGGCTCGGGCTTTCCTCGATGAGCTTCTGATGCCGACGCTGCACGGAGCAGTCGCGCTCGCCGAGGTGGATCACGTGGCCGAACTTGTCGCCCATGATCTGGAACTCGATGTGCCGCGGCCGCTGCAGGTACTTCTCGACGTACACGTCCCCGTTGCCGAATGCGGACAGCGCCTCGCTGCGCGCGAGCTGGAACGAGCGTTCGAACTCCTCGGCGTCCCTGGCGACGCGCATCCCCTTGCCGCCGCCGCCCGCCGCCGCCTTGATGATCACGGGAAAGCCCATGTCCTTCGCGTAGCCGAGCGCCTCGTCCACGTCTTCCACCGGGCCGGGGGTGCCGGGAATGATCGGCACACCCACCGCCGTCATCGCCTTGCGGGCCGCCGCCTTGTCGCCCATCACGCGGATCTGGTCCGCCGTGGGCCCGATGAAGGCGATGTTGCTCGCCGTCACGATCTCCGCGAATTCCGCGTTCTCGGCCAGGAACCCGTAACCCGGATGAATGGCGTCCGCACCCGTGATCTCCGCGGCGGCGATGAGGCGTGGGATCTGGAGGTACGAATCGCGCGCGGGCGCGGGGCCGATGCAGACGTCGTCGTCGGCGAAGCGGACGTGCAGCGATTCGCGGTCCGCCTCGGAGTACACGGCCACGGTCTGCACGCCGAGCTCGCGACAGGCGCGAATGACCCGGAGCGCGATCTCGCCGCGGTTTGCGATCAGGACTTTCTTGAACATGCCGGGGGAATCAGGTGGCTGGGGGCGCTTCGAAGCTGGACCAGCTCGTGTCGCTCGTGCCGGCGACGCCCTGCACGCGCAGGGCGAACTCGCTCGGGCTCGTAGCGAAGAACACGGCGCTCTCGTAGGAAATGATGCCTTGCGAGTACCACCCCATGAGCGACTGGTCGAAGCTCTGCATCCCGTATTGCACGGTGCCCTCGCGGATGAGGTCCGGGATGTTGAGCGTCTTGTCCATGTCCCGGATCTGGTCGCGCACGGTCTGGGTGTTGATCAGCACTTCACACGCCGGAATGCGACCGGGCTTGTCTGCCCTCGGCACCAGCCGAAGGGAGACGACCGCCTGGAGCGCGCTGGCCAGCGAGAAGCGCACCTCGGCCTGCTGGTGCGGCGGATAGAACGACAGCACACGGTTGATCGTCTGCGTCGCGTCCGTCGTGTGCAGGGTGCTGAAGACGAGGTGTCCCGTGTCCGCCGCCTTGAGGGCAGTGTCGAGCGTCTCGAGGTCGCGGATCTCGCCGATGAGGATGACGTCGGGATCCTGGCGCAGCACGCGCCGCAGGGCCTGCGCAAAGGTGGCCGTATCCGTGCCGACCTCGCGCTGGTTGATGTGGCAGTTGATGTCGCGGTGCAGGAACTCGATCGGGTCCTCGATCGTGATCACGTTCGCGTGCCGGTGCTCGTTCAGGTGCTGGACCATCGCCGCGAGCGCGGTGCTCTTGCCGGAGCCGGTGATGCCGGTGACGAGCACGAGACCACGCGGCTTCAACGCGATCTCCTCGAGCACTTTCGGCAGGTTCAGCTCCTCGAGCGTGCGCGCCTGGTAGGGAATGGCTCGCATGGCGTAGCAGAGCGAGCCGCGCTGCTGGTACACATTGCAGCGAAAGCGGCCGATGCCCGGCACGCCGATGGCGAAGTCGCACTCCTTGTTCTCCGTGAATTCCTTCACCTGGCGCGGCGTCATGAGCTGCTCCGCCAGCGTCTTCAGGTCCTCCGGGCGCAGCGCGGGCATCTCCATGGGCGTGAGCTCGCCGTGGAGGCGCAGTGTGGGGGGACGGCCGACCTTCAGGTGGAGGTCGGACGCACCACGCTGCACCAGCTGCTGCAGGACCGCCTTGAAGTTGAACCCGCTCGCCGCGGGCGCACCGCCGGGCTTGTCAGGGGCGGTCGTGCCGGCGTTAGCCATGCGTATCGATACGGAACAGCGCCTGGCCGTACTCCACGGGCTGGGCGTCCGCCGCCAGCACCTCGGTGACCACGCCGGAGACTTCGCTCTCGATCTCGTTCATGATCTTCATCGCCTCGATGATGCAGAGGGTCTGGCCCTTCGACACGCGCGAGCCCACGGCGACGTACGGCTTGGCGCCCGGCTCCGCCGCGCCGTAGTAGGTGCCCACCATCGGTGACTTGACCTCGATGCCGGCGGCCGCCTTCGCCTCGGTCCGACCCGGTTCGTCGATGGCGGGCATGCCTTCGGGCGGTGTAGTCCGCCCTGCGCTCAGGGCGCCCTGCGGCGCCATCATGGGCGCCATCATCGCCTGGGGTGCCACCTGCATGGCTCCGCGCCCCGTGGGACTCTTGGAGATGCGGATCTTCATCCCCTTGTCGGTCGAAATCTCGATGGAATCCACCGTCGATTCGTCGATGATGTCGATGAGCTTCTTGACGTAGCGTAGGTCGATCATAGGCCCATTGGTAGGCGCGCCCCGGTCAGTCATGGCGCTCAGCCGAGCTCGAGGAGCTCGCGCGGAAACTGCGTCAGAACTTGCGGTCCATCCGCACCCAGGACAACGTCGTCCTCGATACGCACCCCGCCCCACCCTGGACGATACACCCCCGGTTCGATCGTCACGACCGCTCCTTCCACGAGGATTCCTTCCGCGGTGCGCGCGAGGCGCGGTGCCTCATGCACCTCGAGCCCGATGCCATGCCCGAGGCTGTGACCGAACAGCTCCCCGTAGCCGGCCCGCTCAATGTACTGTCGGGCGATCGCATCGGCATCCCGGCCGGCCATGCCGGCCCGAACGTCACGGGCCGCCCGCTCGTTGGCCACGCGCACGACATCGTATACCGCGCGCTGCTCCTCACCGGCCGTGCCAACCACCACGGTGCGGGTGATGTC
>JBDTYL010000439.1:0-6986 GCA_040005695.1 bacterium | reverse complement strand
GCTTCGACATCGTGCTGGTGGATCTCTACATGACGCCGGTGCCCGGCATCGAGATCCTGAAGGCCGTGCTCGAAGCGCATCCCGGCACCATCGTCATCGTGATGACGGGCAATCCGAGCGTCGCGTCGAGTCTCGAGGCGATGCGGATCGGTGCGTGGGACTACCTGCCGAAGCCGTTCTCCGGCACGCACCTGCACCTCATGTTCGGGCGGGCGGCGCACGCGGTGCTGACGCAGCGCGCGCGGAGCGCGGCCAGCTCGGAGCAGGCCGCGCAGCACGGCAACAGCGACCAGGTGACGCTGCTGGGCATTTCCCCGGCGTTCCGCACGGCCGTGGACCTCGCCCGCAAGGTTGCCGCGACCAACGCCTCCGTGATGCTCGTGGGGGAAAGCGGCACGGGCAAGGAGATGTTCGCGCAGTTCATCCACAAGCACAGCCGCCGGTCGGGTGAGGCACTGATCCCGATCAATTGCGCGGCCATGCCGGAGCACCTGCTCGAGTCCGAGATGTTCGGCCATCGCAAGGGCGCCTTCACCGGGGCGGATCGCGAGAAGACGGGCCTGCTCGAGGCTGCGCATGGCGGGACGTTCTTCCTGGACGAACTCACGGAGATGGCGCTGCCCCTCCAGGCAAAGCTGCTTCGCGTGGTGCAGGACGGCGTCGTGCGCCGCGTCGGGAGCGAGCAGCAGGATGCACAGGTGGACATCCGTTTCATCTCGGCGACCAACCGCGATCCCCGCCTGGCCATCCAGAGCAAGCACCTGCGCGAGGACCTCTACTACCGCCTGAACGTCGTGTCCATCGCGCTGCCGCCGCTGCGCTCGCGCGTGGAAGACATACCCATCCTGGCCAACCACTTCCTCACGCACTTCTGGAAGCGTCACCACACCCAGCGCGATGCGCTGCCACGCTTCAGCGAAAGCGCGCTGGAGTTCCTCCAGGGCCGGGCGTGGCGGGGCAACGTGCGGGAACTCCAGAATGTCGTGGAGCACCTCGTGGTGCTGTCGTCCGCGGGGGCGGTGATCGGACCGGAAGACATACCGATGCAGCACCAGGATGACTCCTTCACGGAGTCCGGGGCGACCATGGGCGTACCAATGCACGATGCCTATCACGTTGCCAAGGACCAGGTCCTGGCGTCTTTCGAGAAGGAATACGTGACGCGACTCGTGTCACGGGCCTCGGGCAACATGTCCCGCGCAGCCCGCCTCGCGAGCGTGGATCGGACGACCCTGTATCGCCTTCTCGAGCGCCATGGATTCCGGAAGGACTCCAACGAGACGCTCACCTTGTGAGCTGGACCGATACGCGGCACAAGCTGTAAGCTTCAAGCCAGCCGGACCCATGTCGCCCGTCAGGCGCGGTATCCATCCTGACGGGCGTCGCCATCGTCAGTCCCTACTGCCAGTTGACCTCATCTCGCGTCGCAGCCGATATCGGGAGTCCCTTGCTGCACGAGTTGCTCCTTGTCGCGGCGGATCATGCCGCGACGGAGCTGTCACGCAGCGAGCGACTTCCCGATTCGGAGATCAAGGAGCAACTGGGCCGCCTCGTACGGCTCGGTCTCGACGCGTTCGACGCGGACCGTGGGCGCCTCGACGACGACCGTCCGGAGCTGCTTTCCCCCGTCCCGCGGCACTACGCTGACGCACTGCGCAGCGCACTCCTCGAGTTGGTCGCGCAGGACGGCTCTGGCATCAGTGCCACCGAGCTCGCAACACTCGTCACGGCGCTCGAGGCGTCGAATCCCCTGCTTGGCGGCGTGAGCTCGAACGAGTTCACGCGTTACCTCACCAACGCCGACGCGGTGAGTGCGGTGGTGGAGATCGCGCACGACATGCGCTCGCCGCTCACGTCGATCCTCTTCCTCGTGGAGACGCTGCGGCGGGGCCGCAGCGGACCGGTGACGCCCGTGCAGGAGCGGCAGCTCGGCCTCATCTACGGCGCGGCGCTCGGGCTCAACACCCTCGCGTGCGACGTCATCGACACGGTGCGCGGCGGCCAGCGCCTCGTGGACGGACGACCGATTCCGTTCTCCATCGCCGAGGTCATCCTCGGGGTGTGTGATACGGTGCGTCCGATCAGCGAGGAGAAGGGCCTGCCGATCCTGCACGTGCTGCCGACGGTGGACGGCCGCGTTGGCTATCCGGGTGCGCTCGGTCGCGTGCTGCTCAACCTGATGACGAACGCCCTCAAGTACACCAACGACGGGTCCGTCACCATCGGGGCGACCGAGCTGGACGACACCCGACTGTCGTTCTGGGTGTCCGACACGGGCCAGGGCATTCCCGCGAACGTCATGGCGATGCTCTTCGACGGCTTCCGGCCGAGTGCCTCGGGGATGCGCTTCTCGAACGCCGGCCTCGGGCTGGCCATCTGCCAGGATTTCCTGCGCTCCATGGGCACCACGCTCCGCGTGCAGTCAGCGCCGGAGTCGGGCACGAACTTCTCCTTCGAGATCCAGCTTCCGCGCGCCTGACGCGCGGGAGGCGGCGCTACGCTCAGCGTCCGCCGGGCGCGGGCTGCGCCGGGTCCAGTGGATCCGCGTCGATGTCCGTCGCCACGCCGCTGCGATGCACGATCACGATCGCGACGGCCAGCACGAGTGCCCAGAGGCAGATCGTGAGCTCGCTCTGCAGCAGGGCCCGGAGCGACATGCTCGGCCAGTCGTGGAAGTCCGCCCGCGCGGTGCCTTCCGGCTCGCGGCGCAGCGCGATGAGGAGAAGGCTGGTGGCCATCTCGCCCGCCACCTCGACGAGCGCGAACAGCGGTGCGCGCCAGACCCAGGCACGCACGGGGAAGTTTGCGAGGTGCGCCGTGGTCATCCCCACGAGCAGCAGCGTCCAGACCAGGAAGAGCACGCCGTAGTAGATCCAGCCCCCCTGCCCGTGCGTGAAGGCGAGGGCACGCACGAGCCGGAGCACGACGCCGGTGAGGAGCGCCATCTCCGCCAGCGACAGCGAGAGTCGCCGGAAAGCGGCAGGCTCCTCGACGTGCCACTCGATGGTGTTCTGCGGGAAGAAGGACGGCACGCGGGTCACCTCACACGGTTGGACAGCGGAACCAATGGGGACGTTGCAACTGCCTCATGCGGTGGTACGTGCAGCGGGGATGTAGGGGGCCCCCCGCATGACCGCGATGAGGGCATCCTCGATGCGGTCGAAGGAAAAGGGCTTGGCGAGGACCGGCTGCCGCGACATGCTTCCGCGCGACACCGTGGTCACGACGTCGCCGGTGATGAACACGGTCCGTGCGGCGAGCCCGGGGCGCTCTGCGCGTAATTGTTCGTGGAACGCGTAGCCATCCATGCCCGGCATGCGCAGATCGCACACGACGGCATCCACGCCGCCGCTCCGCGCCGCCTCCAGCGCCGAGACGCCGTCTGCCGCGACGATGACGCTGAAGCCGCGCATGGTGCCGAACGCCTCCATGCCGCTACGCAACGCCGGTTCGTCATCCACGAAGAGGAGTCGGATACCGGCCAGCGGTGAGCGCAGCGGGAAGGCCGCTGGTGCGGCAATGCCATCCACGGCAGAAGGCTCGCCGTCCACGGATGGCAGCGTCACTCGAAACGTGGTGCCGGCGACGCCCGTATCCACCACCTCGATGCTGCCGCCGTGCGCCGTGACGATGCCGTAGCTCACGCTCAGACCGAGCCCGGTGCCCTCGCCCTCGCTCTTCGTCGTAAAGAACGGCTCGAAGATGTGTGCCCGTGCTTCTGGCGTGATGCCGGTGCCGGTGTCCTTCACTTCCAGACGCACCTTGCCCTCGCTGGCATACGTGCACACGCGCAGGCTGCCGCCCCGTGGATTCATCGACTGCACGGCGTTCGTGAGCAGGTTCAGGCAGACCTGCTGCAGCTGCCGCGCGTCGCCCATCACGGCCGGCAGGTCCTCGGCAAGATCGGTGTCGACCTGCACCGACGCCTCGGTGAACTGGTACTGCCGCATGCGAACCGTGCGGGCGACGACGCCGTTGACGTCCAGCGGCGCGCGCTGCGGCTCGCTGCGGCGCGCGAACGCCAGCAGGTCCTTCACGACCTGGCTGGCGCGGGTCGTCTCGGTGCGGATGACGTCGATCGACTCGCGCTGCGATGGCGAGAGCGTCGGTTCGCGCAGCAGGAGCTGGGCAAACGCACTGATGCTGCTGAGCGGATTGTTCACCTCGTGCGCGACACCGGCCACCAGCTCGCCAACGGCGGCCAGGCGGTCGGACTCCATGAGGCGCACGCGAAGCTCCCGTTCCTGCGTCATGTCGCGGCCGATGAGCAGGACGCTGGGCGGGTCTGCCTCGGGTAGCCGGCTGGCCGCGAGGGCAACCACCCGCGTAGCGCCGCCTGGCAAGGCGACCTGTACCTCGACACGCGCGGGGATGCCCGCGAATGCAGCGGCGAGCGCTCCTTCGAGCGCGGCTCGATCGATCGGCAGCAGGAGCTCGACGAGGGTGCGACCGATGACCTGATGTGGGTCGAGCCCGAAGACCTCGCGGATGGCGTCGTTCGCCTCGCGAATGCGCCCTGTCGCGTGCAGCACGGTGAGGACGGCATCCGGCGCCGCGCGAAACAGCGTCCGGAAGCGCCACTCGGCCTGCTTCATCGTCTGGAACAGCTCGGCGTTGGCCAGGGCGACAGACAGCAGGTCGGCCATCGCCTCGACGCGTTCCAGCTCGAGTGGCGAGAAGGTGCGGATCGCGGCCGACACGATGGCGACGGCGCCGATGCGCTCGCCGCGTCGCTGCACGGGCACGACGGCCATGCCGTGCACGGCCCCGCCGTGATCGACCAGAAAAGCCTCGTGGACCCCGTCGGCATGCTGGTGAATGTCGGCCACGCCCCAGCTTCCACCGGCGCGGATGACGCGGCCCATCGCGGAGGTGGCGACGGGCACACGCGTGCCGGCGAACGACGCGAGGATACCGCTCGCAGCGGAGAACTCGATCAGCCCATCATCCGCGACGAGGCCGAGGGCCGCGCCGTCCGCCTTGGCGACGTCGGCGGCCGCCTCGAGGAATCGATCGAGCACGCGACGTGGATCGAGCTCGAGCGTGATCTGCTGGCCGAGCCACCACATGCGGTGCAGTACGCGCTGGGCGTCGTCGAGCTCGAGGGTCCGCTGCACCATGCGCTCCTCGAGCGATGCCTTCACGAGCTGCTCCGCGGACACGCGTTGCTGGAGCACTTCGGCGGCGAGCCGCTCGGCGGAAAGCGCGTAGCTGCCGTAGAGCCCAAGAAGACCGTTGAGGGCCGCCATGACGACGACGAGCTCGAGACTGCTCAACTCCTGCAGTGCGGGGAGGATCGTCGATGCGGGCCGCAGCAGTTGCCAGAGCTCGCCGAGCCCCAGGAGCAGGGCAAGCACGGCGAATGCGGCGAACACGGCGCGGACGAGACCGTGAGCGCCGCTCGCGATCGAGATGGAGGCGATGGCGAACGCCACGCAGGCGAGCGTGAGTGCGGTTCCCAGCGCCGGTGACGTCGCCTGCCAGGGAGAGAACAGCAGCACGCCGAACAGCACCACGCAGGCGAGCTGCGAGCAGGCGATCCACCGCGCCGTGCGCGTGGCCGGAGCCAGCGATGCCGGCGTCATCGGACGCGCACGAGGCGCGCGCTAATGGATGCGCGTGCCGATGCGTCCCCACCGGATGTCGGTGATGAAGGGCAGCGGACGGTCCGTCTCATCCCCGCTCCGGTACGAGTAGTACACGAAGCTCGGACGGCCGCGCACGTTCTCGCGCGGCACGGTGCCCCAGTACCGGCTGTCCTTCGACTCGTACCGGTTGTCGCCCATCATGAAGTATTGCCCGATGGGTACGACGAGCGGTCCCCAGTTGTCGAGCTGAGATTGCGCCGGGGCGGACCCGAAGCGCGACTGCTTGAGCTCGATCCTGTGTTGCCAATCGAAGAGGGGTGAGACGCTGGTGGGCTGGCCACTCTGTGCCGTGGGCTTGCTCACGATGCCGAAGCCCTGGCGCTGCGCCACGCCATTCACGTAGAGCAGGCCGGCGCGCATGTACAGCGTATCGCCGGGCATACCCACCATGCGCTTGACGAGCGTCGGGGTGGGATCGTTTCCGATTTCCGCCTCGTCCGCCTGGTACGGAGAGACGAAGACGATGACCTCGCCACGCTTCGGCTCGCTGAACGACGGGAGGTGTGCATTCGTGAACGGGATGTGCGGGCCGTAGACGGCCTTGTTCACGAAGAGCCAGTCGCCGATGAGCAGGGTGGGGATCATCGAGCCCGAGGGAATCCGGTAGGCCGCGATGAGGAGGGTGTTGATGACGAGGTAGATGAGCACGGCGCCGGCGAGAGACTTGACGTTCTCCCAGAGCACATGCATGTGCGAGCCGCGAGCGGCTTTCTTGCCGCGAGCGTTCGCGACGACATTGGCAGGCATGGACGACGGACGGGTGAAGAGGAGGAGGGACCCGGTGAAATCTCCCTGAGTACCGTCCGCGGGCAAGGGCGCGGAGGAGTGACGCGCCGAGGGGGCGCACCGATGACTCGGCGCGCCCCCTCGGCCCTGCGGCGACGCGTGTCGACGCTTACTTCAGGTGCTTGTTGACGAGCTTCGTCATCTCGAACATCGAGACCTGGCCCTTGCCGCCGAACACCGGCTTCAGGTTGTCGTCGGCGTTGATCTGGCGACGGTTCTTGGCGTCCTGCAGGCCCTTCCGCTTGATGTATGCCCACAGCTTCTTGGTGACTTCCGTGCGCGGCAGCGGGGCCGTGCCCACGACCATGCCGAGCTGCGCGCTCGGGGTCATCGGCTTCATGAACGCAGCATTCGGCGTGCGCTTGGCGCCAGACTTCTTGGCTGCCTTCTTCGCGGGCTTCGCCGCCTTCTTGGCGCCGCCCTTCTTCGCCGCAGACTTCTTCGCTGGTGCCTTCTTCGCGGCGCCCTTCTTCGCGGCGCCCTTTTTCGCTGCCGATTTCTTCGCGGCCATGCTCGTCTCCTGGGATAATGAACAGGTTCTCGCTATGAGCG
>JBDTYL010000438.1:0-14205 GCA_040005695.1 bacterium | reverse complement strand
CGTGGGGGGCCGCGCACCGCGCGGCCCCCCTCGTCACATCCGCCCGCGCCGATCAGCCCAGCTTGGCGGTATACGCCGCTGCGTCCATCAGGCCATCCTTCTCCGCCGGCGCCGTCAGCCGCACCTTCACCATCCAGCCGTCGCCGTACGGGCTGCTGTTCACGAGCGCGGGCTCGCCGTCGAGGCGCGTGTTGACCTCGAGCACCTCACCGCCTACCGGCGCGAACAGCTCGGACACGGCCTTCACCGCCTCGATCGTGCCGAACACGTCGTGCTTCTTGAAGCTGGCACCCACCTTGGGCAGCTCGACGAACACGATGTCGCCCAGTTCGCCCTGCGCGTAGTCCGTGATGCCGATGTACACGACGTCAGGCTCGCCGGAGGGCTTCACGTATTCGTGGTCCTCCGTATAGAACAGGTCCTTCGGAATCTCGGACACGGAACGCTCCAGCGGCTCAGGGGAAACGGGAGGATATCGGGCGCGAATGCCACCGGCAAGCGGTGTCGCGATGCATGCTCGACCTCACCAAGCTAATCGACGAGCGTGATGGATTCAGCGGTGCGCGGCGTGGAAGGCCGCGGTGCCGTCCGCCACCGGCTGCGCCGCCTCCCGCAGCAGCGCGCCCCACACCTCCGCCACCCGTGCATCGAGCTGCGTGAGCGTCCCGTCGTTGTCGATGACGTGATCCGCGCGCGCGCGCTTGAGCTCCGCGGGCATCTGCGCCACGATCATGTCCATCGCCTCCGTCTCGCGCAACCCGCGCTCGCGCACCAGGCGCTCGAGACGCACGGGGCGCGGCGCATCCACGAGCACGATGCGATCGAAGTCGCCCGTCATGCGTCCCTCGAACAGCAGGGGAATGTCGCACACCACGAGGCGGTCGCCCCGCTCGCGCGCCAACTCCACGAGGCTGGCCCGCATGCGCTCGACTTCCGGATGCACCATCGCGTTCAGCTGCTCCAGCTCCGCCTGCTCGCTGAAGACGATGCGCCGCAGCGCCGCCCGATCGATGCTGCCATCAGGAGAAAGCATCGACGTGCCCCAGCGTTCGACGATGGCACCATGCGCGGGAGTGCCCGCCTCCACGGCGCGCCGAGCGAGCACGTCGGCGTCGATGATGGTGGCGCCGCGCTCGCTGAGCAACTGCGCGACCGTGGACTTGCCGCTGCCGATGTTACCGGTGAGGCCAACGAGGAGCATGGATCAGGCGTTGGGGAAGCGGGACGCCGGCCAAGGTAGGGACCGCGACCCGGAGCGGCAAGCACGAGATGGAGCGCAACTGCACGTCGTGCGCCGGATGATTATTCGCACCTCACACCATCAGCAACTGGTCCTCGTCCCGGCGCGGTACGGAGTGGCAACTGCGGCATCGCGCCTCGTAGCTGTCCTCGCCGCCCACCATGATCGTGGGCGAATCGTAGCGCGCGGGCTGTCCGTCGATGAGGCGCTGGTTGCGGCTCGCCGGATTGCCGCACACCACGCAGATCGCGTGCAGCTTGTCCACCTGCTCGGCCACGGCCAGCAGTTGGGGCATGGGGCCGAACGGCTCGCCACGAAAGTCCGTATCCGCGCCCGCGAGGATCACGCGCCGCCCACTCGCCGCGAGCGCAGTGGCCAGCTCCACGATGCCGATGGGCAGGAACTGCGCTTCATCGATGGCCACGACCTGCGTGTCGGCGGCAAGCTGCCGCATGATCTGCTCGGGCGAGTCGATCGGCACGGCCTCGACGGTGCGGCCGTCGTGGCTGGAAACGTGATAGAGCCCCGCGTACCGCTCGTCGAGGTGGGACTTGAACACCTGCACGCGCCGCTTCGCGATGAGGGCGCGCCGAACCCGGCGAATGAGCTCCTCGCTCTTGCCGCTGAACATCACGCCGCAGATCACCTCGATCCACCCGCCGGCGCCGGCGGGGTACATGTCACCGATCATGCGTCGTCGCGGGGTGGACGGGGACGAGTGGGGCGCGCATTGCCACCGTCGCCGGAGCGCGGCGCGGCATCGCGCGTGAACGGACGGGCCGGCCGGTCGCTGCCGCCACGCGGCGGTCCGCTGCGCGGTGCGCCAGGTCGCGCGGGGCGATCCGTCTTCGCGAACGGCCGAGCGGGGCGGTCGCCCCGATCGAAGGGACGTGGGGGCCGCGCGGAGGATCCCGCGCGATCGCGCTCGAACGGGCGCGCCGGACGATCGCCGCCACCGGAGCGCGGCGGGCCGCTGCGCGCCGGACGGTCTTCCTTTGGCGCATCCACGCGCGCCTGGATCTTCCGGCCGCGCACCACGGCGCCCGTGATCTTGCCCACCACCAGCTCGGCCACCGCGGCCGCAACTTCCACGATGGCGTGCGTGTCACGCATCTCCACCCGTCCCACCTGCGAGCCCGGGATACCCGCCTGCGACGTGATCGCGGCGATGATCTCGGGCGCGCGAATGCCGTCCTTCTCGCCGAGGTTGACGAACAGGCGTTGCATCGGGCCGGCCTGCGACGACGTGGCCGCCGCGGGCCGTGCAGGCCGCTGCTGCTCGAGCATCCGCAAGGCCGCCGCGGCGATCTCGATGCCGTCGAACTCCGCGAGCAGCGGTTCGAGCGCGAGCACTTCGCGACGCACGTCGCCCGCGAGCAGCACGTCACGCAGCGAGGCGCGCAGCGCCGCATCCTTGCCGCGTGCCCGCTCGGCGGCCTCCACGAGGGGCATCGGTGTCACGGCGCCGCCGCCGAGCAGCGCGCGCAGGCTGCCGAGCTGCGAGGGCTGCACGAGCGCATACAGCTTCCGTGCACCGGCGCCCACCAGCGCGCGCATCTCCTCGCGCGACGCGGGCAGCTCGAGCAGTACGAGCGGATCGTTCGTCGCGGCGGCCTGGGCGCCAGGGGTCGAGAGAAACACCGCCTCGGCGGGATAGCCCAGGGCGCGCGCAATGGTGCTGCCTTCCGTGCGCACCGCATCCGTGCGGGCGTACAGCTCGGCGCGCGGCAGGTCGAGCGCGTCGAGCAGTCGGCGCAGCGAAGCGCCGCGCGCCGTGGGCGACGTCGGCACGTACTCCGCCGAGAGCGGCTTGGCCTGCTCGTCCACGGGCGCTTCGGTGGCGCGGCGCGCGCGGCGCGCATAGCGCTCGATGAGCGCCTCGTACGCGGGCGACAGTTCCGCGGCGAGCACGACGCGCGCTCCATCCTTGGGCAGCTCGCCGAGCAGCGTCTCCAGGGGCGCAGCGTCCGCGGTCTCGAGAATGGGCTCGAGCCACGCGAACACCACACCGCGCACCGCCTGGGGCTTGAGCGCGGACGCCTGGAGCAGCGTCACCAGCTCGGCGGGCGCGCCCGTGACGACGTGCGATGGCACTGCCTTGAGCAGGCGCGCGGCGCGCGGACTTGCCGTGGCGGCGGTGACGGTGATGGCCCGCTGGCCAACGGCGGCGACCACGGCTTCCGCTGCCGCCGCGGCATGCTCCGCGTCTGCCGTGACGATGAGGAGCTGCGTCTCCGCGCGCGCCGGATCGATCCGGTCCAGCAGCGTGCCGAGCACCTGTCCGGCGGCGGACCAGTCCAGCGGCATGACCTGCACGGCGTTCTGCCCACGGGTCACGCCCGACGGCTCTTTCGCATCTTCCACGGAATCTCTCGGCTACCGGTCCGGGCGCGTCTCGCGCCATGAGTTGTCAACGTGACCGTAAGGTAGCGGATCGAAAGCCGGCGCGACGCGCCCCTCCTGTCCGCACGCGATGCCACGACGTATATCTCCACTTCCCAGCCACGCGGAGACGCGCCGTGAACGTCGCAGTGCAGCTCGAGCCAGCAGACGGGGCCTGTCCGGGAGTGGAGTACCGTTGGGATGCCGACACCGACATCCTCACGGCCCGTCTCGACGGCGCCATCGCGGCGAGCGGCATGTCGGGCTCGGTGGGCATCGAGGGCGCGGACGGATCGTGGCTCATCCTGGATGTCGCGGCCGGACGCATTCAGGGCGTGGAGGTGGCCGTGTGGCCCACGGTGATCAAGCGCCCGTCTCTCGCGCCGCCCGCGACGATCGAGGAAGCGCGCGTGCTCATTCCGGCGCGCGCGTCGCAGCCTGGCATCGCGTCGCTCGAGATGACGACGCCGCTGGTGGCCGAAGCGGACGCCGGCCGCCGCCTGATCCACTTCCGCGTGGGCATCCGCCGCGAGGTCCGCACCGTGCGACTCGGCGCCGACCTGTTGCTCGAGGTCGATCCGCAGAGTCGCATCGCCGGGCTGTGGATGCTCAACGTGCCCCCCGCTCCCTCCACCTGACGGCAGCCGTGATCACCACGATCGTCCTCATCCGCGCCGAGCCGGCGTCCATTCCCGCCGCCGCGCAGTTCCTCGCCGAAGTCGACGGCGTCACCGACGTGTATTCGGTGAGCGGCGACTGGGATCTCGTCGCGATCGTGAAGGTGGCCGAGTACGACCAGATCGCCAAGGTCGTGACCGAGGCCTTCCCGAAGGTGCCCGGCCTGCAGCGCACGCAGACACTCACCGCGTTTCGCGCCTACTCGAAGAAGGACCTGCAGCAGGCGTGGGACATCGGCGTGGAGTAGGGCGGAACGCTACTGGTGGTCCGCGCACCAGCTCGTCGCACCGCGCGCCATCTCGCGCCAGTGTGCGTTCTGGTAGCGAAGGATGATGAGGTAGCTGTCGCCGCGTGCCCTCCACCCCTCCACGACCACTTCGTCCACGCCGTCGCCGGTGAGGTCCACGTGATCGATGAGCCGGCGGAACTCGCGCACGGGCTCGGCCGGCACGTGCACGAAGCTCACGACGTAACTGTGGGTGGATTCGGACCAGTCGCCCAGCGCAAAGAGATTGCGGGGCTTTCCGTTCGGGCCGCTGCCCTTGTCCATGAACGAGGCCATGAGCGTCGGGTGCGCGGTGGCGCCCGTGGGCAGTGCGGCCACCACCAGATCCATTTCCGTGCGGGCGGTGGCCGTGAAGCCTTCGTGCTGGGCGACGCGCATGGCGAACGCGTTGGCGCTGTCCATGTCGGCGGCGGAGGGCGCGGGGCGTGCGGCAGGGTCGAGAATCGGCGCACTGGTCGCCAGCAACTCGAGCATCACGGCCGAGGAGGGCGCTCCGGTGAGTGTCACGGCGGCCAGCGGACGGAGTGCCTTGCAGCCGGGCAACTTGTAGAGCGGCTCGGTGCCCTCCCACATGCCGCGGCGCACCACGGCATCGCCCACCGTCTTGCCGTGCTCGTACAGCGACAGGTGGGCTCCGGCCGGAAAATACAGTTCATCGAAGTTGCGCCAGCCGGAGGCGTCGAGCACGATGGGCTCGATCTTTCCGTCGGCCAGTGTCGCGAGAGGCAGCACGCGCGGGTCCGCCTTGTCTCCGAAGAGCAGGAAGAGCGTCCGCGGCTTGTTGGCCAGCGATGTCTGGTGCAGTTCCCTGGCGCCACCGTTCGCCTTGTCACACCCTGCCGCGAGGCTTAGGATGCTCGCAAGGGCCGCGATCCCGAAGATCGCCCGTAGGGAGTGGTGTGTGCGGGTCGCTGTCGCGCAGCCAAACCGGCCTTGCTGCCGCTGGAGGAAAGGGTGCATTCGACAGGTGAGGGCGACGGTGCATTGAATATTCGCCTGCTGCAGCGCCGTCTCGGCTCGCTGCTGCCAGAGGCGCGTCCTGCGGGGGCCGAGAACACGCTGGAGATTGCCTCGCAGACTAACGACGCGCCGCGCCTGATCAGCGCAACGGTGCTGGAGGGGAGCGACCTCGAGGCGCGTCCAGTGGAAGGTATCCGGACGCCGGGCGTCCGCGCCTTCCTGGATGGCACCCAGCGCAGCCGCGTGGCCCTGTACGTCGGCACAACGCCCGTGGTGCACGGAACCGTGGCCGCGGTGGTGCGCGAGCGCCGCGACCGGCACCTGCGCACGTGGCGCGCGCCGCTGGCGGAATCCCGCATCTATGTCCCCCGCACCATGCTCCCGCCGGTGACGTGGGAGACGCTCGCCCGGGAGCTGGGCCGCGCCCTCGTGGACACCACCGCCGGCGAGACGGACGTCACGTCGCATCCCTTCGCCCTGCGCGACGCGGCGATTCACCGCGTGCAGGCGCACCGCGAGGCACTGGAGCAGCGCCTTGCGGAGGCGTGGTGCGCGGACGAGCGCGACCCGCTGTTCATGGACGGCGGCATCAGCGGCAGCGAGCGCGTGGCGGAGTCGCCGCTGGCCGTGGGCGTGGTGAAGAGCCACCGGACGCTCTACGCCGAAGGCGACGCACTGCGCATCGTGCTCTCGCTCGGCGTTGGTGAGCGCTCGAGTGCGTTTCGGGTAACGTCTGCCAGGCGCGCGCCCGTGGCGAGCTGGTACCTGCGGCTGCGCGATCCCGTGGACCACGATCCCATGTGGGGCCTCGTGCGCGTCGAGATGGCACTGCCCTCGGCGAGCGGGATGTCCCGCATCGGCGCGCGGGCCGACGAGGTCTCGCGCTGGGTACTCGCGGAGGTGTCGCCGCTGGCGTTGCCGGATGCGCGGTGGGACAAGATGGTGTACGGGGTACGAGACTGTGAGGAGTTCCTGCGCGCCGTGCAGTGATGTGGCCCTCCGCTTGTCATCCTGAGCGCAGCGAAGGATCTGCTTGTGCTGGCCGAGCAGCAGATCCTTCGCTGCGCTCAGGATGACATCGTGAACGAATAAACGGATTCACCAGAGCCGAGAAAAGAGTGTCATCTGTCCTGGGGCGCGTCGTCGCCACCGAGAACCGACCCAACACGCCGCACGAGTTCCACTTCTGGACCGCCCTCGACTCGCCGGTCGGGATCGGCACGGTGGTGCGTGTCGATGGACGCGACGCGGTGAACGGCGTGATTCCGCACGTGTACGGCATCGTCACGGAGGGCTTCAGCTGGACGGACCTCGCGTCCCCGCTGCACGACGTGATGGGCCATGACGGCCAGCCCGATGGCAGCACGCTCGCCGCGACGGAGCGTGCCGAGATCCGCCTCTACAAGGGCGCGGTGCTGCGGCACATTCCGGAGGAGCCGCTCCAGCCGGTGCCGATGGGCACCGTATTCCTCGCCGATGAGGCGGACGTCGCCATCGCGCTGCGCATGGACGCGTACCTGAAGGAGGGATCGCGCACGGGCATCCCCGTGGGCGTGTATCGCGCGGGTGGCACGGATGCGCCCATTTACCTGGATGCCGACTTCCTGATTGGACCCGAGGCGGCGCACCTCAACATCACCGGTGTCTCCGGCCTGGCCACGAAGACGAGCGCCGTGGAGTGGCTGCTGCAGTCCATCTTCACGCACTTCCCCGAGCAGAAGGGCAGCGTCGCCGCCGTCTGCTTCAACGTGAAGGGACCGGACCTCTGCTTCCTCGACCTCCCCGGCGAGATCGACGACAATGACCGGATGCTGTACGCACAGTGCGGTGTGTCGCCCGTGCCGTTTCCGGACGTGCAGTACTACGCGCCCTACAAGTCGGATGGCGTGGCGCTGAACACCCTGCGCAGCAACGAGGCGCTGCTCGAGAACGTCACGCCGCTGACATGGGGGCTGCGTGAGGTGCTGCAGTATGCGGAGGTACTGCTCAACAAGGACGACATCGACGCCAAGGCGGACGCGATGATCGACTTCATCAAGGAGAACGTCCTCGACAAGCGGTTCACCGACCCGATGCTCGAGCGGCCGCACACGGTGACGTCGTTCGCCGACCTCGATGCGTGGTTCAGGGACGTGCTCCGCGCGCTGGAGAAGAAGGACGACCAGAGCTGGCGCACCCACCACGTCGCGACCATCCGGAAGGTGCGCAACCGGCTCTCCAACATCTCGCTGCGATGCAAGGGTCTCGTCGCCGATGACGGCGCCACGAGCGACCTCCCGTTCGGGAGCTTTCAGGACCGTACGGTGTATGTGATCGACGTCGCCGGCCTCGAGGAAGATGCGCAGGACCTGATCTTCGCCCGCGTGGTGACGAAGCTGCGGGAACACCTCGAGAAGCGCGACCTGGGCGTGCAGCACGTCGTGGTGTTCGTGGACGAGCTGAACAAGTACGCGCCCGCTGATGGTCCCGATACGTACGTGCGGAAGATGCTGCTCGACATCGCGGAGCGGGGCAGGTACCTGGGCCTCGTGCTCTTCGCGGCGCAGCAGTTCCGCTCGCAGGTGCATCGGCGCGTCGTGGGCAACTCGGGCACCGCGTTGTATGGGCGAATGGACGGCGACGAGCTCGCGACGCCGGGCTACGCCGTCCTCAGCCCGGCGATCAAGACGAAGCTGGCCACGCTGGAGAAGGGGCAACTGATGGTACGGCATCCACACTTCACGCAACCGATCTTCGTGCGCTTCCCTCGGCCCGCCGTGATGCGCGGCCGCGACGGCGTGAGCCGCTATCCGGCCGCGCAGGCGCCCACGCTGCACTCCGCCGTGCTGCGCACGCTGCGCCAGTTCGATCCCGGCATCACGCTCGGCTGGCTGCAGGACGTGACGCAGCTCGCCACCGATGAGGAGATTCTCCGTGCGCGCAACGACGTCGTGCGCACCCGACCCACGGATGCGAAGAAGGTCTTCGCGGCGCACTTCCGCGCCGCGGTTGCGCCGCGCACTGCATCGCGCCCGAACGCCCCGGCGCCGCTGCCCACGGTGCCGACCGACGATCCCTACGGCTTCTGACGATGCGCGCCGGTCCGCTCGTCGCTGTCGCTGTCCTCATCCTCGCAATCGCTGCCTCCGCGCAGGCGCAGGTGCTGCTCGGGCTGCATCCGCACGTGGGTGACACGCTGCACACGCGGCTCGAGCAGCAGACGGAAGTCAGCGCGTCCATGCCCGGCAACACGTCTGCACCGACGCAATCGGTGTCGTCAGCGGTGGCCATCCTTTCGCGCACGATCGTGCGCGCCGCCACCGCCACACACTCCACCGTGATGACGATCGTGGACTCGGCGATGCTCACGAGCACGGACGAGCACGCGGCGACGATGATCGCCGAGGCGCAGCGGTCGCTGCGCGGGCAGCAACTGGTGCTCGAGTTGGGGAGCGATGGCACGGTGCTCAGCGCGCGCGACGTGCGCGGCGTGCTCCTGCCGCGCGACGTGGCCGATGCGATGTCGGCGATGCCGGCCGTGTTCCCGAAGCAGGCGGTGTCCGTCGGCGACCAGTGGCACCGCGAGATGCCGCTGCCCGCCGGCGGACCACTTGGCGCGCGCGGATCGGGCCATGTGCGGGCCGTGTTCCGGCTCGATTCACTCCAGCGCGATGGCGGCGTGGCGTATGTCTCGATGCACGGCGACATATTGCCGGACAGTACCAGAGAAGGCGTGGCATTGTCCGGGTCCATCTCCGGCACACTGCAGCTCGACCGGCTCCGCGGCTGGATGACCGACTCGCGCTTCGTCGTGCTGGTCCGATCGCTGGTGAATCCGCCGGCCGCCACGGGACTTGCGCCCATGCGCTTCGTGACGAAGGTGACCCAACGCCTTCGTACCATGGACAAGCGCTGAACCGCGGCTAGACTTGGCGAGAGATGCTGCAGGTGACTCAACTGCCGCCAGCGCAATCGCTTAGGTCCGCTTCACCGACCGTCGTCCGCCCTTGTCCCACAGAGCCCTGCGACTCGTCCACCTGTCCGACCTGCACCTGGGATTCCGCCAGTACCAGCGGCTGACTCCGCGCGGCATCAATCAGCGCGAGGCGGACGTGGCGCTGTCGTTCAAGCGGGCGCTGGACAAGACCATCGAGCTCGCGCCGGACGTGGTGCTCATCGGCGGTGACGTGTTCCACCAGGTGCGTCCGGCCAACACGGCGATCGTGCACGCGTACATGCAGTTCTCGCGGCTGCGCACGGCGCTGCCCGACACGGAGATCGTGATGATCGCCGGCAATCACGATACGCCGCGCTCGTCGGAGACGGGCGGCATCCTCCGCCTGTTCGCCTCCATGGGCATCCACGTGGTGGACGCGGAGCCGCAGGCGCTCGACTTCCCGGAGCTCGACCTCGAGGTCCTCGCGGTCGCGAAGAATCCGCATCCGCGACCGCTGCTCAAGCCCTCGGGTGCGCGCGGTCACAACGTGTTGCTCCTGCACGATTCGGTGGAAGGCGAGTACGCCGGCTTCGGCGGGCCGCCGGCAATGGTGCGCGAGGAGATTCCCGAGGAAGACCTGCACGTGGGCGAGTGGGACTACATCGCGCTCGGCCACTATCACGTGTACAAGAGTCCACGGCGCCGACCGAACGAGTTCTACAGCGGCGCGACGGACTACACGAGCTCCAACGTGTGGGGCGAAAAGGCCGAGGAGCGCGAACTCGGACTCGCCGGCAAGGGCATCATCGAGCGGGACCTTGCGACGGGGACGCAGACCTTCCATCCGCTGCCCCCCTCCCGTGAGTTCGTGGACCTCGCGCCCATCTCGGCACGTGGCATGACCACCGAGGAGTTGAACGACGCGATCGTCGAGGCGGTGGAGCGGCATCCTGGCGGCATCGACGACAAGGTGGTGCGCCTGGCCGTGTACGACATCCCGCGCCACGTCGCGCGGCAGCTCGACCACAAGCGGCTGCGCGAGTTCCGGCGACGCGCGCTGCACTTCCAGCTCGACACGCACCGTCCGGACATCATTCGCCGCTCAGCCGGCGGCGCGCCCGGCCGTCGTGCGTCGCTCGACGAGCTCGTGCGCGACAAGCTGCGCGAGCGGGTGATTCCGCCGGACGTCGATCGCGAGGCACTCGTGTCGCTTGGCGTGAAGTACCTCAAGGACGCCGAGGAGCGGGAGGGAGCGTCGTCGGCGCTCGCCGCCGCGGGGGACGGCTAGATGCGCCTCAACAGCCTGCGCCTCTGCAACTTCCGGCAGCACGTCGACACGCTGATCGCGTTCGACACCGGGCTCACGGGCATCATCGGCCCGAACGGCTCCGGCAAGACGACGATCCTCGAGGGCATCGCCTGGGCGCTCTATGGCCAGGACGCGGCGCGCGGCAAGAAGGAGACGATCCGCTCGCTCGGGGCGCCCGCCGGCGCGCGCGTGAAGGTGGAGCTGGACTTCGAGCTGGGCGGCCACCGCTATCGCGTGGAGCGCGGGCTCACCAGCGCCGAGCTGTACCTCGATGGCGCCGACGTGCCGGTGGCGAACTCCCTCACCGGCGTCTCGGAGATGCTGCGCCGCCGGCTCGGCATGAGCCGCGAGGAGTTCTTCAACACGTACTTCACGGGCCAGAAGGAGCTGGACGTGATGGCGTCGATGGCGCCCTCGGAGCGCGCGCAGTTCCTGAGTCGCGTGCTCGGCTACGAGCGGCTGCGCGCCGCGCAGCGCCTCGTCCGCGACAAGGGCAAGCTCGTGGGCGCGGAAGCGGCGGGCCTGCGCTCGGCACTGCCGGATGCCGCACACGTCGATCGCGTGCATGCCGAGGCGGTCGCGCGGCTCGTGCAGGCGTCGGGACGCGCGCTGGTGTGCGCGGCCCGGCGTGAGCGTGCCGAGCAGGCGATGGCCGACATTGCGCCGCGCTGGCTGGCGGCGCAGCAGGAGCGCGAGCAATTGCAGGAAGCGCTGGCGGAGTTGCGCGTCGCGGAGAGCGAGTCGGCGGCGTATGCGCGCGACGTGGAGCGCATCAGCCGCGAGCTGACGGACGTCGTCGCGGCCGACGAGGAGCTGCAGCGCCTCGCGGAGGAGCTGGCGCCGCTCGCCGGCCTGAGTGAAGAGCTCCAGCCGCTCGACGAGATGGCGCGCGAGGAGGGTCGCCGCACCCTGCTGCTCGACACCGACCGTGCGCTGGAGGCGGAGCTGCGGCGGCTGCGCGAGCGTCGCGTCCGCATCGAGACCGCACCGACGCTCGAGGAGGAGGCCACGCTGGAGCTCGAGCAGATGCGTGCGATGCTCGAGCTGGTGGAAGGCGAGCTGGAGGCCAAGCGGACCGAGTGGGTGCGCGACCGGCAGGAGGCCGACACGAAGCGCACGGCCCTGCGCGAGCAGTATGCCGAGGTGAAGGAGCATCGTGAACGCCTCGTGGCGGCTGGCGAGGACGGCGAGTGTCCCACCTGCGAACGGCCGCTGCACGACCATTATCGCTCCGTGCTCGACCACTTCGACGAGCAGATGGCGAACCTCGTCGCCGACGGGAAGTACTTCAACTCGCGCATCGAGCAGCTCGAAGAGATGCCGGTGGAAGTACGCGAGCTCGACGAGCGGCGCCGCGCGATGTTCGAGGAAGTCGGCAAGCTCGAGCGCCGCCTGGCGAAGGTGCAGCTCGCGGTGCAGGAGCTCACGGGTCTCATGCGCGACCTGCACGCGCGCGAGCAGCGGTTCGCGCAGGTGCAGGCGGACCGGCAGGCCATTCCTGGTGGCTACGACGCGACGCGTCACGCCGCGGCGCGCCGCGAGCTCGATCGGCTCCGCTCGCTCGACGGGCGCGCCACGCGGCTGGCCACGCTGCTCGAGCGGCGTCCCATCCTGGAGTCGGAGCGCGACCGGGCAGCGGCCGGCGTCGCGAATGCGCAGAACCGCATGTCGTCGCTTGCCGCGCGCCGCGACGTGCTCGCGTTCTCGGCGCAGGGCTACGCCGCGCTCCGCGTGCAGCACGACGCATCGGCCGCGGAGCTGCGCACGGCGGAGCTCGAGGCGGTGGCGGCAGATGGCGACGTGAACGCCGCGCAGTCGGCCGTGACGCGTGCCGACCAGGCGCGACACGAGCTGGCACGCGTGCGCGGGCAGCTCGAGGCGCTCGACCGCCAGCGCCGACTGCACGATGAGCTCGACCGCGCCCTCACGGACTTGCGCACGGACCTCAACGTCCAGCTCCGCCCCGAGATCGGCGAGGTGGCGAGCGGCTTCCTCACCGACCTCACCGATGGTCGTTACGACGAGCTGGAGCTCGACGACGTTTACAACGTCACCGTGCTCGAGGACGGCGTGCCCAAGCCGGTGATCTCCGGTGGTGAAGAGGACGTCGCGAACCTGTGTCTCCGCCTCGCCATCTCGCAGATGATCGCGGAGCGTGCCGGCCAGAGCTTCTCGCTCCTCATCCTCGACGAGGTGTTCGGGTCGCTGGACGAGTCGCGACGGCAGAACGTGGTGGAGCTGCTGCGCGGGCTGCACGACCGCTTCGAGCAGGTCATCATCATCACGCACATCGAGCAGGTGCGCGAAGGGCTGGATCGCGTGATCAGCGTGCGCTACGATGAGGAGATCGGCAGCTCGATCGTGACGCAGGTGGAACCCACGACGGTGGACGAAGGCGAGCTGCTCGCCCTCGGTGCGGCGGACTGATGGCCATCGTGCGCGGCTGGCGTCCGGTGGCGCGCGTGAGCGGCCCCTTCCAGGCTCGCGTGGAGGACATCCCTGCGCTCAACGTGGTGTTCAGTGACGCGTTCACCGAACGATACCGTCGCGACGGCATGGTGGGCGTGCGTGTGCCCAACCTCAGCCCGAAGGTGTGGCGCTACGCCATCGAGGACGCGCAGGGCGGCGCCATGATCTGGCGCGACGGCGACGGCCGGGGTGAGATCGCCGCGTTCAACATGGTGCATCGATCCGGCGTGGAAGGCTGGATGGGGCCACTCGCCGTGCGGACGGAGTTGCAGGGTAGCGGCACCGGCAAGGAGGTCGTCGATCGCGGCGTCGCGTGGCTGCGTGAGGCGGGCGCGAAGGTGATCGGCCTGGAGACCATGCCTCGCACGATGGACAACATCGGCTTCTACTCTGGCCTGGGGTTCGTCCCTGGCCGGCTCACGATCACGCTGACGCTCGAGGCGCGGAGTGCGGAGCAGGCACCCGAGCTGCTCGGCCGGCTGGGTGCGCGCGATCGCGAGGACGAGATGCAGGCGGTGACGGCCCTCGTGGCCTCGGTGGCGCCCGGGTACGACTTCAGTCGCGAGATCGAGCTCACGGATTCCCTCAGCCTCGGCGATACGGTGCTGCTGCGCGAGAAGGGCACGCTCGTGGGCGTGGCGCTCTGCCACACGGCGCCGCTGGTGGAGGGCCGGTCGCGCGACGAGTTGCGCGTGCTCAAGCTCGTGCTCGCGCGCGAGGCCTCCTTCGAGTCGATGCTGCGCGCGCTGTGCGACTTCGCGAAGCGGAGTGGCACACGTCGCGTGGCGATTCGCGTGCAGGGCGAGTATGCCGCGCTCTACACCCGGATGGTCGCGATGGGCGCGCGCGTGCGGTGGACTGACTTGCGGATGGCGCTGGCCGGCTTCGAGGAACGGCTGCCCGAGCGCGGGGTGCTGATGTCGAACTGGGAAATCTGAGCGGCCGCTATCGCAGGCAGCGGGCGG
>JBDTYL010000437.1:0-4757 GCA_040005695.1 bacterium | reverse complement strand
CGAGCATCCGCACCGGCGACACGCTGTTCGCCGGCGCCATCGCGAGCATCGACGCGACGAGGAGGCCGACCATCACTGCGGCAAGCAGCGCGCGCGTGAGCCAGCGCGTCGTGAGCCCGGCGACCACCAGTACCGGGATGCCGAGCATCGCTACGGCGGCGATGGTCGTCTGCGGCAGCGCGGGAAGCCGGTCGAACGCAGGGATTGCAGCATCGAGCAGCGTGGACGGCGGCCGCGGCATCGTCTGCGATGGCACGAGGTCACCGGCACGCGCAAGCGCGTACACCACGCTGCCCAGGCCGAGCCCCGCCACGATGGCGTCGCTCGAAGGCGACTCGGTGCCGCGGGCACCGAGCATCGGCACGCCAACACGGCGACGCAGCGCATCGAACGCGAGCCAGAGTCCGTACAGAACGAATGCCAGCGGAATCGCGGCGATGAAGGCGATGACTCGCGTCCCGACGAATGAGCCCCACGGCTGCGCGGTGTCATAGGCGAACAGTGACGATGGCAATGCATTGAAGTCGGCGAGCACGGACAGCACCACCAGCGTGCCGACGAACATCACGGCGCCTCGGCGATCGATCACGCCGTCGTGCACGAGCACCGGCCGCCGCCGCACCACCAGCACGGCGCCCGTGATCACGACGCCGAGCAGGAGGAGCATGCTGAGTCCCGCGACCAGTCCGCGCGTGGTCTGCCGCTCGCGGTCCGCCCGCACGAAGTTTTCCGGCAGCTCGATGCCGCGACGTGCAACGAGTGGCTCGTCGCCCGCCACCTGCACCCACGCGCGCGCCACGGCGCCCGCCGGCAGCCGTACCGTGGTGTCCGTGTAGTTCACGAGCACGTCGTGACGCGCTGGCAGCGCCTTCTCCGTGAGCTGAGCTTCCTGGAGGCCGGCCGTGCGCACGCCATCGCGCGCCAGCGCCGCGAGCGCGATGCGCCGCGCGGAATCCGGCGTCACTGCGGGACGGCTCGCCGAATCCGCGATGATGTGCCGCGCATCGAGCGGCCGACCATCTGGCCACACGCGCACACGCCACTCCTCGGCGCGCTCTGCCGTGGTGCCGCTGGTGTGGACATAGCGCACGGTCCACCATGCGGCAGGCAGGTAGCTGGCGGCGATCGCCTGCACGCGCGACGTGAGGGCGTGTTGGCGCACGAACCGCGGCCAGGGCGCCAGCGTGTCCGTCGCCGTGGCAGCGAGGTGCCGCCACGCGGACGGCGTGCCGCCACGAGCACGCACCATGGAATCGGCGGTGGTCATCACGCGCGCGCGCGTGGCCGTGAAGGAATGACCGAGCGTGGGGGCGGCAGGGCCAGCGACGGCGGCAATGGCCGCGACTGCTGCGCTCGCGAGCGCGAATCGCCTGGCTCTCCTTGTCAGTATGCCAGCGAGTCGCGGCACACGCGTGTCGGCGGGCACTGCCACGCGGTCGGCGGCACGCCACGCCTCGAAGCGCGCGTCCTCCGGCGCCGCGACGAGCCCGCGCTGCCGCCACCAGCGCCACCCCACGGCGAGCGCCGGTGCAAGCAACGCGAGCGCGATGATCGCGGCGGATACGCGATACTCGACGGCGCTGCCGGACGTCGCGAAGAGGCCGAAGAGCACGAGGTCGTACGCGAAGTGCGCCACGACGGTGACCAGCACGCCGAACTGGAGCACGAGCACGCCCCAGAAGCAGGCGTCGAGGAAAATCTCCACGCCGCGCGAGTAGGGTGGCCACGAGGCGTAGTTCGCATGCGCGAAGCCGAAGGTGAGCGCGGTGGCCACGACCCCCGCCGCCATCCACCACCGACGCGTGGGGCGCCCGCCCACCCACAGCGACAGCAGCGAGAGCGGGAGTGCGCGGAACAGCGTCTCTTCCCACACGCCCGCGTTCAACGACATCGCGATGCCGGAGAGCCACGGCATCGGCGTGGCGATCAGGTTCGGGTCGTCGAGCATCTCGCTCGGTACCCACCAGCCGAGGAACCTGCGCGTTACCAGGTAGAACACCGCGACGTACGCGAAGGCGACGGTCGAGACGGCATAGCCACCGAACACCCGCGCGGCCACGTCCCGCGTGCCGCGATACCGCCACAGTTTCCACCAGTCGAGGTGCCGCGGAAACGCCCGGCGCGACGCCGCCTCCGCCGCCACGAGGGTGAGGCCGGCCAGCAGTCCCGTGAGCCCGCCGCCAAGCAGCGCGCCGAGCGCGTTGCGCATCTGGAAGGCGATGGGAGACGTGGCGGTGTCGTACTCGTACCAGCTCGACCCCATCTCGTTGAGCCCCGCGCCCACCGTGAGCACGCCGATCACGGCGCCCACGAACATCGCCTCGCGCCAGCGGAGGTCGCGTGCGCGCGACGCCCGCGCTGCGAACACCACGCCCGCGATGCCAATCACGAGCGCGCCCAGCGAGGCTACCAGCGCGATGAGGTCGTTGGACGAGCGCATCTCGCCGTAGCGTCGCTGGAAGGACTGCGGAATCTCGACGAATTGCCGCACCATCGTCGGCGCGTTCCCTGCCACGACCACCTCTGCACGCACGGGCGCGCCTGCGACCCGACGATCGGTGCGCTCGTACGTGAACGTGCGGTCGATACGCCCACTGGTCTTCCGCGTCTCGTACGACGAGCTCACGAGCCGCCAGCGGTCGAGCCGTTCACCGATCCATGCGCCGAGCGCGACACCAGCCAGCGCCTGCGCCGAATCCGCGGTGATCGCCGGCCGACGGTCTGCCTCGGCGAAGGTGCGCACGAAGCCCGTGATGCGGCCGTCGGGCGCGAAGTCCACGCGCGCCTCGTGCGGATCATGCGGCACGAAGGCGCGCACCGCCCAGCGGAAGGGAGTGACGTCGTGGCCGTGCGCGAGCGCGCTGAGCGAGTCCGGTCCACCGCCGGCAAGCTCCACGAATGTCCGCAGCGAGTCGTTCGCCTGAAAGCGCACCGCCGTACGGGCCGCCACGGGTGCGAGGTCGTGCGCGCGGAAGAACGAGTCCGCGCGCACCAGCGCGCCGTCACGTGTGAGCGACTGCTGGAGCGCGACGATTGGGAATGCGCGCGGGAACAGCCACGCAGCCGTCGCCGCGGCCACGAGGGCGCCGGCGGCAACGAGCGCGACAAGCCCGTTCCGGCTCGACGACGGCCGATCGAGGGACGTCATGTGCGCGGTTCCGTGTTCAGCGCAATACGAACCCCGGATCGACTGCGGGCCGCACGGCCGCGTTGCCGGCCATCCAGCCCGTCATGTACATCCACCGCGTGATACGCGTGAGCTTGCGGTAGTCGATCGTCTTCGGCTCGTCGCGCGGGGTATGGTAGTCCTGGTGCAGGTTGCTCGAGAAGAACAGGGAGGGCACGCCGCGCTCCGCATAGGGAACGTGATCGCTCCGGAAGTACCAGCCTTCCGGATGCGTTGGCCGGTCCCACGAGGAGTCGATCACGAACTTGCTCGTGGCCATGTTGGCCTCGAGCGCCATGCGCACGAGCGCCGCCGAGTTGCGGTGCGGCGGCTGCGAGCCCATGAGCGCCGCGGTGTCGGGACTGTTCCGACCGAGCATGTCGCCGTTCAGCACGGCGACGATGCTGTCGAGCGGCACCACCGGGTGCGCCGCGTGATACCGCGACCCCAGCAGCCCGCGCTCCTCCGCGCCATGAAAGACGAAGAGCGCCGAGCGCTTGCCGGGATGCTTCACCCACGCGCGGGCGATGGCGAGGATCGCCGCGCTCGTGGTGGCGTTGTCGTCGGCCCCGTTCCAGATGGAGTCGCCGTTCACCGCGTAGCGCACGCCGTCGTGATCCTGGTGCGAGCTGAAGAGGACGTACTCTCCGCGCAGCTTCGGATCGGTGCCACGCACCGCGCCGATGACGTTCACCGACGGGTACTCGAACAACTCCAGCCGAAGGTGGATGTCCATCGTCTGCCCGTTCGCGGTCAGCTCGTTCAGCGCCGCACGGTGCGCGAGCAGAACGGGCACCTGTGGCCGCGGTACGGTGGGCGTTGCTGCCGGCGGTGTCGGGTTGCGCGTGAACCGCGGCACGCCGCCGATCACGTCGTACGTGCCGCGCGACTGCGTCTTCGCCACGCCGTCGAACGCGAGCTCCGCGACGGAGTCGGCAACGATGATCACGCCGGCCGCGCCACGCCGCGTGAGGGCGGCGGCCATCGCGGCGATGGCGGGGCGCGTGTAATTGTAGTCGTACGTGTTGGTGGTGCTGCGGATGGATGCGGCCGGCGGTGCCACCAGCGTGGCCACGGCAATCTTGCCGCGGACGTCGATCGTCGTGTCGCCCACGCTGGCCACGAACACGGTGGGCGCCGAGATCTCCGCGGCGGCGTTCGACGCGGGGGTGATGTCGGTCCACAGCGCCAGCGGCCGTCCGCCAATGCTCACCGAGCTCGAAATGGTGGAGACACGCGTGCGGCGCATGTTCCACCACTGGAACCAGCTGCCCATGTCGCCCTTCGGCACGAGGCCGATCTTCCGCATCTCCTCCGCCAGCCACATCGACGCGTGCATCTCGTCGATCGTGCCCGCCTCTCGGCCGCGCATCTCGTCGCTCGCCAGTGTGTAGACGTCGTGCCGGATGTCGGCTTCGTGGATGGCATCGATGGCGGATGGCACCTTAGGCAGCGTGGCAGGCGTGGCCTTCTGTGCCGCGAGTGGCGCAGCGAGGACAAACGGCAGGAGCAGTGAGACGATGTGGCGCATCATGAACTCATTGGGAAGTGGTAGGCTGTCATCCTGAGCGCAATCCTGTCATCCTGAGCG
>JBDTYL010000436.1:0-11660 GCA_040005695.1 bacterium | reverse complement strand
ATGGGCGACAACACGCTGCCCGATCAGGTCGCGGGCATGAAGGAGCTCGCGTCGCGCTACCGCTTCATCGATCTCGACAAGGCCGGCATCTGGGGTCACTCGGGCGGCGGCTTCGCCACGGCGGACGCGATGTTCCGCTATCCGGACTTCTTCAAGGTGGGCATCGCGGAATCCGGCAACCACGACAACCGCGTGTACGAAGACGACTGGGGCGAACGCTATCAGGGCCTGCTGGTGAAGGAGGGCACGAGCGACAACTACGCGCCCGAAGCCAACCAGAACTTCGCGAAGAACCTGAAGGGCAAGCTGCTGCTCGCGCATGGCACCGTTGACGACAACGTGCCGCCGAACAACACGACGCTCGTCGTGGACGCGCTCATCAAGGCCAACAAGGACTTCGACCTGCTCATGCTGCCCAACCAGGCACACGGCTACGGTGCCATGTCGTCCTACATGATGCGCCGTCGCTGGGACTACTTCGTGAAGAACCTCATGGGCGCCGAGCCGCCGAAGGAATACGAGATGACCCCGCCGGCGCCGCAGCGCGCCATTCCGTAACCTGTGCCGGACGGGCAGCGGCTGGTGCCGCTGCCCGCCAGCACCTCCCTCCGCAGGCCACATGCACGCACTGCTTCGGTTCGCACTCCTCGCCGTCACGATGCCGATCGTCGCCGGCGCACAGATTCCCGCCGCGGAATTCGCTGCGCGCCGTGACTCCCTCGCCGCGCGCGTGCAGGAGGGTGTCGTCGTGGCGTTCGGCGCCCGGACGCCCGTGTCCGACTTCGGCCCCTTCTTTCAGCTGCCGGCGTTTCACTACCTCACCAACTTCGACGAGCCGGACGCCGCGCTCGTGATGGTGGTGCACGGTGGGCGACCCGCCAGCACGCTGTTCCTCACGCCGGTGAATCCCCGCTCCGCGTTCTACTACGGGCGTCGGCCGGATTCCGCGACCGTCGTACGGAGCTTCGGACTGCAGGCGCGCGCCTTCGCCTCCATCGCGTCGGTCGTCGATTCGCTGGCCGGCACCGGGCTGCCCTTCTACACCGTCACCGATTTCGCCGACGCCGACTTCGCCGCGCAGGACTCGCTCACCCGCGGCCGACAGTTCATGCACGACATCGCCGCTCGCCACCCGGGGCTGGTCGTCCGCGACGCGCACGCGCTGGTGGACGCATTGCGCGCGCGGAAGTCCCCGGCGGAAATCGCCCTGCTGCGCCGCGCCGCCGAGATCAGCTCGGAAGGCCATCGCGCCGCGATGACGGCAGCGGAGCCGACGAAGGAGTACGAGCTGCAGGCTGCCCTCGAATACACCTTCACGCGACTCGGTGGCGCGCGGCCGTCGTACGGTTCCATCGTGGGCGGCGGCGTGCACAGCACGCAGCTGCACTACATGCGCGACCGCGGCGACATCCGTCCCGGCGACCTTGTGGTGATGGACGCCGCCACGGAGTACGAGGGCTACGCCGCCGACATCACCCGCACGATTCCCGTGAGCGGCAAGTACACGCCCGCGCAGCGCGAGATCTACCAGTTGGTGCTCGACGCGCAACTCGCGGCCGAGCGGAACTCGAAGCCCGGCATGCTGGCGTCGGCCGCCACGGATTCGGCCGTCGACGTCCGTGCGCGCGGACTGGCACGCCTCGGCCTCATCGAGGACACGGCGGCCATGCTCGACATGCCGTGGCAGACCGACTGCACGCGAAACCCCCGCTCGTGCCGGCAATCCACCTTCTGGATGATCCACGGCATCTCGCACGGCCTGGGCCTCGCGGTGCACGACCCGGCGCAGTTTCACATTGGCGACGGACGCTTCAAGGAAGGCGATGTGTTCACCATCGAGCCGGGCATCTACATCGGCACCTCGATGCTCGATGCGCTGCCGGACACGCCGCGCAACCGCGCCTTCATCGCAAAGGTACGTCCCGCCGTCCTCAGGTACGAGAACTCGGGCGTCCGCATCGAGGACGATTACGTCATCACGGCCAATGGCCTCGAGCGCCTGAGCACGACACCGCGCGAGATGGCGGCGATCGAGGCGCTGATGCAGACCCGCCCGCCGCGCGCCGTGCCGTGAGTGACAGGGCCTGGTGGCACCCCCTCGTCGATCGCGGCCTCAACCGGTCGCTCGGCATCGACGTCCTCGAGATCAGCGATGACCGCGTCGTGGCGACGATGCCGGTGAACGAGCGCACGCACCAGCCGTTCGGCATCCTCCACGGCGGCGCGTCCATTGCCCTTGCGGAAACTGCCGCGTCGCTCGGCGCCGCCAATCGCATCGACCGGGAACGGTTCATGGCGGTGGGCCAGGAGATCAACGGCAACCACCTGCGTCCCAAGGCGGATGGCGTCGTCACCGCCACGGCGGTTCCCGTGCACGTCGGACGCACGTCGCAGGTATGGTCCATCGAGATCAGGGACGAGGACGAGCGCCTGGTGTGCATCTCGCGCTGCACGCTCGCCGTGGTGCCGCTGCGTCCCTGATCGGCGCCCGACACTCGCGCTTGCCTCGGCGGCCGCGGCTCCGCAACGTTGGCCCATGCCCCAGCCCGCCGCGGCCTCCCGGACCGGCATTGCACTCGATGCAGACGACTACATGAAGGCGAACGAGCAACTCGAGGCGTCGGCTGACGGCGTGTATGTCGTTGGCGACGTGGAGGGCGGTGCGATCGCGTCGATCCTCCAGGTCGCGATGATGGGCGACCTCCCGTACACCGCGCTTCGGGACGCCGTCTTCGCGCATCCCACGCTCGCGGAGTCGCTCAACAACCTCTTCACGAAGCTGTCCCGCTGAGCGCGTCGGCACTCCGCTTCGTCACCGGCATCGCGATCCTCGTCGCGCTCGATGCCGCCGGCGGCTGGCTCGTGCGCCTCACGCACGCGCCCGTGCCGGGCAGCGTGGTAGGCATGCTCGCGCTCACCGTGCTCGTCGAGACGCGCGTGCTTCCGCTCGCGGCCGTGCGCAGCGCCGCCGACTTTCTCGTCCGTTACATCGCGCTCCTCTTCGTGCCGGCGGGCGTCGCGATCGTCGTGTATGGGGCCGTGCTGCGTCAGAGCCTCGTGGCCATCATCGTTGCCGCGGTACTCAGTCTCGTCGCCGTGCTCGTCGTGGTCGGGCGCGTTGCGCAGCACCTCGAGGGCGACGCGTGAACGCCGACCTCACCGGCGCACTGTGGCTCGTTGTGACGGTGGCGGTGTACGCAGTGGCCCGCGCGATGTATGCGCGCGTCCGTATGTCGCTGCTCAATCCCGCACTCGTCACCATCGTCGTCGTCATCGGGCTTCTGCGGTTGACGGGAACCGAGTGGACAGCGTATGACCGCGGCGGCCACCTCATCGCCTTCTGGCTCGGACCGGCCGTCGTTGCGCTCGGCGTGCCCCTCGCGCTGCAGCTTGCGACCGTGCGCCGCAACGTGGTCGGCATCGCGACGGCACTCCTGGCCGGCGCGCTGGTGGGCATGCTCGTGGCCGTCGGTGTCGCCTGGCTGCTCGGCGCACCACCCGTGGTCGTTCGGTCGCTCGCGCCGCGATCGGCCACGTCCTCCATCGCCATCGCCATCACCACGCGGCTCGGCGGCATTCCCGCGCTCTCCGCCGTGGTCTCCATCGTCACCGGCGCCATCGGTGCGGGGCTCGGTGTGGCGCTGCTGCGTCTCGTCGGCGTGCGGTCCGCGCTGGCCACGGGCCTGGCCCTCGGCGCCGCGGCGCACGGCTTCGGCACCGCCCGCGCCGCGGACGAGGGCGAGGTGGAAGGCGCATCCGCCGGCATGGCCATGGGTGTGGTGGGCGTGCTCACCGCGCTACTCGCGCCAGTGGTCGTCGCCGTCTTCCGGTAGGGCGTTCACGCCCTGGTACAGTCGAAATTCACCTGCCAATCGACTTGCTGCTGTTGTTCAGGAGCCACGCGGCGTCCTTGGCGCGATCAGGATCCTTCTGTCCCTACTGCTGCGTGGGCCAGGCGAACAGGCGGCTCGGCTCCGTGCCTGTGCGAGCGCGCGAGACATCCACGGGCTCGCGCCAGAATCCCTGCGTGCGGTCCATGCTGCTGAATCGCACCTCGACGCGGCCGCCACCTTCGCCGGACCGCGTGAGCGGGATGGCCAGGTCGGCCCGGTACAAGCGCTTGGACCGTGTGGGATAGGCGGCGAGCAGGCTGATGCCGACGCTCGCGCGCGTGACGTTCATTCCGTAGGGCGCATCGCCGGCCCAGAGCGTCCCCAACTCGCTGAAGGTCGCCACGCCGAGATCCGCGTGCCGCGTCAGCGCCGCTGCGCTCCACCGCACTTCGCCGCGCAACACGTTGCGCCGTTCGCCAGCGAGGCCGGAGCGGTAATACCCCTGCAGTCCGCCATCCCGATCGCCAAACGTCACCTGCAGCGGAAGTCGCGAGCGCACGCCACCTGAGATCTCGTCCGACACAACGAGTAGCGCGCCCGGCGCATTGCCCCAGTAGAGCGCCGTTCTCGCGCTGCCGACGATGCTGTTCCATGTGCCCCCTGCGTCGCGCCCCTCGACTTGCACGAGCGACGCGAGCAGCGCGTTGCGTGAGGCCGCGCCGGCGTACAGCGCACCTGAAAGGAACGTATCGGTCTCGCCGAACTGCGCGAGCCCGCGCCCGCTGAAGAGGCCCAGGGCCGCGCCGCTCATCACGTCCTGCGACCCGATGAGCGCGTCGAATCCGTTCACCTTGTGGAAGGTGACACGGCGGATGCCGCCGAGCATGCCGATGCGTGCGACGTGAAAGGGCGTGTAGCGCCCGACGAGCGTGACGCCGGTGTCGGCGCGGAATCCGGTGTCGTCCACCACGATGCCCGCGGCTGCCGGATCGAATTGCCGGCCGGATACCGCGCCGCCGAGCAGTGCCACTGTCTGCGTACCGAAGAGGCGGAGGAGGGCGCTCGCGTCCCAGCTGCGGTCGTTGAACTGGAGCGCCAGGGGCTCGTGGGACGGACGGTCGAGGCGGAGGTAGTTATCCGCCCGCGAGAATCCCGTGTGCCATGAGAGGCGCTGGAGATCCGTGAAGAACGGGTGCTCGAGCTCGGCGCCCACGCGCTGGCCCATCTGGTACCGGTCGGCTTCCAGCACGACGCGGAAGGAATGCCCGAACATCACGTCACGCTCGACCCGTCCCCCGTAGGCCGTGCGATACGCGCGTCCCCGCTCCACGCGCGCTTCCACCCGCAGCGCCTGGCCGGCGACGTTCTCGTTCCCCACCGAGAACGTCTCGGGCATGATGCCGCGAAAGCGGGCACTCACGAGTACCGGCACTTCGTCGGTCGTGTGCACCATGACCGCGACGGTCCCGCCCGTATCGGCTTCCAGGCGCACCGTGGCATCCGAGAGGAAGGGCTGCGCACGCAATACGCGCTCGGACTCGGCGCGGCGGAACTCCGTGCACGGGCGACCGGGCACGAGCGAGAGGAATGCCGTGATCACCTCGGGAGCCGTCGTGGCGTGATGCAGGCCGACCGCGCGCGCGGCAGCGCGCCACTTGCCCGCCGCTCCGGAGAACGGCGGACGCTCGGCATCGATCACCACGCGGCTCACCAGCTCTCCCTTGCAGGTGAACGTGGGGTGCGCGGCCTGCTGGGCAGTTCCGGTGGCGGATACGGACAACAGGGCCGTGGCGACGGCCGCAAAGCTGAGAGGCATGGAGGGCACGGGCCGGCCATGAAGCACGAGGCGCGCCACCGCCCCCGTCCGCCTCACGCTGGCAGGGTCGTGTCGGTCCCGCGCGGAATGGTGAGGGTGAACCGGCTTCCCTTGCCCTGTACGCTCTCGACGCTCAGCGAGCCGCGCATGGCCAGCGCGAGGTTGCGGCTGATCGACAGGCCCAGCCCCACGCCTTCATGAGGCCGGTTGAGCGCGCGGCCCACCTGGATGAAGGGGTCGAACACCTTCTCGAGCCGGTCGGGAGCGATGCCGATGCCGGTATCCGCCACATGGATGCGGACGAGGCGCTCCTCCACCTCGCAGCTGACGTCGATCTCTCCCCCTTCGGGAGTGTACTTCACGGCGTTCGACAGCAGGTTGATCAGGATCTGCTGCAGCTTGTCGGCGTCCACGTGCGCGGTTACCCGGGCGTCGAACGGCGCAAGCCGATAGGTCATGTGCTTGTCGCGAAGTTGCGGCGCCACGAAGTCCTCGATCACGCCCAGGGCACGCACGAGCGGCACGTCCGTGACGGCGTACTGTACCGCGCCGGCCTCGAGCTTCGCGAAGTTGAGCACGTCATTGATGAGCGAGAGCAGCGTCTGCTGGCTGCGCGCGATGCGCGTGAGGGCGTCCTGCTGCGCATCGTTCACTTCCCCATAGACCCCGAGCTGCAGGATCTCGGTATAACCGCCGATGGCGTTGAGCGGGGTGCGCAGCTCATGACTCATCACGGCGAGAAAGTCGCCCTTGGCGCGGTTTGCGTCGAGCGCCGCATCGCGCGCCTCGTCGGCCGCCGCAGAGATGAGCTGGAGTTGTTCGTTGGTCTGTTCCAGCTCTTCCGACGTCGCCAGCGCCTCTTCCACCTGCGACGCCAGCTCTTGCTGCGAGGCCTCGACCTCGCTCGCCATGCGGTTGAAGCTGGCCCCGAGCCGCTCCACCTCGTCCGACGACGCCAGACGGTGCTCCACGCGACGGCTGTACTGTCCCTGCGCCATCGCCTCCGTCGCCGTGGTGAGCTCCACGAGCGGAAGGGTGATCTGACGGCTGAGCGCCCACGTCAACGCGACACCGCCGAGCAGCAGGAGCACGCTGAACAGGCTCAGCTGCCGGATGGTTGCGCGCGGCGCGGCGACGATCGTGCGCTTGGGCACCTCGAGGGAAAAGATGTACGGCGTGCCCTGCACACGCTGTTCGTATCCGATCTGCCGGGCCCCGTCCGCCCGCGTCGCGACGTAACCGGAATCGGTGGTGTCCCGCCGCACCGCAGGCGGAATCGGCCGGCCGTCGATCGACGACGAGAAGTCGTCCGTGACGTTGCGCAGGAAGACCGTGAACTCCTCGCCGGACATGTCGCGGATCATCTGCTTCACCTGCGGATTCGACACGACGTGCCGCTGCTGCACGATCGCGCCGATGCGCTGGCCGTCCTGCATCACGGGCGCGACCGCCCAGAAATACACCCGGCCGGACGATGGGTAGAGCGCGCCCATCTGGACCGTGGAGTCGTTCGTCACGCCCACCGGCACCTCACTGACGCGCGTGCCGTGCCGAGAGCGCAGTTCAGGTGGCAGCATGGCGATGGAATCGCCGCGGATGTCGGTGCCGATATGAGCGAGCCGGCGCCCGTCCGCGGACCAGAGCTCCACGGGAAGCCCGGAGTCCGAGGGCACCGCGACCTTCTCGAGCGCCGCCACGACATCTGAGTCCTGCCGGGCAGAGGACGGCGCGCCGGACGTCCCGAGTGCCCGCACCAATGCCGGGTTGCGCGCTGCCAGCCGCAGCGCGGTCACGCGTGCCTTCGTGCCGTTCTCGCCTGACTGCACGAGCACACCGAGCAGCCCCTTCTGGCGCGACAGCAGCGCGCTGGTCCGCGCCTCGACCAGTGCGCGGTAAGTGATGGTCAGCGACAGCACCATCACGAGCACGATGATCGCCGCGGTGATGAGCGGAAGCTGGCGCGCGAGTGACCATCGCGCCCAGGGCCACCGGAAGGGCGTTGCGAGTGACACGTTCGTGATTGGGCGAGCGGAGGTCCGATCCAGACGTTCTCCGGATGCATCTTAAACCCTGACCCGGCGCGGGGCAGGGTGCGCGCTGCGAGCCTCAGCTCGGCGCGCTGGCCCGACTCTGGCTCTAGAGCGGACACGGCCAGTCTGCTGGCAGAGTACGACTCACCTCTCGGGATCAATCGAATGAATTCACATGCGACGATGGCGCTGGCGCGCCGTGCGGCCGTGCTGGTGCTGGTTGTCTCGGTCGCCGGCGCCTGCTCCAAGGAGGCTGCCGCTGCCAAGCGCGTGGTCGGTGGCAAGCGCTTCCATCACGCGGCAGTGTGGGCGCCCGCCACGCTCACGGATGTGCAGGGCGTCCCGATTGCTGACCTCAAGACGGCGCTCTCGCAGCGCCTCGCCGGCAATGCGCCGGACGGCGTGAGCAAGGACGCATGGCAGCATACACAGGCCCTCTACAAGAGCATGGGTGACACGCCGCTGTGGCTCACGAGTGACGGCGTGGCGAAGGATCGCGCCAAGGATCTCACCGACGCCGTGCTTGGCGTCAGCGACGACGCACTCCGTGCCGACGCCTATCCGGTGATCGAGCTGGCCAACGCCCTCAACGCCGTGAAGACTGCCAAGCCGACCGCCGAACAGCTCGCGAATGCAGACGTCCTGCTCTCGAGCATGTATGCGTCGCTGGGTACGGATCTCCTCGTCGGACAGATCTCCCCGAAGTCCGTGGGCCAGTCGTGGCACATCGACCCCAGGGAAGACGACGTGGACAGCGCGCTCGTCCACTCCCTCACGGATACACTAGCCCGCGGCATCGCGGAGATGCGTCCCGCCGATCCCGACTATGCCGCACTCCAGAAGGAGCTGGCGCGCTATCGCGCCATTGTCGCGAAGGGCGACTTCCCGCACGTGCCTGAAGGACGCACGCTGCGTCAGGGCCAGTCGGATTCCCCCGCGCGCCTCGCCGCGCTGCGCGAGCGGCTCGCAGCCGAAGGTCTGACGGACGGTGGCACTGCCCCAGGCGACACCAGTGCCGCGCCGGCGAAGAAGGCGACCGGCGGGTCGGTGTACGACGCGCGCCTCGCTGACGCCATCGGCCAGTTTCAGGCGCGCCACTCCATCACGCAGGACAAGACGCTGAGCCCGGAAACGGTGAACGCGCTCAACGTGCCGGCCGCGTACCGCCTGGGCCAGATCGCCGCGAACCTCGAACGCTATCGCTGGATGCCGCGCAACCTCGGCGACCGCTACGTGTACGTGAACGTGCCGGCGTTCCAGCTCACCGCGTACGACAGCGGCGAGAAGACCCTGGAGATGAAGGTCATCGTCGGCCAGTCGTACGAGGACAAGGCGACGCCCGTGTTCAGCGACTCGATGGAGTATGTCGTGTTCCGCCCGTACTGGAACATCACCCCGGACATCCAGTCCAAGGAGATCGCCCCGAAGATCGCCGACGATCCGAGCTACATGGACCGTGAGAACCTCGAGTACTACTCGGACGGCGGTGTGCGCCGCATCCGGCAGAAGCCCGGCCCCAAGAACGCACTCGGTTTCGTGAAATTCCTCTTCCCCAACGACTTCAACATCTACCTGCACGACACGCCCAATCACGACCTGTTCAGCAAGGACGTGCGCGCGTTCAGCCACGGGTGCATCCGCGTGGAGAAGCCGGGGCAGCTGGCCCAGTGGGTGCTCGGCTGGGACGCCACGAAGGTCCAGGAGGCGATGGACAACGGAAAGGACAACACCACCGTGAAGCTGCAACGGAAGATTCCCGTGTACATCACCTACGGCACGGCCTTCGTGCGCGATGGGCAGCTGTCGTTCGGCAACGACCTCTATCATCGCGACGACAAGCTGGTGAAGGCCGCGGCGTCCGGCGCGATCGAGAGCCCGGCGGCGAAGGCGGCGCTCCAGCAGCTGCGGAAGATCACGACGACCTGACGATGGAGCCGTGCACCGCGACCATGGTCGCGGTGCACGGCAGCACGGTCAGTCGCCCACGCGCACCGGCGGTGTGCGCAGCTGAGCGGACGGCGACTTGGAGGCCGAGACGTTCACGTCGATCGGGATCTTGTGGCCGTTCCAGGTCTGCTCGACGTCCAGCACGCCCTGCCACACCTCCGCGAAGGCATGCCCCACTTCGCTCGGCAGCTTGGTGACGTCGAAGCCCTTCGACTTGGCGACCCAGAACGGCGGCTCCCGCTTGGAGCCCGCCGCGTCGTAGACCGACTTCACGTCACCGTACACGACGTTCGCGTTGTACGTGTGCACGTAGATGCCCGGCACGAAGCGTCCGTCCGCCAGCACGGTGCGCACCCACGCCTGGTAGTAGTTCCGCATCACCTGCGGCAGCACGTCCATCCGCTCGAGGTCGAGGAAGATGGTGGTGCCATTCGCGAACCCTTCCGCGGCGGTGCGCGCGACCGCGTCCGCGCCATCCTTCGCGCCGCGCGCCGGCGACACGAAATCCGCGTTGCACGTGGCGTCCGGTGCGGGGGCGGGTGCGCGGCGCAGCACGGTGCTCGTGATGGTCCGCCACACGGAATGCCGCTTCGATCCCCGACCGACGTGCTGCTTCACGCGCCGGCTCACCTGCACCGGAATCATGTGCGGGGCGCCCGGCATGCGTCCCCACGTCTGCTGTCCCACGTACACCACGGCGAGGCCGTAGCCCATGGTCGTGAGCGTGTCGCGCTTGCCGGTCCACCCGTCATCGGGATGGCACGGGCTCGGGAGGTAATAGCCCGTCCACTCGTACGGGGCGCCACCGGTGCGCCACGCCAGCATGGCCTTGTCGCCAGGATAGGTGCCGGTGTCGAAGCCCAGGTGGCCGGCATCCTTCACCTGGTCAGCCATCACAGCGTCCTGTCCGGTGGCTGCCGCAGCGAACTCTGCCACGTCGGCGGAAAGTTGGGCGAGTGACGCGCGCGTCGATTCCCCGTCGCCGCAGCCGACGGCCGCACCAAAGGTGAGAAGGGTCATCAGTCCACGGACACGTCGCATAGCCACACTCCTCAGTCGCTGTACGTGATACACCGCACAAGAGTGCGAGATGCGGACCGTAATCGCGGTCCAGCTCGCTATCTGGCAGATCTGTCAGACGTATGCTTCTTGCACCCGCGTGCGCCGTCCGCACATGCCTGTCGTCCTGAGTGAATCGAAGGACCTCCTCATCGCTTCCCGTCAACGTTCTTGTTCCGGAGGAAAAAATGCTACGCCGAGTCCTGAGTCACACTTCGTTGCTCGCCGTGTGCGCCGTCGCGCTCGTGTCCGGTTGCGACAAGGGCGAGAAGGCCGAAGACAGCGCCAAGCGCGCTGATTCGATCGCTGCGGCAACGCCCGCGCCCGTAGCTGCCACTCCCGCTGCGCCGGCGATGACGGACGCGAACATCCTCGCCAAGCTGGACGCCGACAACGTCTCGGACAGCACGGCCGGTGCGATGGGCGTCTCGAAGGGCACGTCGGCGGGGGTCAAGGAGTTCGGCCGCATGATGATGAAGGACCACCATGCACTTCGCGTCGAGGGGATGGCGCTGGCGAAGAAGGCCGCGATCACGCCCGAGATGCCGGCGGGTGACACGGATGCGGCGGCCGAGGCGGCGGTCGCCGATAGCATGACGTCGATGGCAAAGGGGCCGGCGTGGGACAAGTTCTACATCGACCACATGGTTGCTGGTCACGAGAAGGTGCTGCAGTTCGCGCAGGATGCGGCCAACAACGCGCAGAACGCAGACCTCAAGGCGATGATCCAGAAGGCGGCGCCCACGATCCAGAAGCATCTGGACCGTGCGAAGGAGATGCAGGGCAAGATGGCGGGCATGGCGGCCGATACGACAAAGCACTGAGATCCGCTCCCTCCCGGGGCTTCGAAATTGAAAGAGCGCTCGGCCTCATGGCCGAGCGCTCGCTGAGGCGGTCACAGGCTCCGTCGCGTGGGTTCCCCATGTGGGGAACCGGCAGGTAGCCTCAGCTCCGGCATGGCGTTACGCCATGCCG
>JBDTYL010000435.1:0-3908 GCA_040005695.1 bacterium | reverse complement strand
GTGGGGCGTCGGGGCGATCGAGTATTCGTCGGGCAAGCTGGACGTCTTCCCAGGTGGGGCGTTTCCAAGCCGGGTTCCGAAGGAGCGCGGCGGGATGATAGGTCACGATGAGGGGCACACCGTAGTACCGATGAATCTGGCCGCGGAGCTTCCCGATGGTCGTCTTCGTCTCGAGGAGAGTCTGCGCCGCGAAAGTGCCGAGTGCCAGGATGACCTTCGGACGCACGAGCTCGATCTGCCGAACCAGGTACGGCGAGCACGCCACGACCTCCTCCGGCAGCGGATTCCTGTTACCGGGAGGACGATGCTTCAGGACGTTCGCAATAAAGACGTCGTCGCGCCCCAAATTGATCGCCGCGAGGATCTTGGTGAGCAGTTGGCCGGCCTGTCCCACGAACGGCACGCCCTGCTCGTCCTCGTTGGCGCCCGGCGCTTCCCCGACGATCATGAAGTCCGCGTCCGGGTTGCCCGTGCCGGGCACCGGATTCTTCGCCGTGGCGGAGAGTGCGCAACGCGTGCAGTGCGCCACGGTGTCCGCGACCTCGGCGAGCGTGGCGAGCTTGAACGTGGGGTCGTCCACCGAGCGACCGCCGCCGCCTACCACCAGCCCCACGGGCACCTGGTCCAGTGGCACCTCGGGCGCCGCTGTCTCCCCTCCGCCCGCCCGATGTACAGTCGTCGGCCGACTGCTCTCGGCATCGGTCGCCGCGGTGGGCGCCTCCGCGGCGGGAGACACGGGCGCCACGGGCCGCGAACGCTCGTCGGGAATCACCGGCGTACCGATGGACGGCCTTGCTTCCGGTGCACCGCCCGCTGCGCGCACAGCAGCCCGCCAGTCCGTCGTTTCCGGCTCCTTGGCACGGGGGTCCGTGCCCCGCGGCGCCGAGCGCGCGGCGCCGAGCAGCTTGAGCGCCTCGTCCACGCTGAGCGAGTCGAGGACCAGCTCCGTCTCGCCGAGCTCGCGCCGCTGTTCCAGGTACCGGCGCAGCGAGTCCTTAGCGTCCATGCAGCAGGGTCTCCACCCGATCGAGGATCTCGTCCGCGACGTCGCACTTGGTGAGCAGGGGCAACTCTTCCGGCTCTTCGACGCCGCGCCGAACGAGCGTGACCCGGTTGGTGTCCGCCCCGAAACCGGCACCTGGTTCGTTGGCCGCATTCAGCACCACCATGTCCAGGTCCTTGGCCGCCAGCTTGCGCCGAGCGTTGGCGAGCAAGTCGTCCGTCTCCAGCGCGAAACCCACGACCACGGCGCCGGCGCGCCGATGCTCCCGTGTGCTGATGAGGATATCCGGAGTCTCCATGAGGTCGATCGAACGGGCGCCACCGGTCTTCTTCAGCTTGCCGGGCGCCACCTGTTGCGGCTGGTAGTCCGCCGGCGCGGCGCTCATGACCACGACGTCGGCAGCACCGATGTGCGCGCGCACGGCGTCGCGCATCGCCGTCGTGGACTCGACGGCGACGTGCGCCACGCCAACGGGCACGGGCACCGAAAGTGGACCGGCCACCAGCGTCACGTCCGCCCCACGCCGCCATGCCGCCGCAGCGATGGCCACGCCCATCCGCCCGCTGCTGTGGTTGGAGAGAAACCGCACGGGATCGAGCGCCTCGCGCGTGGGTCCCGCGGTCACGAGGACTTGCCGCCCGGCGAGAACGCCATCGTGCTCGAGCAGGCGGCCCGCGTGCGCGATGATCGTCTCCGGTTCCGGCATGCGCCCGGGGCCGCTGCCTTCACCGGCGGCCAGCAGGCCATCGTCGGGAGGCAGGATCCTGTAGCCGAGAGTTGCGAGGTGCGCCACGTTCGCCCGAGTCTGCGCATGCGCCCACATGCGATCGTTCATCGCCGGCACCACGAGCACGGGACACTCGGCGGCAAGGAGGCACGCCGTGAGCAGGTCATTGGCCTGCCCCGTAGCCATGCGCGCGAGGAGGTCGGCAGTGGCGGGGGCGATGACGATGACGTCCGCCGCGCGGGCCAGCTTGATGTGGTTCAGTGCGCGTCCCGCATCGAACAGGCCCGAATGCACGGCGCGTCCAGTGAGGGCCTCGAACGTCACGGCGCCGATGAACTCCGTGGCGGCCGGCGTGAGCACGACGTCCACGTCGGCGCCCGCCTTCACCAACAGGCGCGCCAGCCACGCGCTCTTGTAGCTCGCGATCCCGCCCGACACGCCGAGCAGCACGCGGCGACCCGCGAAGGGCCGGACTCCGTTGGAGGTCACGAGGGAGGTGGCGTCGCGTGGAGGGAGAGCCGTGAACCGGTGGGCGCTGGTCGCGCCCGGTCACGGTTCACCGCCCGTTGTTCACCCGCCGTTACTCGGCCGAGCGACGACGGGGAATGACGCGGTAATTGATGTCGCCGCGGGACAGCTCCTCGAGCGAGCGCGTGGTGAGCTTCTTGTCGCGCGACGCCGACCCACCCGGAAACTCGTTCAGGGCGCGGGCATACTTCGCCGCGACGAGGACGCCGAGGTACTTGTTGGCAGCGTGCTGCGCGATCTCGATCGGTGTGAAGACTCGCATGGACTCGATGATCAGGGTGTGGTGTTCTCTATTTCCAGCTCGAGGCGCTCGATGAGCTGCGCCACCTGCTGACGGAGGTTCTTGACCCGCTCGCGGCTCACGGTCTCCGCGTCGATGATGGACCCGACGCTGGACACCGCACGCTCCAGGTCGTCATTCACCACCACGTATTCATACTCGCCCACCTGCTGCAGTTCCTGCAGTGCCGACTGGAGCCGCGCCGCGAGCTGCGCCGGACTCTCCGTCTTCCGAGACCGCAACCGGTCGAGCAGCACCTCGGCGGACGGCGGCAGGATGAAGATCGTGACCGACTGCGGAAACGCCCGCATGAACTGGATGGCGCCCTGCACGTCGATGTCCATCACGACGTGCTTGCCCTCCGACATCACCCGCTCCACCTCGCGGCGCAGCGTGCCGTACAGGTTGCCGTGCACGACGGCAGATTCGGCAAACGCATCACGCTCCCGTTCGGCCAGGAACTCCGGGCGGGATATGAAATAATAGTCGGTTCCCGCGATTTCGCCCGGTCGCGGGGTTCGGGTGGTGCAGGAAACGGAATACCCCAGGTCCGGCCGACGGGCGAGGAGCAGCTTGGCGATGGTGGTCTTCCCGCCGCCAGAGGGGGCGCTCAGGATCACCGGGAAGCTCGAGTAGGAGTTCATTCGAGGTTCTCCACCTGCTCCCGGATGCGCTCCAGCTCCTCCTTCACCAGAAGGACGTCGGAGACGATGGCGGCATCGTTGCCCTTGCTTCCCGTGGTATTCGCTTCCCGCAACATTTCCTGGAGCAGGAAGCCGAGCCGCTTCCCGACGCCGTCCGGCTGGGCGGACTGCAGGGCGGCACGGAAGGCGTCGATGTGCGCCCGGAAGCGCGACAGCTCTTCCTGCACGTCGAGACGGTCCGCCAGAAGTGCGATTTCCTGTGCCAGCCGCGTCTCGTCCACGGCGAGGCCGTCCGTAAGCTCCCGCACCGCGTTGCGGAGCCGGTCGCGCTGCTCGGTCACGCGCTCAGGCGCCCGGACGGCGATGCGCGCGAGTGCTGCCTCGATGAGCGAGAGCCGTTCGTCGAGGTACGTGACGAGGCGCGCGCCCTCGACGGCGCGCATCTCGAGCAGTGCCGCCACGGCCCGCTCCACGATGGCGACCAGCTGCGGCGCAGCCTCTGCGGTCAGTTCCTCGCGAGTGGCGCCCGCGAGGAAGATGTCCGGCAGCCGCAGCACCGCGGCCACGTCGAGCGTATCGGCCAGCGCGTACCGCTCCTGGAGACCCCGCAACTGGGCCACATAGGCCGCAAACCGGCTTTCGTCGATTGGGAGGGTTACGGAACTCTCGGCCTCCTCGCGCTCGAACCGCGCGGAAAGTGTGACGTGCCCGCGCGTGACGCCCCGT
>JBDTYL010000434.1:0-34156 GCA_040005695.1 bacterium | reverse complement strand
CGCGCACCTGCACGTCGGGATGCTCGCGGTTCCAGTGCTCGGTGAGCAACGTCGCAAGACGCACTTCCGATGGATTCGCCGCGGGCCAGTAGGTGAGCGTGATGGGACCAGCCGGCCCGTGCGACTCCGTGAGCTCGAGGCGGCCGCCGCGCATGCGCAACTCGAGCCGACCACCAGGGCCGGTGTATGTCCGCGCGGCCGGTACACTCGCGAGCGAGGGCGACGTCGCTCCAGCGGGACGATAGCGCAGGTATTCCACCGCATCCGCATTGCGCGACACCGCCTGGAGCGCGAGGAGCGACTCGACGGTGGATTCCGCGCCGGCATTCCTGTTCAGCCGCAAGGGTGCGGGGCCATCCACACCGTCGAACGTGCGTCCGGTGTGCGCATCGTACATCGCGATGCCCGCCGGGTTGGCACCGAGCAGCCAGGCGGCCACGAGTCCGCCTTCGACCGCGTAGCGCCGCTCACCGGTGGCATCAGCGAGCGCCACGAGGCCCTCCGCTATCGACCCGACGCCGTACGCGATTTGCGGATACCACTCCGCGGCACCGTCCGGTGCGACCGACGCCGGTACCGGCGCGGCGAGCAGGAAGCGGCTCCAGAGTCCATCCGCTTCCACGCGCGCCGCGGCGATCAGTTCCGGATGGGCGAGTACCACGCCAGCCTCCGCCAGCGCTGCCACCGTTCGCGCGCCCCAGGCATGCCATGCCGACGCAGGCGTATCGAGATGCGCACCCCACGGCGCGTGAGTCGCATCGCCGTGGGCGAGCGCAACGAGCAACCGCGCCGTGCGCAAGGCGAGCGCGGCGCGCGCTGGATCCGGCGCGGCGCGCTCGAAGGCGAGCAACCCGAGCAGCGCCTCGGACGTAGCCGTCGCCGAGCCGCCGATGAGCCGGCCCGCATCGATGTCGCGCGCCATGCGTGTAACAGCACGGTCACGCGCTCCACGAAGCGCGGACGGCAGCCCAGCCCCGAGCACCTGCTCGGCCTCACCGAACGCCCAGAGACCGCGCGCCGCCCAGAACGACATGCTCTTCCGACTGCTCACGGCCGTGCGGTTCTCGCGACCAGCGGTATCCACGAAGTTGAGGAATTCGCCGTCCCCCTGCTCCATCGCGGCAACGAACGCCAGCAGGCCGAGCGCCTCGTGGCGCACGAGGGTGTCGCCGGTGGTCTCGTAGTCGCGCAAGTACAGCACGGCCGCGCGCGCAGCGTCGTCCACGCTGGCGATGCCCTCGAACCCATCTCGCCGTGGAGAACCGGTGGGCACGTATGACGGCGCGTTCGCATACAGTGCCACGACGCGCACGGAGTGGCCCGCCACCGTCAGGTCGCGCGTGAGGTGCCGCAGGTGCGCGAAGTTCAGCGTGACCGGCGGGGGCGCATCACTCCTGGGCAGGGGCGGCAGTCCGTGCCCGCAGCCGGCCAGTGCGACGCTCGCGAGCATCCGCATCATCCGTCCCGCCACGCGAGTGCACGGCGCGCGGGTCATCGTGTCGCCATGACCATCTCGATGGACGACAGCAATGCATCGGCGTTCACGCGCGCTGCCGCGACGGACACATCCGCCGCGCCGTAGTACACGACGAAATCCTCGCCCAGCGCCACGAGTCCCTGCGGAAAGACCACGCGCACGCCGGTAATGAAGTTCGCCATGTCCACCTGCGGAATGGGACCGGCCTCGATCTCGTACGTCGCCGTTGGCGCGAGCGCCGGCGTATCGGAGACATAGAGGACGCGCTCCGGCTGGTCGGCGTCGAGCACGCACCAGCCCATGGAGTACAGGTTGCCTTCGGCGATGGTGGTGGCGCCATGGAATGGCAGGAGCCAGCCGAGCCGCGTCAGCAACGGCGGTGCGCCGGCACCTACGCGCGAGCTCCGCCACGTGCCCGCGGCAGGTCCGATCAGTTTCGTGCCCGTTGCGGGCCACTGGTCCTCGAGGGCCGGCGCGCGTACGCAGACGATGTCCGGCATCGGCCGATGGAGGATGACGTACTCGCCGCTGACCTTCTGCGGAAACACCACGCAGTTCTTGTTCTCCCCGGCGATGCGCGGCCCGTGCCGCTGGTAGCGCGATGGGTCCAGCAGGTCGTCCGTGGTGATGAGGCACACGCGAGGGCCCCGCGGCGAGTACCCGGTGTACGTGATGGCGTAGCGTCCCTCGCCGGGGAGCCACGTGACGCGCGCATCTTCCACGCCCCACTCCTCGTATGGCGCCTCGCGGCCGACGATGGGCCGGTCGAGCGGCAGCGCGAACCGCTCGCCGTCGTCCGACACCGCCAGTGCGAGACATGAGCGGCCGGTGTCGCGCTCGTAGACGCGTACCAGCAACACCACGCGCCCGCTGCGGTGGTCGATCGACGCGCCGGCGGTGACGGCGCCCGCGGCGTGCACGAAGGACACGTCGCTCGGCACGACGATGGGGTTCCGCTCCAGTCGCCGCAGCGGTGCGATCACGTCTTGGCCGCGAGCCAGCGCGCGTACAGTCGCGCGAAGTGGCCGCCGGGGTCCGCGTAGTAGTTGTCCGCACTGACGTCGAGCACGGTGGGCACGGTGCCCACGACGAGGGCGCCCGCGTCACGACGTGCTCGCAGGTCGCGAAAGGCCTTCACCGCCGGCTTCTCGACGCCGTCGGCGCGGATGAGGCCGAACGAGCGCTCGCGCACCGCCGTGTCCAGCGGCGGGCGGCCGAAGAGCTCGGCATGGTAGTCGCCGTAGCACCACGCGTATGCGCCGGCGGCGCCCGTCTCCACGAGCCGCGCGAGGACGGTCTCGTAGTAGGTGCAGCATTCGTCCTCGGACGCGAGGTACTGCGTGCGTGACGTGCCGAGGAAGTCGTCGATGAACGCGTGGCCCTGCGCGCCTGCCGGCGCGGTGCACATGCCGAACTCCTGCATGAGCGTACCGCGCTTCCGTCCCGCGAGGGCGGAAGTGAGTGCGCACGCGAACGGCACCAGCTCCGGGTCGACGTAGGAGCGAGCAACCGCGCTGTACAACGGATACGCGTGCATCACGTCCTCGTCGAGCACCGTGGCCAGGTCATCCACGCGCATCTGGTTGGCTGTCGTGAGCGACGGCAGGTGGGCACCGATGCGCACCGGCACGCCCGGCGCGCCGCGGCGGATCGCGCTGGTCATCACCGAGGTCCACGCCCGTGCATGCGCACGCCGCTCGGGGCGCTTCGCGTCGTCGATCTCGTTCGCCACGTCGAACGCCCGCAGCCGATCGCTGCCGGCGAGCGCCTTCGCGCAGGTGTGCATCAGCAGCTCCTGCGCGCGCAGGAGCGCGGGATCGGCGTACAGGTCGCCCGGCTGGCCATCTGCGTCGAGCATCCATTCGGGCCACCAGATGCGGCCGCTCATGTTGATCACGAGCAGCGTGGGCACCACGGACACCCCGTTGTCGGTCGCGATGCGTACCACCTCCACGAGGCGATCCACCATCAGGGTGTCCACCACGTTCTGCGCCGGCAGGAAGTCGCGCGTCATCGCGAACAGCCGCACCGTATCGAATCCCATCTCGGCGATCCGCTGCATGTCGTCGTGCACTTCCACCAGGTCGAGCTCACGCCACATGTACATGGCGCGGCGTCGCGGCCAGTAGTTGATACCCAGTTCGAAAGCGGGCGGTGTCACGCGAGTCCCTCCAGGATCGTGGCCAGCGACAGCGTCGCGAGGGCCGTCACGCCATCTGCCGCGCCGTAGTACAGCTGCACGTCGTCGTCCTCCGCGAGCAGCCCGCACGTGAATACGACGCCATCGAAGAATCCACGTCGCTCGTACGCGGCCTCCGGCGCGAGGATCGGTGCGCGCGATCGGCCGATCACGTGGCTTGGATCGCGCGCGTCAAGGAGCAGCGCGCCAAGCGCGTACTGCATGGGCGCGCTGCTCACGCCATGGTAGACCGCGAGCCATGCATCCTGTCCGTTGGTCCGCACGCGGAAGGGCACTGCGCCGCCGCCGATCTTCGCGTCGTCCCAGGCCCCTGCTCGCGCGCGAGCCACGAACCGGTGGTCGCCCCACGCCATCAGGTCCGGCGACGTCGCCAGCCAGATGGCGTGCTCACCGATGCCCTCGGGCATCGGCCGGTGCAGCGCGACGTAGCGCCCGTCAATCCGCTCGGGAAAGATCGTCACGTCCCGGTTGGGTGGCGCGAAGATCACGCCGTGCCTGGTGAACGTGACGAAGTCGCTGGTGGAGGCGAGCGCCGCGGCGATGCCGCGCGGGGAAACGGCAGAATAGTTGATCCAGAAGGTGTCCCCGTGCTGCGTGATCCGGGGATCCTCGAGGCCGAAACTCTCCAGTGGCGTCGTCGCCGACATCGCGGGCGCATCGGCGATGTCGAAGTGCACGCCGTCGCGCGAACGCGCCACCCGGAGGTGCGAGATGGAGGTGAGCCACGTCTGCCCGTTCTCGACGACGACACGCGGATCGCTCGTATCCACGCCCGGCGCGCCGGCGCGCCAACGGTGGACCGCGAGTGCTCCGGCAGCGGCGTCGTAGTACGGAGCGACAATCTCCCCCGCCTCGCGCCGCATCGGCGCCTCGGCCACTCGCAGCAGCAGCACGACGTCCGCGCCGTGACGGATGCACGCTGGGTTGAACACGCCCACGACCTCGAGGTCGGGGCGCGACGGCGGCACCATCGCCGGTGTGATGATGGGGTTCGCTGCGGCGCGCCGCGTCATCGCGATGGGTGGGGCTGGCGATGTCATGAAGCGGCCAGCGGCGCGCTGATCGCGCGCACCGCGAGCAGATCCTTCCTCACGGCCGCACACGCGCCGGCTCCACCGCCTGCTCCTGCGCCGCAAAGGCCTGCGCCACGCCGTTGGTCCACCCGAAGCCGTCCTGCGTGGGATACTCGCCGCCGCCGGCACGACGGCTCAGGTCCGTGACGTCGTACTTCTCCGTCATCTTTCCCGTCACGCGATACGTCCGGCGATTCAGCGCCAGCCACCGATTGCGCGCGTCATCGGCGAGGTCGGCGCGGCCGTACGCGCGCACCGCCTGCGCGCCGAGCCACTGCAGCGGTGGCCAGCCATTCGGCGAATCCCACTGCTGTCCGGACGCCTGCAGCGTCGTCACGAACCCGCCCGGCTTCAGGAAGTCGCGACCGAGACGCTCCGCCACGGCGCGACCCTGCTCCGGCGTCGCCAACCCGAAATACAGGGGCGCCGCGGCGGCCATCGTGGGCCGGTCCGTCACCCGCTCCCCTGTGCGCCAGCGGACGTCGAAGAAGTAGCCCTCGCGTGGGTCATATGCGGCGGCGAGCAGTGCGTTACGGCGCAGTTCAGCTGCGGCGGCATAGCGCGCGGCAACCGCGGCGTCCCCGGTGCGGCCCCGCACCAGGCGCAGCGCGGCGATGGTCCGCTCGGCGTGATACAGCAGGCTGTTGAGGTCCACGGGGACAAGCTCCGTCGTCTCCAGCGAGCGAAGGTCGGACGGATCACGCATCCAGCGGCTCGAAAAGTCCCAGCCGCTTTCCGCAGACGCGCGGATGTTCCGGTAAAGTGCCTCGCGCTGCGCCGCGGGGACACGCTGCGCCAACTCGAAGTCCTCCCGGTACGATTCCGGGCGCGGCTCGGGACGATCGTCCCAGTAGCGGTTGAGGAGCGATCCGTCGCGCAGGCGGACGACGCGCCGAGCCGCGGCGCCGGGCCGCACGGAGTCCGCACCGGCCATCCAGAAGTCGTGCTCCGCCTCCATCGCGTCGAGATAGGCGGTCGCGCGGGCGCTGTCCGTCGCCGTCGCATACCGTCCCACCATCGCGCTGAAGAACGGCGGCTGGCTTCGGCTCAGGTAGTAGGTGCGGTTGCCATTCGGTATGTGGCCGACGGTGCGGATCAGGTAGGCGAAGTTGTCGAGCATGTCCTTCACGAGGTCGGTGCGGCCACTCTGGATGAGGCCGAGCATCGTGAAGTACGAATCCCAGTAGTACACCTCGCGGAAGCGTCCACCCGGCACGACGTACGATTCCGGCAAGGGAATCAGCGACGAGTTGGGATCGGCGATGTCCGCCGGTCGCGTGAGCGCCGGCCACAGCGCCCGGATGTGCTCCTCCATCGACTGCGTGGTGTCCGTGCGTATTCCTTCGCCAGCCGCTCGCGGCGCGTCGAAATGCGCGGCAACAAACGCCGTGAGGTCGAAGTCCGGCGCGGACCGCTGCGCGAGGTACTGCGCGGCGACGTCCGCCGGCGCGGACCTCGGGCGCGCATCGACGAGTGTCTTCGAGTCCGGATAGATGCGCGCCATCTGGATGTCGTGGAACAACGGCCCGAGGTCGTGCGCCGGGTCGTACGGGCGCGTTGCCTCGACGCGCGGCGGCGCCGTGGTGACGACCGGTACCGACCCGCAGGCCGATGCGAACGCGAGCACGAGCAGCGCCACGTGATTGAGGCCGGCCGGGCGCGCAATACGGAGAGGGCTCATCGAAGTGGGGACGGAAGGGAATCGGGGCGACGCGGCATCACGTCGATACGCTGCGGCATCATGCGACTTTCACGGTGCGTGCGCTACCCGGGACCGGCCAAGCCGGTTCGCCCGCACCACCTGCACCGTCGTGTCGTTCCGTGCGACGACGATCAGCTCGTCGCCGTTCGCGGCCCGCAGCCGCCTCATGTGCCGCACCTCACCCTCGAGCAGCAGGTTGCTCTCGGCCATGTCCACGGCCGCGAACGCGCCCGCACCGTTGCCTCGGAGCAGCAGGCCATAGCTCGCGTCGTACTGCCCCTGCAGGGGCGAGGCTCCGCGGAAGTTGCCGCCGAGCACGATGTCGGTGTGGCCGTCACCGTCGAAGTCGCCGGTGAGTGCGGCGTACACGGGGGCGAACTGCGCCTCCGCGGGAAGCGGGCGGAGGTCGAACGTGCCGTCCGGATTGCCGAGCGCCACGGCACTCGCGAAGGTATCCGCCTCGAGCACGGTCGCCTTGGCGATGTCGGCGGCGGGTAAGATGTCGCGGAGCCGGCTCGCACCGAAGTCCTTGTACGTGGGAAACTTCGCACGCAACTCGGGAATCACCCGCGCCAGTTCGTCGCGCCCTGCCATTGGATAGCTCTCGCCGTGCTTGTAGGACGTGAGGATCTGCTCCAACGATCCGTTGTGCGCGAAGTCGGCAAGGTACAGGCGCGCCGGCTCGAGCTTGCTGGCGCGCAGGTAGGAATTCAGCCCGAGGTTGCCCAGCACCAGGTCCACTCGCCCGTTGCCGCGCAGGTCCGCCGTCGCCACGGTGTTCCACCAGCCATTCGTGCCGCCGAGTCCTGCGTCGCTTGTTCGGTCGACGAACCGTCCCCCTTCCTGGCGGAAGACGTGTACCGGCATCCACTCGCCTGCAACCACGAGGTCGAGCTGTCCCGGTGTGCGCGACGGCATCCACGCGGCGGACGTCACCATGCCTACCTGTGCGAGCGCCGGTGCCTTCGTCTTCGTGACGTCGATGAAGTGTCCCTTGCCGTCGTTCTCGAGGAGATAGCTGTGCGGTGACGCGCCGTACCGACGCGACACGACCCGTCCGCCGATGAAGAGGTCGACGTGACCGTCTCCGTTGAAGTCGCCGGCAATCACGCAGCCCGCATTCTCGAAGATCGGCGGCAGCATCGTGGAGTCGCGCACGAACCGTCCCTGCCCGTCGTTGAGGTACAGGCGCTGTCGCAGCGCGTCAGCCTGGTCCCAGAACTCGTTTCCGCCGCTTGCGACGAGCAGGTCCGGGTGGCCGTCGCCATTGACGTCGAGGAAGGTCGCATCCACATCCTCGTCCAGGCTGTCCGCCTGCAATGCCGGTTGCACACTGCGCTTGAAGCGGCCGTCGCGCCCTTGCACGTAGATCGCACCCGCCTGCCACTTCGCGCCGCCGATGTAGACGTCTTCGAGCCCGTCGCCGTTCACGTCCGCCACCGCCAGGGCGGGTCCCTCCGTCGAGAGCAGGTGCGGCATGAGCGGCTCGCGCTCGAAGTCGACGAACGAGGTGTTCTCCGCATGCTTGAAGTCGATGCCGAGCGTCGCCGTCACGTCCGTGAACGGCGGCATGACTTTCGTGACTGTCGGGTGCACGTAGGCGAAGTGCCCTGCCGCGCTGCGCTGGTCCAGCACCAGTGGCGTGTCGGCCGGTACACCCGTGAGCGTCTGGAAGCGATGGTCCGGCCACACCACGATGAGTGAATCCACACGTGTGGCCTTGCCGAGCCCGAAGTGCAGGCGGGGATCCACGGAGGAAAGGAAGCCGCGCGTCGGCATCTGTTCGAGCAGCTGGCGCATGCCGCCACTGGTGATCGTCACACTCGCGCCGATGCCGGCGGTGTTGCCGCCGCTGCCGTGGAGCGTGACGGTGAGGGCGTGATTGCCATTGCGTTCGCGCGCATGGTTCCGGTAGATCGACGCCGGCGCATTGACGTTGTTCACCACGAGGTCGAGCGCGCCGCTGTTGTTGAGGTCCACATAGACGGCGCCGTTGGAGAACCCCTCCTGCGCCAATCCCCAGGCGGCGGCGACGTTCGTGAACGTCAGGTTGCCGTCGTTGTGGAACGCGTAGTTGGCGAGCGGTATGCTCGGCATGCGTTGCAGCAGCGAGAGGTTCTGCCGCGTGATGCCCTGCGCGAGTGACGCCTGGTTTGCCTCGTTGCCCACGAAGCCGATGTAGTCCAGGTCGTTCGGACGGCGGGCGATGCCGTTGGTGACGAAGAGGTCCTTGTGCCCATCGTTGTCGAGATCCGCGAACAGCGGTGCCCAGCTCCAGTCGGTCGCCGCCACGCCGGCGAGGAACCCGATCTCGCTGAACCGGCCGCCGCCCCGGTTGAGCTGCAGCGCGTTGCGCGAATACTGCGGGTGGTAGCCGGCCTTGAGGCGCAGGCTGGACAGCGCGTAGCTCTCTGAGCTGGCGGACGTCTTGAGCACGTCCTCGCGGTCCGGAAGCATGTCCATCGAGACGAGGTCCGGCCGCAGGTCATTGTTGAAGTCCGCCGCGTCCACGCCCATCGAGAATCGGCTCGTGTGCCCGGTCAGTCGCGCGATCGATTCGGTGAACGTGCCGTCACAGTTGTTGATGTAGAGAAAGTCGTTTTCCTGGAAATCGTTGGCGACGTACAGGTCTGGGCACCCGTCCTGGTTGAAGTCGCTCGCGACCACGCCCAGCCCGAATCCCTCGGCCCCGCCGTAGATGCCCGCGTGTTCGCTGACGTCCACGAAATGGCCGCCGTCGTTGCGATACAGCCTGTCCCCCGCCCGCGGATTGCGCTCCGTGCGGCTGGCCTGCTGCCCGATCGACCGCTCGGCGTGCGTCGAGTGGTTCAGCAGGTACATGTCGAGGTCGCCGTCCCCGTCGTAGTCGAAGAAGAGTGCCTGCGTCGAGTAGCCGGCGAAGTCGAGACCGTACTTCGTCGTCTGGTCGCTGAACGTGCCGTCGCCGTTGTTGATGTAGAGCACGTTGCGTCCGTGCTTCCCGAGGTAGCTCACCCCCGAGACGAAGATGTCCAGGTGCCCATCGCCGTTCACGTCGGCCATCGTCACGCCCGTGGTCCATTCACCCGTGCCGCCCACGCCCGCCTTCGCCGTGACATCTTCGAAGCGGTAGTTGCCGCGATTGAGATAGAGACGATTGTGGCCCGTGCTCGAGGTGAAGTAGAGGTCGGGCAGTCCATCGCCATTCACGTCGCCGGCCGCGACGCCGCCACCGTTGTAGTAGTACAGGTAGTTGAGGATGTTGTAGGCGGTGTCCTCGGGCAGCCGGTTCTCGAACGTGACGCCCGTGGCGGATGGAGACAGGCGCTCGAACAGGGTGGGCGGATTGCTGGTGGAGTGACAGGCACCCAGCCAGACCCACGCCGCAGCCGTCAGGCACCACCCACTTCGAATCATCCGTGCCCTTGCACGCACGCGTCGTTGCGACGGGGAGTGGAGGCCCGCAGGGTGCAGTCGCTCGGGCTCCGCTCCCAGTCCGGACGGCGCTGCTCGGTTCAATGCGGCGCGCGCGCGCGCGCGTGTTCCTGCGCGCTCAGCGCCAGCGCGACACCATTCGTCCAGCCAAACCCATCCTGCGTGGCGTACTCGCCGCCGCCAGCCCGGCGGTTCAGGTCGACGACATCGTATTTCTCCATCATGCGTCCCGTCGTCGCATACGTGTGCCGATTGAGCGCCAGCCACCGGTCGCGCGCCGTGTTGGCGATGGTGACGCCGCCATAGCGGCGCACGCCCTCGATCGCCATCCACTCGAGCGGCGGCCAGCCATTCGGTGCGTCCCACTGCTGACCGGATCGGATGTTCGTGGTGACGAAGCCACCCGGCTTGAGGAATTCATTCTCGAGCTTGTTGGCGACCGTCACCGCCTGATAGGGGTAGGCCAGTCCAAAGAACAGCACCGTCGCGGCAGCGAGCGTCGGACGATCGGTGACGCGCTCCCACGTTCGCCAACGCACATCATAGAAAAAGCCGTTCAGCGGTTCATACGCGGCCGTGAGGAGCGCCTGGCGCCGGCGCTCCGCCATGTGATTGAACCGCCGCGCGACGTCCGCGTCACCCGGCCCATTCCGAAACGACCGCAGGGCCGCGATGGTGCGCTCGGCGTTGTACATCAGGCTGTTGAGATCAACAGGAACCAACTCGGTGGTCTCCAGCGTCCTGAGATCGGAGGCATCGCGCATCCAGCGACTGGAGAAATCCCAGCCGCTTTCCGCCGCCGCGCGAACGTTGCGGTAGAACGGCTCGCGCAGACTGTCCGGTAGCGCTTGCGCGACCTGAAAATCGGGACGGTACGACTCCGGCCGTGGTCCCGGGCGATCGTCCCAGTATCGGTTCAGTATCACGCCCTCAGGCATCATCACGACCCGGCGATATGCCTGCCCCGGCGTCAGGCGATCCGCGCCGTCCATCCAGTATGCGTGCTCCGCCTCCATGGCGCTCAGGTAGCGAAGCGCCTGCGTCGTATCCGTAGCGTTCGCGTACAACCCCACCATCGCCGCGAAGAATGGCGGCTGACTGCGTCCGAGATAGTACGTGCGATTGCCGTTCGGGATGTGTCCCACGCTCGCGACGAGATACGCGAAGTTGTCGAGCATGTCCTTCACCAGGTCGGACCGCCCGCTCTCCAGGAGACCGAGCATGGTGAAATACGAATCCCAGTAATACACCTCGCGGAATCTGCCGCCCGGCACGACGTATGGGTGCGGCAGGGCAATCAGCGTCGAGCGTGCGTCCACTGGATCTGCCGGGCGTGTCAACGCGGTCCACAATGCGCCGATGTGCTGCTCCATGGTTTGCGTCGTATCCCAGCGCACGTCAGCTCCCGTCGCTTCCGGACTCTCGAAGTTGCGCCCGATGAAGGCCCGCAGGTCGAATTGGGGCGCCGTCTTTTCGGCAGCGTATCGCGCAACGATCTCGGCCGGCGGAAAGAGGGGCTTGGAGTCGACGAACGTTTTCGAATCGGGGAACACGCTTGCCATCTGGACGTCGTGAAACAGCGGCCCGAGGTCGCGCGGCGCGTCATAGAGCGCCTCCACCGCCGAGTCCGGGCTCCTGGCGCCCGTCGCATCCGGCGTGACGCCTGGCATTGATGTTCGACACGCCGTCGCGATGGCGAGCATCGCGAGCAGTGCGAGGGCAGCGGGGCGAGGGACGCTGCGAGGCTGACCCATGCTATCGCACCCGGGCTAGGCTCGCCGTTCGCGCCGCCCTGAATACGAGGGGACGGTCGTTGTTCCGGCTCACGATGAACAGATCGCCGGCCGCCGTGCGCACGCGTTGAATGTCTCGTGCCTGGCCCGGAACGAAGAAACCACTTTCAGGGGCGCGTACCGGCGTGAACGACCCGGCGCCATCGCCCCGCAACACGAGGCCGTAGCTTGCGCTCATGCGGCCGATCTCAGGCTTGAAGCCGTCGAAATTGCCGGCGAGGAGCAGGTCCCGACCGCCCCGGGTCGCACCATCTCGCGCTGTGTGACCGCCCGATGCGAGGTAGGTGGACAGGATCCCATACACCGGCGCGAGCTGGGCTTCGTCCGGCAACGGCACGACCGTGAACGAGCCGTCCCCGTTGTTCCGCACGAGCGACGTGGCAAAGGTGTATGCCTTCTTGAGCGTGGCGCCTTGGAGTTCCGTCGGCGAGAAAATGTCCGTGATCGTCGTGCGCGCGTAGTCCGCATACCTGGGGTAGCGCGGCTTGAGGTAGGGCAACGCGTTCATCAGGTCGTCGCGCAGCGGCAACGGGTGGCTCACGCCGCCATTGTACATGGAGATGATCTGCTCGGCGACCCCGTTCCCCATGAAATCCTTCACGTACATCGTGACAGGCTCACGCTCCGAGGCACGCAGGCGCCCGTTCAAGCCGAGATTGCCGACGATGAAGTCCGTGCGGCCATGCCCCGTGAAGTCTCCAGCGATGATGCGGTTCCACCAGCCATTGCTCTTTTCCAGCCCGGGGACGTCGAGCCGCTTGAGCCGCCCACCGCCGACGTTCTTGAAGATCGTGATCGGCATCCATTCGCCGACCACGACGAGGTCGAGGAGGCCGTCACCATCCACATCGCGCCACACGGCGTCGGTGACCATCCCGATGTGCTCGAGCTCGGGCGCGAGCCTGGCGGTGACGTCGGTGAAGTGGCCCTTCCCGTCATTCTTCAGCAGCATGCTCTTCGGATCGATCCCGTATTGCCAGGGCACCACGCGGCCGCCAACAAAGAGGTCGATCGCGCCACCACCGGCATAATCGGCGGCGACGACGCGAGAGCCGCTGTTGGTTTCAGGCGGCAGCGCGTTCAGGGCCTTGTGGAAATGACCGTGTCCGTCGTTCAGGTACAACCGATCCTGCAACGCCGGGGCGCCCTCCGAGTACTCGTTGCCACCGCTCACGGCATACAAGTCTGGAGCGCCGTCGCCGTTGGCGTCGAAAAACACTGCCCCCAGCGTTTCCGAGAGCGAATCGGCGGCGAACACCGCCTCGTCGCGCTTCACGAACCGTCCGTCGCGCTGTTGGATCAAGAGCCGACTCGCCTGGCCCTTGGCGCCGCCAATGAAGAGGTCGTCGAGGCCATCGCCGTTCACGTCGCCCACGGCAATGAACGGCCCCTCCGTCGACACGAGCTTCGGCATCAGCGGTTCTCGATCGAAATCGACGAAGTCGTTCTCGTGGTGCTTGAAATCGAGCGCGGTCTTTTCCGTGACATCCGTCAGGAGCGTCGCCGGCGGACGCATTGGCTGCCGTGGCCGCCTGGGTCCCGCCTCGGCTTGCCGGAGCGACACGAGCTGGTTGGCGGCGAGCCCACGCACCTCACTCACGCGTCCGTCGGGCCAGTCCACCCGAAGCGAATCGATGGCGCCGTGCCGTCCGAGCCCGAAGTCCAGCACGTAGTCGACGCTCGACTGGAACCCGCGGGTGGGAGACTCCTCCTGCATGTACACTCCGTCACCGGCATGCAGGGTCACCCGCGCGCCGACGCCGAAGCGGTTTCCCCTTTCGCCGACGAGCCGGACGCGAAGGAAGTGGTTCCCGGGGTGCAGTGTGCGCGCGTTGTTCCGGTAGATGAACGCTTCCCCGTTGACGTTGTTCACCACGAGGTCGAGCGCTCCGTCGCCGTTCAGGTCGCCATAGGCTGCCCCGCTCGAGAAGCTGGGCGTTGCCAGCCCCCATGCCGCGGCCTCGTTCACGAAGTGCGTCCCTCCGACGTTGCGAAAGGCGTAGTTCGAGAGCGGCGTGGACGTCGTCGCCTTGAGGAGGGGCAGGAAATCGGCACGGGTGCGGCCGTCATTGGTTGCGGCCCGCATCGTCTGCGCGCTCCCCAGGTAGGCAACGTAATCCTGGGAGGTGATGTCCCTCGCGATGCCGTTCGTCACGAAGATGTCCTTGTTGCCATCGAGGTCGAAGTCCGCGATTAGCGCGCTCCAGCTCCAGTCGGTGCGCTCGACCCCGGCCAGCTGCCCAATGTCGCTGAACGTGCCATCCCGGTTGTTTCGCTGGAGCATGTTCCGCATCGCCTGGTGGTGAAATCCATTCGCCACCCGGGCCTGATATGACTGCGAGCCCTCGAATTGGCTGTTGGTCTTCAGCCGATACTCATCTTCGGGGAGCATGTCCGTGGTGTAGATGTCCGGCCAGCCATCGTTGTCCAGGTCGGCCGCATCCAGCCCCATCGAGAAGAAGCTGATGACCGGCATCTGGCGGTCGAGGACATCCGAGAACGTGCCGTTGCCGTTGTTGATATAGAGGTAGTCGCGCTCGAAGAAATCATTCGACACGTAGAGGTCGAGCCGCCCGTCGTTGTTCACGTCGGTCGCGACGACGCCCAGACCGAACGCCATGGTTGGACTGTGAATGCCGGCCTTGGCGGTCACGTCCGAGAAATGACCGCCATCATTGTGGTAGAGCCGTGCCCCGCCGTACGGATCTGGTACATCGCGCGTGTTGCGAATGGCCAGGCTGTTAGCGGGGCGCGGCGAGTTGCGGAGCACGAACAGGTCCAGCTTGCCGTCGCCGTCGTAATCGAAGAAGACCGCCTGCGTCGAGTATCCGCCGTCGGTGACGCCGTAGGCCGCCGCCATTTCCTGGAAGGTGGGGACGCCATCCCGGTCCAGCCCCTGGTTGATCCACAACTCGTTTGCGCGGCTCGCGGCGTCACCCGGTCCCGCCTTGCAGATGTAGATGTCCAGCAGGCCGTCTCCATTGACGTCCGCGAGAGTCACGCCCGTGGTCCAGGCGTCCTTGCGGGTCCTGAGCCCTGCCGCCTCGGTGATGTCGCGGAAGTGAAAATTCCCCTGATTGAGGTAGAGCCTGGGGCCGCCCTGGTTCGAGGTCAACACGATCTCCGGCAACCCATCGCCGGTGAGATCGCCGACGGCGACCCCACCGCCGTTGTCGTAATTGCGATACGTGAAGACGTTGAAGTCGCGCGTCTCCGTCAGCGTGTTCGCGAAGTGCACTCCTGTTGCGCTCGAGGGCAAAAGGGTGAACAATTGGTGGCCAACCGGAGGCAGTGTTGCACCGACGCCGCCGTTGCCTGGGGCGTTGGAGCAAGCCGCCACGCTGGCGCAAACCCAGAGCTCCAGCAACGCGCGACAAATGCGGAGGAGATGGCAGGAGCGGGGGTGGGGTGCTGGCATGAACGCGGCTCTGGTGCGGGCACGGGCGAGACTATCAAGGTACACGGCGCAACACGATGGCCTGGATCCCTTGTCGGCACCGCCAGGTTACACTTACGTAGGATTCAGGCCCTCGGAGGACGCCTTATTTCACCACGATCAGCGCGCATCCTGCCATTCATCGCATTCGCCGCCGTGACGACGTCGTGCGCACACCCGAGCGGGACGAGCGCCGAGCCCCATCAATCTGCGCCGGCGTCGAGCCCGGGAACGGTCACCGCCGATGACATCGCCCAGCAACCGGGCAAGCCGATCGAGGAGGTGCTCGCCGGTCGGATCGCCGGCGTCCAGGTGGGCCGTGACGCGACGGGCACGCTCACCGTGCGCGTGCGCGGCGGGAGTTCGATCAATGGGCCCAACGAACCGCTGTACGTGATCGATGGCATGGAGATCCAGGCGGGACCGGGAGGGAGTCTGGCGGGCGTCAATCCGAGCGACATCGAATCGATACAGGTACTGCGGGATGCAATGGCCACCGCAGCGTACGGCGTGCGCGGAGCCAACGGGGTGATCGTGATCAAGACGAAGAAGCCCGGCCGGTCGTAGTGCGCCACGTTGCAAAAGAAGTAGCCTGCCCCTTGTCGCAAGGAGCAGGCTACTTCAGTACGGTGCCCGGACCTCGCGCCTAGTAGCCGGGATTCTGGGCGAGCAATGGGTTCGATGCGATCTGGGGCGCCGGAATCGCGAAGAGAAGGAAGTGCGCGTCGCGAGGTGTGTTCGACACGCCGTTCTTCGAGGCTTCCGTCCAGTTCAGGTACTTGCCGAAGCGGATCATGTCAGCGCGGCGCTTGCCTTCAGCGCTGAGCTCGAGTTGGCGCTCCGTGAGGATCGCGGTGCGGACCTGTGCCTGCGTCGTGGCCGTGACCGGGTTGGTCGGATCATGCTTGTTGTGGATGAAATTCACGTCGACGATCGCCTGCGCCGTCTGCCCCGATTCGTTCTCCGCTTCTGCCTTGATCAGGTACATCTCCGCCAGGCGGAAGATGGTGAAATCATCGGGGTGGTCAGAGCCGCTTTGTGCGAAAGGCAACGGGGAGAACTTGTTGAACCGGACGCCTTGCGCCTCGCTCGCCGCAGTGGCATCGCCAATCGTCGGGGTAAAGACCAGCGGCTTGCCGGTGCGGTCATTGACGGGGAGCCCCGTCTCGAAGCTGACCTGTGGACCGGCCAGCCACATGCCCCGGCGGTCGTCGGTCGGCGTGAATTGGGCATACGTTTCCGCGGTGGTCGAAAAGCCGTTCCACGCACCGCCCTGCGTGCTCGGTATCTGGTTGTAATGCAACGTGCGCATGGGCCAGTTGGTACCGAGATCCTGGGTCTTCGCGTGGGCGATGACGAAGATGTTCTCCGGCGAACCCTGGTTGTTCGGGCCGAAGTTGGTGGCCCACTTCGGGTTGAGTGTGTAGACGCCGGAGTTGATCACCGCATTCGCGGCGGCAATCGCGGCCGCGCAGGCGTCGCCGCCCGTCACCGCGATGCCCGTGCAGGCGTTGTAGCCTGCCGCGTTGACGCCCGTCTCCTTCGTGAAGACCCCGGCGTTCAGGTACAGGCTCGCGAGAATCGCGTTCGCGGCGCCTGACGTGACGCGGCCGGCGAACGCGGCGGGCCACTTGGCGGGCAGCTTGGTCCGCGAGGCCAACAGCTCCTTCTCGACGAACGCAAAGATGTCCTTCCGCGGAGTCCGTGCAACCTGCGCGGAGGATGTGCTCGTCACGAGGGGCACGCCGCCGAACAGGTTCTGCAGCATGTAATAATCAAAGGCGCGCAGCGTCCGCAGTTCGGCCAGCAGGGAATCGCTTTTCGGACTGCTGCAGTTCGCCAGGTTTACATCGCAGCCGCCGGCCTTGGCGATGACGTCGATCAACAGGTTGGCCTTCGCGACGCCGCTGAAGATGTCGTTCCACGTTCCATTGAGGAACGTCAGCGTTCCGCCACTGTTCGCGGTCCAGGTTTGCCGATGCATGTCGAGCCACTGGCCGTTGTCGAACCAGTCGCTGCCTCGCGTCGGCACGATGATCTCGTCCGTCGGGAGTCCTTCGACGGACATGTAGCCCACGTTGTTGTCGAGGGGACGAAGCTGGGCATAGATACCGGCCATCCCCGCGAGGATCTGCGCATCCGTCTGGAATGCGGTCTCCGGCGTCAGCGCGTTATGTGGCGCCTCCGCCAGGTTCGTACAGCTGGGAGCGATCAACAGAAGGGCCGGCGCAAGCATGTACGTGCCCACGCTGCGGACCCACCGCGTTGCGTCTGTCATCATGAGTCTCATTCCTCGGTGGTAAGATCGACCGTGACGGAGCACCGTTAGAATTGCGTATGGGCGCCCACGGTGAAGCTGCGGGCACGCGGATAGGAGAGATAATCGATGCCGCGCGAAGCCAATCCGAGCGACGTGAAGACTTCAGGATCGTAGCCCGTGTAATGCGTAAAGAGCAGCAGGTTGTCCCCGGAGACGTAGAGGCGTGTCGCGTGACCACTGGTGAGGCTGTTGGGCAGCGCGTAGCCGACGGAGACGCTTTGCAGGCGTGCGAACGTCCGGTCCTCGATCCACCGTGAGGAGAATTTCGCCGGCTCGTGGATGTTGTCGGGATCGGTGATGGCCGCGGCGAGGAAGTTGCGACCCTGCGCGGCATCGCTCTTCGACTGGTAGACCAGCGCCGTGTTGTTGAATACCTTGCCGCCGAACTCGCCCCGCCACAGCCAGCTCGCATCCCACGCGTTCCAGGTGGCGTTGTTGCGCAGGCCAAGCGTGAAGCTGGGGTTCGCGGAGCCGATGAACTGGCGATCGGCATCGACCGGGCTCGTGGTCTGACCGCTCACGCAGTTGGGGTCGACGCTCGTGCAGGCGAAGTACTGGACGCCATTCTTCACCCCGACGAACATCGGGACGAGGAACGTGCCGATGGGCTGGCCGCGCATGATGACCTGCGACCACTGATTGGACTGGCCCTGCCCCTGCACACTTCCCGTGGTGATGGCGGTGCACTTCGCCGCCGCCGTCGCGGCGAAATTGGTCGTGGTCTTGTCGTCGGCGCACGCCACGGTGGTGTCGCCCAGGCTCGTCACCAGATTCCGCTCGAGGGTGAACACGAGTCCGCTGGAGAACGACCGATGCGACCCCGTGTACATCTGCCAGTCGACGTTCGCCTCGAGACCGCGGTTCCGCAGGCTGCCGACGTTCTCGAGCTGCGTGGGCACCACGGCGGGCTGGGGCACCGCGACGCTCAGGAGGAGGTCGCTCGTGCTCTTTTGATAGACCTCGACCGCGCCCGTGATCCGATTGTCCTGGAACCCGAAATCGAGGCCGAGGTTCGTCTGCGCCGCCGTCTCCCATTTCAGGTTGGGGTTGCCCACCTGCGCCGCGGCAAGCCCGGTCGTGATGACACCGCCGAACGGGTAGAGCGCGCTGGGATCCGAACGCAACAGCAGCAACGTGGAATAGGGCGCGATGGATTGGTTGCCCTGCTTGCCCCAGCCGGCACGGAGGGCGAGCGACGAGAGTCCCAGGGGGTGGCGATCGCGCATGAAGCCCTCCTCACTGATGCGCCACGACCCCGAGATGCCCGGGAACAACGCCCACTGGCCAGAGCACGGCCCGGTGAACGTGCCCTTGGTCGGGTCGCAGGAGGGTCCGGGCGACAGCCGGGACGAACCGTCACGCCGCAGGACCGCCGTCAGGAAGTAACGGCCGGCGTAGCCGTAATTCGCGCGCCCGAAGAATGACGAGAGCTTGTCCTCATTGAGGTACGAGTACGGATACCCCGTGGGAATCGTGGAGCCGGCAACCAGATTATTCACGCCGAATGCGTCGGTGATGAAGCCCTGCGACGCCGCACCCACTTCGCGTGTGTCATTCTTGAGAAACTCGTAGCCGCCCGTCATTTCGAATTCCTGGTTCCCGCGCAACCGTGGCGTGTACGTCACGAGCTGCTGGAACGTCAAGCTCTGCAGGGAGCGATTGACCTGGCGGGCATAGCCACCGAACGGCGAGCCGGCGGGGCTGGCGTTCGGCAGGTACGTCTGTCTGGTGGCATCGCTGTTGTCCACGCCAACGGTCGTTTGCGCCGTGAGATTCTCCAGGAGACTCAGCGTGCCCGAGGCGTTCCCCAGGATGCGATTGACCGGCGAATTGTCCAGGATCTGGTGCACCATCCCCACCGGGTTGAACACGCCCGGGACCCCGTTTTCAAAATAATTCGACGAGGTGCCGCTGCACGGCTTCGCGCCCGCGCTGCAGGTAATTGGGTAGGTCGGATTATAGATCACCACGTTGGTGAACAGGCCGCCATTGAAGCCGCCACCATTCTCATTCGGCGAGAACTGGTTGTCCACTCGCGATGCCATGAGGTTCACGCCAAGGTGCACGCGGCCGTTGAGCGCGTCATGCGTGCCGTTGAGGCGTCCCTGATAGCGCTTGAGCGCACTGTTGATGACCGCGCCCTGCTGGTCGAAGTAATTGAGCGAGGCGCGGTATTTCGTGTCGTTCGACCCGCCGGTGAAGGCGAGGTTGTGATTCATGGCCAGACTGGAGTGCGTCACCGCACCCTCCCAGTCCGTGTTGGCCGCGCCAAGCGCATCGACGGCGGTCTGCCCGCCGAGTGAATCCTTGAACTGCGTGACGAACGTGCGATACTGGTCGCCGGTGGCCAACCCGAGCTTCTTCGTGGGACTGGACGAGCCGGCGTAGACATCATACTCGATCTGCGAATCACGTACACCGCGCTTCGTCGTGATCAGCACCACGCCGTTGGCGGCTCGGCTTCCGTAGATGGCAGTGGCCGAGGCGTCCTTCAGGACGGTCAGCGTCACGATATCGTCGGGATTGATTCCGTTGAGCGCACTGCGCGGCAATCCGCCATTGAAGCCGACGCCGGCGCCGCCGGGGGTCGGCGAATCGTTCTGGATCGCCACGCCATCGATGACGTACAGCGGGTCATTGCTGGCACTGATCGAGGTGCCGCCGCGAACACGGATCTGGATGTCGCCGCCAGGCTCGCCACTGCTCTTCACGACCTGGACGCCGGCCGCGCGGCCCTGGAGGAGTTGTTCCGCGTTGGTGATCACGCCCACCCGGGCTGCGTCCGCGTTCACCGTGGTGACCGAGCCGGTGATCGCCTCGCGCCGCTGGGTTCCATATCCCGTCGCGACAATTTCCGTCAGGACGGTCGCCTGCGGATCCAGCACCAGCTCGACGGTGGTCGTGCCGCCGGCGGAGATCGTCACCGGCTGGAGAAGCGTGCGGTAGCCGATGCGCCTGGCGCGCAGCCGGTAGCTGCCTTCCGCCACGCCGACGACGTCGAAGGTCCCATCAACGCGAGTGACGGCCCCGCGGGAAGTGCCTTCGACCCCCACGCTGACGTTGGGCAATGGTTGCCGAGTGGCTGAGTCGCGCACCGTACCATGAATACGGCCGACATTCTGGGCCTTGACCTGAACTGCGCACATCAGGGCCAAGACGACGAGAGGGAAAATGCGACGGACGGCTGCCATTCGTCTGCCTCCACGGGGACGAGGTTTCGCGCTGGACCAGCGGGGGGAGGGACCGAACGCCGCCTCCCTGGATTCGCAATGCTCAGATCGCACGGTGCTGTGCAAGACCGAAGGGCTGACAAAAAAGGCGTACAATCCCGCGACGAGGACGTCCGTTGGTGTCGGGGATTCGAGTCAGCGCGGCTGGGAGGTGGAGGGCAGGAAGGCGGCGTCGGCGTCGACGCACCATTCAATAATTCGTGCAAAAACTCGCGAAGATTGTACAGAAACGTGGCGAAATACACAAACCGCGGGCGTTTCCACGTGCCCTGTAGTAGCAAAATCGCGGTAAGCGCACAAGAGGAAAAGACGAAACCCTGTTCCGCAATCGTTTGTGCAAATGTTGCATAAGGATTGCGATGGACCTCGCCGGGGCGGCTGCCTCGAGGCGGGCCACGGTGCCGGCCGTGCAGCGGATGTCCATGGCGGAACGGACGGCATGCAGTCGCGTGGAATGAGGGGAACTCGCATCGCGCACCTTCGACACGGAAGCCCCCCTGGCAGCCCAAACCGTCACATTTCCTTGCGAAGCGCTTGCAACCGTCCGGGGTCTGTGCCGCTACCGCGAACCACCTGCACGCCCAGGGGAGCCTGGCCGGATTCGGTGGCGCGGCATCGCGAGGACACTTGACGGCTCCGCAGGGACTTACGTACGCGACCGGCAGCGTACCTCATCCATTCGGCGCCTCCTGCGGGCCATTCATCGGGCGTCGCCGCCTGTGAGGGACGGCACCACTGGTATGCTGGCTGACCGCAGTGGTGTAGTCTCAGTGATGCGCGTGCTGCTCGTCGAAGATGACATACGACTTTCCGATGCGATGCGACGCGGCCTGCGGGACGTGGGCATCGATGCCGTTGTCGCGACCACTGCCGCCTCCGCACGTGAGCGCATCATTTTCGCCGCCCACGACGTGATTGTTCTCGACATCATGCTTCCGGACGGCAGTGGACTCGACCTGTGTTGTTTCGCTCGCGAACGTGGCATCGCGACTCCGATACTCTTGCTCACCGCGCGGGACGCCGTGGACGACCGTGTACGAGGCCTGGAATACGGCGCCGACGACTATCTCACCAAGCCGTTCGCCTTCCCCGAACTGGTCGCCCGCATCCGCGCGCTTGGGCGGCGGGGCAACCAACTCCTCACCGAGCGCGTCCAGGTCGCCGACATGGATGTGGACCTGGTCACTCGACAGGTAACGCGGGGTGGCCAGTCGATCACGCTCACGGCGAAGGAGTTCGCGCTACTCGAGTTCTTCCTCCGGAATACGAACGCCGTTGTCGATCGCGCCGCCATCACGGCGAAGGTGTGGGACGAGAACCACGATCCCACGTCGAACACCCTCGAAGCCCTCATTCGCCGGCTCCGCGTGAAAATCGACGACCCGTTCGAACGGAAGCTGATTCATACCATGCGCGGCGCAGGATACCGATTCGGCCTCGATGACTGAGCATTCGTCGTCGGTGCGCCCCAGGCCACGGCGCGACGGCCTGGAGCCGCTCGCCACCCTTCGGTTTCGGCTCACCGCGTGGTATGTCGCCACGTACGCGGGCATCTTGCTGGTGCTTGGCGGCGGGCTCTTCCTCGTCGTGGCTCGGCAGGTGCGGCGCGAGCTGGACATATCGCTGAAAGCGGCGGTTGATCTGCTGGTGCTCGAGGGTACATCGAGCGCACCGACCTGGATCCAGACGGCTTCGGGGCTGCACATTCCCGGGCGCGCCCTGTTCATCCTGGACCCGGCAGGCGCATCACTGGTCGGCGATCCCGCGAGCACCGTCGTACGGGCCGCGGCGAACGCAGCCGCGCATGGCGATGCGACGCGGCAGCTGCCAAGTGGCGCCGAACGCGTTTCACGGGCGCGGGCACGCCGATTCCGCGCGGCGGACGGGAGGACGCTCACCGCAGTCGCGTCCGCAGATCTCGAGGACCTGGAAGATCGCTACACGCGACTGATCTCGCAGTTCAGCGCGGCCGCCGCGCTCGCGCTCGCGCTCGTTGCCCTGGGTGGCGTGTTCCTCGCCCGCATATCATCCGCGCCCGTCGAGTCCGTCGTCGAACAGATGCGTGCGTTCATGGCCGATGCGAGTCACGAATTGCGAACCCCCGTGACCGTCCTGCGCACGGAAGCGGAGGTCGCCCTCGCGCGACCGGGTGGCGACGCAGGCAGCCGGCGCGCCCTCGAAGTGATCGCGCGCGAGGCCGCTCGCCTGAGCGGTGTCGTCGAGGATCTACTCATCCTCGCGGGCGGAGATGGGCACCAGCTCGCGGTCGAGCGCACGCCCGCGTACCTCGACGACGTGGTCTCGGATGTGGTGTCCGCGTTCGACACGGTGGCACGGCAGCGTGACGTCACGCTTACGCTCGCCCGGTTCGAGGAGGCACCGGTGTTCGGGAACGTCGTGCTCCTCCGCCGGCTCGTGACGGCGCTCATCGACAACGCAATCAAGTATACGCCCGCCGGCGGCCGTGTCGTGGTGTCCGTGCGCGCCGAAGGCACGTCTCTGCTCGTCGCAGTGCTGGACACGGGCATCGGCATCGATGAGAACGCGCTGCCGCGGATCTTCGACCGGTTCTTCAGGACGGACCGCGCGCGCGCGTCGGCGCAAGGGACCGGACTCGGGCTCCCCATCGCCCGGTGGATCGCGGAGGCGCACGGCGGACGCTTGACGGTGGCATCCACACCGGGAGAAGGAACCGCCGTGACGTTGCTGCTTCCCCGCCGCGGCTGAGCGACGCGTCATACCTGCGACGTCACGCACCGTCGGACGGCGACGCGCCCGCTGTGGCTGAGTCGGCTCGCACCTGCGAAATGTGATCGTGGCGTCAGGTTCGTCGAATAGGCTCCGTGCGATCGCACCAGTGAACGCTGTGCGCTGCACCCGAACCTTCAGGCATGCCGCCGCTGCCGACCGTCAACTCTGCCTCTCTCGCCCGCACCCGACACGGCCTCACGCAAATGGCCTATGCACTCGGGGTCGCCGCGTCGGCAGCACATGCGCAAGCGGCGCCCGCCGAGGCCGGTCCGGCGATTCTTCACGTGATCGTGCGGGACGGTGCGGCGTCCGTCGCGGGGGCGCTCGTCTCGAAGGGACGCGCGTCGCAGCTGACGGATGCCACCGGCGCGGCGACGCTGCGGCTGCCGTCCGGCGCAGCAATGGTGGTCACCCGTCGCATCGGGTACGCGTCGGACACCCTCAGGCTGGTGCTCGCCGCCGGGAGCGACACCACCGTCACGCGCCTGCTCGTGCAACGCGTCGAGTCCATCGCGCCGGTCATCGTGAGTTCGACACGGGCGGAGCGCCGCGTCGAGGATGAACCGTTGCGGATCGAGGTGCTCGCCGGCGAGGACGTCGGCGAGAAGACGCAGATGCATCCGGCGGACCTGCGGGTGCTGCTCACGGAGATGAGCGGCGTGAACGTCCAGGGCACGTCGCCGTCGCTCGGCGGGGCATCCGTGCGCATCCTCGGTGCTCGGGGACGGTACACGCTGGTCCTCACCGATGGGCTGCCGCTGTTCGGCGCAGCGCCAGGAAGCTTCGGGCTGCTCCAGATACCGCCGCTCGACCTGCGCCAGGCCGAGGTGATCAAGGGCGCGGCCAGCGCGTTGTACGGGCCGGGTGCAGTGGGCGGCGTGCTGAATCTCATCTCGCGTCGGCCGTCGGACAGCTCCGAGGTCCTCGTGAATGCGAACGGCAGGAGTGGGACGGATGCCGTGGCGTTCCTGGCGCGCGAGGCGGAGCGCGGTGGGGCGACGCTACTCGTGGGCGTCCACGCGCAGCACGCGGCAGACGTGAACGGCGATGCGTGGTCGGACGTGCCCGGGTTTCGCCGCGTCGAGGTGCGTCCGCGATTCTTTGCGAGCGACTCGGGCGGCAATTCGCTGATGCTCACGGCCGGTGCCCTTGCCGAGGATCGCGGCGGCGGTTCGGCAACGGGCGCTGCGCTGACCGGTACCTTTCCCGAAAGCCTCACCACGCGTCACGCCGACGTCGGTTTCTCCGCGCGAACGCGCATGGCGAGCGCGGTCTCCATGGCCGTCCGCGCTGCGGCCAACATCCAGGAGCGCGTGCGACGCTTCGGCCACCAGCGCGAGAGGGAACGGACGGCGACGCTCTTCGGCGAAGTGACCGGAACGGTCGTGTCGGGCGCGCAGACCCTGCTCGCCGGCGTGGCCATACAGCTGGAGCGATACCGGAATCGGGACGTCGCGCGCTTCGACGAGGAGCGCCGTACTCCTGCCGTCTTCGCGCAGCATACCCTTGTGCCGTTCGACTGGCTTTCGACGCAGTTCAACGGCCGCTGCGATCTGTCGAGCGCGTACGGAACAATCTGCACGCCGCGCGCGTCGCTGCTGGTGCATGCGCATCATGTACTCAGCGTACGTCTCTCGGGTGGCACAGCCTGGGCCGCCCCTGCTCCGCGCACGGACGAGACCGAAGTGATCGGGCTCACGCGCGTGTGGGGTCCGCTGGATCTGGAGGCGGAGCGGGCGCGGAGTGCATCGCTCGACGTGAGCAGTACGCGCGGGCCGTTGGAGGCCAGCGCCACGCTCTTCACTTCGCGCGTCGCGAATCCAGTGGGGCTTCGGCGCGTTGCGGGCGATACGACGGGCGCGTTGCGCTTCGTCAACGCGGCGGGACCTGCGCACACCCACGGCGCCGAGCTGTACGGTGTCTACAACGCGGAGCCGGTCATTGTCACGGCGTTCTACGCACTCACGCGCACGCGTGAGACGTCGCCGGAGAATGGCCGACGGCGAGAATCGCCGTACGTGCCGCGAGAGACCGCCGGGCTCGATGTCGCTTTCGACGAGGACGACTCCGGGACGCGCGTCGGCATCGAGGCGTTCTATACCGGACCACAGGCCGTCGACGACAACCCGTACCGCACCGTCACGCCAGGCTACGCGACGATTGGGTTTCTCGCCTCACAGCGGGTCGGCGCGGCGACGGTGTACGTGAACCTCGAGAACCTCATGAACGTGCGCCAGACCCGCTTTGATCCCCTGCTTCGTCCCTCACCTGGTGAGGGAGGTCGCATGACGGCGGGTGAGTGGGCGCCACTCGAAGGGCGGGCGATCAACGCCGGCCTGCGGTGGCGGCTGTGAGTCCGTCGAATGAGGGCGACGTCCCAGTCACCGGACGGCGACGGAGTGACGCCGCCCCAGACATCGATGCAGTAGCTCCGCACTGGCGCAGGCGCGTCGCCAGGTTCGCGCGCGACTGGTCACTCGCGGTGCTGCTTGGCGTGCTGCCGCTGCCGGGCGTGGCGAAAGTCGGGGAGGATGTCTTCGCCCTGGCCGACGTGCCGGGTGGCTGGAGCGCCGGGATGGTCATTGCCGTCCCGTCCAGCACGCTGTCCGACCGCAACCGGCGACGCCGGCGCACTGAATCACACGTCATTCCTTCGAGGTCCGGTCAATGAACACACGCTCCCGCCAACACGCACTTGCGGCGTTCCTGTCTGTCGCACTCCTGCCACCGGCCATGGAGGCGCAGATGTCGAGCGCGCCGGACACTGTACAGCGCCCCAATCACGCCCGGCTGTTCACGGCAGACGATGCAGGACTCGCCGCCGGCTTTGCGGCGCTCACCGTCGCGATGTTTCCGATCGACAAGTCCATCGCGCGGCGTCTTCAGCACGACACGCTGCAGAAGGGATTCGCCGATCGGGGTGCAACCGCATTCGAGCTGCTCTCCGTGCCTGGCGCGTACATCATCGGCCCGGCGATCTACCTCTACGGGCGATACGGAAACCACTCCGCGGCGGAAGACCTCGGTCTGCACAGCACGGAAGCCGTCGTCCTTGCCACGGGAATCACCGGCGTCCTGAAAGGGCTGCTCGGGCGCTCCCGCCCGTACGTCACGAGGGATTCCAACCCACATGACTTCGCGTTCGCCAAGGGATTTACCGGGGAGGACCGGTCCTCGTTTCCGTCGGCGCACGCGGCGGTGGCGTTCGCGGCTGCCTCGTCGGTGACGAGTGAACTCGCGCACCTGTGGCCGGGGCACACGGCGTTCGTCGCGCCGCTCCTGTATGGCGGAGCGACACTCGTCGGCGTCGGGCGCATGTATCACGACAAGCATTGGGCCTCCGACGTCGCGCTCGGCGCCGGAATCGGGATCTTCAGCGGATTGAAGGTCGTGCGCTATGAGCACGATCATCCGGACAACTACGTCGATCGCATGCTGCTCCACGCGAGTATCGCCCCCGATGCCCATGGTCGGACATGGCTCGGGTTGACGTTCCCCTTCGGCCAGTAGGAGAGCATCCATGTCAAGGCGACGATGGATTCCGCGGTGTGACGGCGGTCGCGTCCTGGCCACGCGGCTGGGATTGTGCGCCACTGTCACACTGGGAGGTGCCTCCGCGGCATCAGCCCAGCGACTGTCGGCCGACACACTGCACTCCACCAACCCAGACCAGCAGCTGTTCAGGGGGCGCGACATCACCCTGCTGGCCGGCGCCTTCGTGATCTCGGGCGAGATTGCGCATTACGACACGAAGATCGCGCACTACACCCAATCGCCCTCCGTGCAGGGTGACAGCGGGCGTCTTCACCTCATGAAGCGGTTGACGAAGGCGAACGAGACGACGTTGACGGCGGGCGCGCTCGTGGGATACGGGATCGGACGACTGGGGCATCTTCCTGTCGTCACTGACGTATCGGCGCACGTGGGCGAGGCGCTGCTCATCACGAATGTCGTGAGCCAGATCATCCGCGGGCCGTTCGGCAGGGCGCGTCCCTACGTGACGCACGATGACCAGAATTCCGACTTTCATGTCGGGAAGGGGTTTACGTCGTACGACTATCGGTCGCTGCCGTCCCTGCACTCGGCTTCTGCGTTCGCGGCCGCCTCCGCACTGACGGCGGAAATCAACGAGCGCCGGCCCGGCGCCGCATGGCCGGTAGGTGCCGTGCTCTACACCGCGGCGGCGATTCCCGGCCTCACGCGTATGTACCTCGATCAACACTGGGCCAGCGACGTGGTGATGGGCGGCTTCCTCGGCGCGTTCATCGGCTACAAGGTAGTGGTGCACGCGCATGCCAATCCGCGGAATCGGTTGGACCGTCTCCTTCTCGGTACGACGGTTGTGCCCGAGGGGAGAGGGAGGTTCGCAGTCTCCTGGAATGCCGCGGTCCCCTAGAAAGCGTACCTCATGCGCGCCGACATCACACTGTTCTACCACATCAACGGGCTGACGGAACGCTACCCACCACTCGACGCGGTGATGGTCGCGACGACAACGTACGCACCGGCATGCTACGCGCTCCTCCTCGTCGGGTGCTGGATAATCTGGCGCCAGCGGTGGCAGCGTGCGGCCGCGCTGGCTGGCGGGTCGGCGCTCATGGCGCTCGGAGTGGGGCAACTCGTCGGGATGGTCCTGCCGCGCCAGCGCCCGTACGAGGTATTGAGCCACGTGCACGTGCTCCTGGCTCACGCGCCGGACACGTCCTTCCCCAGCGACCACGCGATTCTCGTTGGGGCCGTGACGGTCGGCCTCTGGGCGCTCAGCCGGCGCATTGACGTTTTGCTAGTCGTCGCCGGACTCGCCGTGCTCGTCGGACGCGTCTACATCGGCGTACACTATCCGAGCGACGTGATCGGGGGAGTCCTGCTCGGCGGCCTTGTTGCCGCCGCTGTGCGTCATTTGGCCACGCACGCAGGTGCCCCTGCTCTCACGTTCGCCTTCGACCGCCTGCGTCGTCTTCGACTCGCGGCCGCACCAACGCTGAGCGAAGCACCTGCGTCCTCCGATCGAACGCGAGGATGAGCATGCGAAAGGGAAATGCAAACGGCCCCCGTTGGGAGGCCGTAAGCATCGTTCGCGAATGCTGATTCAGTGGAGGCGCGGGGAATCGAACCCCGGTCCGAAGCTCATTCGACTACAGGCACTACGTGCGTGTCCCTCTGATTGATGTCTCCTGCAGCTGGCCAGTGGGCAGCCCACCCCAGGATAAGCCCTCTTTGTTTCGCCCCGCCGCCGAAGGCGTACGTCAGGGCTAGCCCAGATTTGCGTTACCCATAAAGCCGCCCCGGGCGGGCTTCCTCATGGGCACTTGCAGGCCTAACTAAAAGTTAGGCGGCAAGGGCGAAGTTGTTGTTCGCAGTTGGAATTTTCCCGAGTGTTTTACGAGGTGCCCGAGGACCTCGGCACGCGCCCACAGCTTCACCAGTCCCGTCGAAGCCAGTCGCCCCCTACCCTCCAAAAGTAGGCCGCGACACACCGCGCGTCAAGCGCCCGACCGCCCCGATGCTACCCGGAACAAACCGCTCAACTCGCTGCCCTTCCACGAGTTCCGGGCTTGGCCCTCACGCAGTTTCTTCCGTCGTGCTTGGCGATGTACAACGCCTTGTCCGCCGAGGGAAAGAGCTGATCCCTCACCTTGACCGTCTCCGGGTACGTGGCCACCCCGAACGACGCCGTCACGTTGATCTCCGACGGCCCATGGCGCACCGGCATCGCGGCGATCCGCACCCGCAGGCGTTCCGCCACCTCCACCGCATGCATGCTGTCCGTCTGCGCCAGCAGCATGGCGATCTCCTCCCCGCCATAGCGCACACAGATGTCCACGGCACGCACGCCGTCCTGAAGCACACGCGCCACCTGCTTCAGCACCGCATCGCCCGCCTCGTGCCCCCAGGTGTCGTTCACCTTCTTGAAGTGATCGATGTCCATCAGCACCAGCGACACTGGATGCTCGTAGCGGTCCGCCTCCGCCAGCGTGCGCGTGAGCTGCTCCCCGAAGTGCATGCGGTTCCAGAGCCCCGTCAGCGCATCGGTCCGTGCTCGGCGGTCCACCTCGGCGAATTGCCACGCCAGCTCGAGGGATCCGGCCACCACCGCAGCGAGCACCGTGAGCGGCCGCGTGTCGTCGAGGGTGAGCATGCCCACGTCGTCTGCCTCGAGCACCAGTGCGCCCAGCACCCGCCCCTCCCTCGCGATGGGGATGATGGCCACGGAACCCGGCTCGCGGATCACGCGAGACGCGCCATACAGGGCCTGTCCGGAAGCCGCGCCACGTGCATCCTCCAGCACGTGCAGCTTGCCGGTGCGGCAAGCCTCCGCCACGACGCTCGCGCCGTCGAGCGGCGTCGGCGAACGCAGCCCCGTCCCTGCGGTGGCAAAATGCACCTCGCCCACGTCGACTTCGCCATCCCAGCGCACCAGCACGGCGCCCCGTGCGCCGGACACGTCGAGCGCCGTCTCGCACAGCGCCCGCGACAACCCTTCCCCGCCCTTGTCGCCCTGCAGGCGCTGCACGGCGTCGAGCAGCGCCTGGCTCTGGCGCATGTGCCGCCCGTACCGACGACGCACGCCGAGCAGCGCATGGAAGGTCGCGAGCTGGTCGGCGAGCCGGGGCATCCACTCCTTCAGCGACGGACGAGCCAGCTGCAGGCCTGTCGCGTGCGTGAGGCTCAACACCCCAAGCAATGTCTCCTCATGCATGACGCAGGCGGCGGCGACGAACACGACATCCTCGTGTCCCACCGTCTGCACGACGCCCGTCTCGAACGACCACTGCACGAGCGGCCCCCATTCCGCCACGTTGAAATGCGCCGGACGCGCGCCCGGGGTGGACCACACCGCGGGGGACAGGGACTCGCGGTCCGCGCGCCAGCGCCAGAAGATCGCCTCCTCCGCACCGGCGAGGTCGCGGAAGTCGTTCAGGTGCTGGGCCAGGAGGGCCTGGTCGTGCTCCACTTCCCTCGCCTCGAACGACACGCGTACGTCGCGCCGCAGCGCCTCCGCGCCGACGCCGACCTCGTCATCGGTCGGGGGCAGGTCCGCATCGAGCCGCGCCAGCCGTGCGTGTGCCACGGTGAGCGCGTCGCGCGACCGCCGCGCCTGCAGCCAGGTCCATCCCGCCGCGACGCACGCCGCGATGGCGAAGACGATGGCCGCAGACAGCAACATGGCGTGCGCTCAGCGATGAAGAATGCGAGCGGCCGCGACGGCCGCGCCGAAGCCGTTGTCGATGTTCACCACCGTCACGCCGGCCGCACAACTGTTGAGCATCGTGAGCAGCGGCGCAAGCCCGCCGAACGCGGCGCCGTAGCCCACGCTCGTGGGCACCGCGATCACCGGCACGCGCACGAGACCACCCACCACGGACGCCAGCGCGCCATCCATGCCCGCCACGACGATGATGACCCCCGCCGAGTCCATCACGTCGCGCCGCGCGAGCAGGCGATGGATGCCCGCCACGCCGACGTCGTTCAGCCGCGCCAGCTGGCAGGCCATCGCCTCCGCGGTCACGGCCGCCTCCTCCGCCACCGGCAGGTCGCTGGTGCCCGCCGTGATGACCAGCAGCGTGTCGCGCGAGGCCGCGGGCGCCTGCGGCGGCCGAAGGAAGCACGTCCCCGCGATCCTGTTGTACTCGAGACCGGGCAACGCCTCCTCGAGTGCGGCGGCCGCCTCGGCCGAGACGCGGGTCACCAACACGCCGTCGCCGTGCTCCGCGATGCGCCGCGCGATGCCGACCACCTGCTCGACCGTCTTGCCCGCGCCGTAGACGACCTCGGGAAATCCCTGCCGGAGGGCACGATGATGATCTATGGAGGCGAAGCCGAGCGACTCGACGGGGTCGGCCGCGAGAACCTCGAGCGCGCCTTCCACTGGCGTGGACCCTTCGGCGACGCGGGTGAGCAGGTCGCGCACCCGCTCACGCCTCATGCGGCGTCCGCCGCCAGGCCGTCCTGGTCGGCATCGTCGGCCGAGTGCGCGGCCGCGTACCGATCCGCGTGGGCGAGGTAATCCGCGAAGATGCCTTCCACTTCCCCGAACGACGTGACGGCGTAGAGCTTCTTCCGCAATTCCGCGCCCCCATGGAGGCCCTTGGCGTACCAGCCCAGGTGCTTGCGGAACTCGATCGCCGCGCCGCGCGGGTCCGTCTCGTAGGCCATCACCTTGCGGGCGTGGTCGAGCGCGATGGCGAATCGCTCCGCAATCGGTGGCGCGGGGCGCTTCACCCTGCCCGCCATGAGGTCCTTCACCTGGTTGAAGATCCATGGCTGCCCGTAGGATCCTCGCGCGATCATGATGCCGGCGCAGCCCGTCTGCGCGTGCATCCGTACCGCGTCCTCCGCCGTCTTGATGTCGCCGTTCCCGAGCACCGGGATGTCGAGCGCCGCCGAGACGGCGGCGATCTCCTCCCAGCGGGCGCTGCCGGTGTACATCTGCGTCCGCGTGCGCGGATGCAGGGCGAGCACGCGCGCGCCCGCGTCCTGGCAGCGCAGGCCGATGGTGACCGGATCGCGCATCTCCTCGTTCCAGCCACTGCGGATCTTGCACGTCACGGGCAGCGGTGTCGCTGTGGCAACGGCGCGGATCACCTGCTGGACGAGATCGAGGTCGCGGAGGCAGCCCGAGCCGCCATTGCGCCGCACCACCTTCTTGACCGGACAGCCGAAGTTGATGTCGATGAACTCGGGCTGGAACACATCCGACACGAAGCGCGCGGCCTCGCCCATGGCCACCGGATCGGCGCCGAAGATCTGCACGCCGATGGGCCGTTCGCCGGCGCCGAACGACAGCTTGTGGATCGTGGCTTCGTTCTCGCGCCGGATGCCCTCGGCCGAGAGGAACTCCGTGACGACCACATCCGCGCCGTGCTCGTGGCAGAGCTGCCGGAACGGCGATTCCGACACGCCCGCCATCGGCGCGAGATACAGGGGAACGGAGACATCGAGCGCGAAGGGAAACTGCATGCCTTGAAGTTACCGGATCGTGGAATCCTGAGCAACGACCCGGTTTGACAATGCGCGACGCGCTCGGGTACGTTTCTCGGTTCGATCACGACGACACGCCGCCCATGGCCGGCACCGCCCACGCACGGGACGCAACGAGATGGAACTGCGCGAGTTCTTCAGCGAAGACGCAATCAAGCTCGAGCTCGAGGGAGACACCAAGGACGACGTCCTCAAGGAGCTCATCGGATTGCTCAAGCTGGACGAGAAGTCCGAGGGGATGCTGTTCAAGATGCTCAAGCGGCGCGAGAACCTCGGCTCGACGGGCATCGGGCGCGGCATCGCCATCCCGCACTGCCGGTCCCTCGTGGTGAACAAGCTGCGAGTGGCCTTTGGCCGGAAGAGCAACGGGATGGACTTCAAGGCCATCGACGAGAAGCCGGTGAATTTCTTCTTCCTGATCGTTGCGCCGCCGCTCGAGGTCTCGAACCAGTACCTCCCGGTGCTCGGCAAGATCGCCCAGTTCTCGAAGGAGCCGGACGTGCCGCAGCGCCTCCTGACGCTGACCGAGCCCGCGCAGTTCCTCGAGCTGCTGAAGGAGAAGGGCGTCTAGCTGCCGGTGTCCCGCCCGGCTCAGTAGCTGACGACCGTCAGCGCGAACACCGCCGCGATCACGCCGACGAACGCCGCAAAGTAGAGCGCGCTCGCCACGGCGAGCCGCGCAAAGGCCTGCCCCGCTCGCGACTCGTAGACGACCTGCGCGGCACGCACCAGGTAGATCGCGAGCGCGATCACGATCGCGACGTCCAGCAGGCTGGCCAGCAGCGGCATGGCGATGAAGCGCCCTGCGAGGAGCATCGTGAGGACGAGGAACAGTGCCGCATGCACGTGGAGCGCGAAGGCCAGGTGCTGCGGGTACCGGCGCCGTCGGTCGCGATACACGAGACCCATCAGCGCGGCGAACAACGGCACGAGCAGGAACATCGCGCGAGGAATCGATGCCGTGGTCGCATGCTGCAGCGCGGCGGGCGTCCGCAGGGCGCGAGCGAGATGCGACAGAAAAGCGCGGCGCACCGGATTGCCATGCTGCGCGTCGGCGTCCATCGCGGCGAGTTCCGCGGCGCTGGACGGCGCGATCTGGATGACGCCACGTTCCACGGGCCGTCCGCTGCGGTCGATGCCCATCGACCGCGGCGCGAGCGCCTCGAGCGAGAAGAACAACAGGCTGCAGGCGAGATAGAGGCGCAGTGGCGAGATGTATCGCACGCGTCGGCCGGCCAGGTACTCGCGTGTCAGCACACCGGGCTGCGTCACGAGCAGGCGGACGGTACGACCGAGCTTGCCGTCCCAGTGCAGGAGCTCCTCGGCCAGCTCGCGCAGAAACTCGCGGACTGTCGGGTCGGCGTCGATCTCGCGCTGCCCGCACTCCGGGCAGTACGTCAGCTGGACGTTGGTCCCGCAGTTGAGGCAGGGATTGGACGCGGGGACGGAATGCGCGGGGGTGAGTCCCCCGGCGCCCGGACGGCGCAGGGCGAGGGTACGACGATCGCCGACGCGCCGCTCGTCGCCCATCACTCCCACTCGATGGTGGCGGGCGGCTTGGAGCTCACGTCATAGACGACGCGATTGACGCCATCCACCTCGCGAATGATGCGGTCGCTGATGCGCGCCATGACGTCGTGGGGGAACGGGTACCAGTCCGCCGTCATGCCGTCCGTGCTCGTGACCGCGCGGAGCGCCAGCACGTTGTCGTAGGTGCGCTCGTCGCCCATCACGCCCACGCTGCGCACCGGCAGCAGCACGGCGAACGCCTGCCAGAT
>JBDTYL010000433.1:0-4746 GCA_040005695.1 bacterium | reverse complement strand
GTCGCTGCTGGCGATCGATGAGGCGCACTGCATCAGCGAATGGGGCCACGACTTCCGGCCCAGCTACCTCCGGGTCGCCCAGGTACGCGAGCGACTCGGCTGGCCGCCTGCCGTCGCGCTCACGGCCACGGCCACGCAGCACGTCCGTACCGACATTTCGCGCCAGCTTCGCCTCGAGAATGCCGAGACGATCATCACCGGATTCGATCGTACGAACCTGCGCTATCACGTCATTCCCACGAAGACCGACGCCGACAAGGACGCAGCACTCATCAGCGTGCTCAAGGAGCACAAGGGCGTCGCGATCGTGTATGCCTCCACGCGCAAGAACGTGGAGAAGGTCACGCGCACACTGGAAGACGCACGCATCACGGCCCTTGCGTATCACGCGGGCCTGGATGACGCGCACCGGCACGACGTCCAGAATGCATTCATGAATGGCGACGTCCGCGCGATCGTCGCCACGAATGCATTCGGCATGGGCATCGACAAGGCGAACGTGCGGGTGGTCATCCATCACGCGATGCCGGGCACGCTCGAGGCGTACTACCAGGAGGCGGGCCGCGCGGGCCGCGACGGGAAGCCGTCCGAGGTGTTCCTGCTGCACGCCTTTCCTGACCGCTTCACGCACGAGTTCTTCATCAAGAACGCGCATCCGGACCGCATCCTGATCGAGAAGGTGTTCGAGCGCGTGCGCAAGCTGGCCGACCGCAACGGCGCCGTACAGTTCGAGCCCGCGTCGCTCGCGGCCGCACTGCCGGGCAAGGTGAGCGACCGCGAAGTGGAGTCCGCACTGCGCATCCTCGTCAAGGCCGGCGCGCTGCAGTCGAGCCCCGACGCCGGCGGACGCGTACAGGTGCGCCTCCTCGCCACCACGGAGCGCATCAAGACGGAGCTTGGCGAAGGGAATGCCGCGGAGCTCGCGCTGCTGCGCGCGCTGTGGCGCATCGCCGGCGACACGCTCTACGACGGCGCGTCGGTGGACCTCGACATCCTGCCGGCCGCACTTGGCGGCGCCTATCGCACCATGCCGGTGCTCGAGCGCCTGGAAGGCCGGCAGTTCCTCGAGTGGCACCGGCTCGGGGGCGGCGACCGCGTCGCGGACATGCGGCGCCCGCTCTCCGCGTATCCCATCGACTGGGCGGGGCTCGACCGGCGTCGCAAGAACGAGTTGTCCAAGCTCGACGCCATGCAGCAGTATGCCTATGCGTCCGGTTGTCGCCGCGGGTTCGTCCTTCGATATTTCGGCGACCCCGCCGCCGGCAAGGACTGCGGGGGTTGCGACAACTGCCTCGGCACACATGGTGCCTCGGGGCACCAGCGAGCATCCGTCGGCGTGCCGAAGCCGGGCGCGAAGAAGAAGTTCAGGGGAGCCGCACGGGGCGCGGCGCCCGCGGAACCGCAGGAATTCTCCCCAAGCGCCGCGGACGGCGCGCTGCTGGAGCGGCTGCGTGCGCTGCGCAGCAGCATCGCCCGCGAGCAGAAGGTGCCGGCCTATGTCGTCTTTCCCGACAAGACGTTGCTGGAAATGGCGGTCCGCCGCCCGAAGTCGCCATACGCGCTCGGCGAGATCCGCGGCGTGGGCCCGATGAAGATCGAGAAGTACGGCGAGCAGTTCCTCGCGCTCCTGCGCACCGCCGATGAAACCGAAGCCGCCTGACCGAGACCGAAACCTCAATGGATGACGCGCTGTACTTCTCCGAGCAGCACCTCGCGGTCCGCGAGATGGTGCGCCAGTTCGCCCGCGACGAAGTCGCCCCGGTGGCCAAGCAGTTCGACGCCGACTCGACCTTCCCCTGGGCCAACGTGAAGCGCATGGGCGAGCTCGGGCTCCTCGGCGTGCCGTGGCCCGAGGAGATGGGCGGCGCCGGCTTCGACCTGCTCAGCTACATGATCACCATTCTCGAGCTGGCGAAGGTGGATGCGTCTACCGGGCTCACCGTGTCCGCACACACCACGCTGGGCACATCGCCCATCGTGCACTTCGGGACTGACGCGCAGAAGGCCCGCTACGTGCCCTTGCTCGCCAGCGGCAAGGTGCTCGGCGGGTTCGGGCTCACGGAGCCGGACGCGGGCTCCGACGCAGGTGGCACGCGCACCACCGCGGTGAAGAAGGGCGACCGCTACATCCTGAACGGCACGAAGCGGTTCATCACGCACGGCAGCGTGGGCGAGATCTTCATTGTCACGGCGGTCACGAACCCCTCGCAGGGGACGAAGGGCATCAGCTCCTTCATTCTCACCAAGGCGACGTCCGACCTCGACAAGGTGCGCGACCTCGGCATCGGCCATGACGCGTCTCTCCCCGCGATGAAGGGATTCCGTGCCGGCAAGAAGGAGGACAAGCTCGGATGGCGCGCGTCCGACACGGCGGAGCTGATCTTCGAGGACGTCGAAGTGCCGGCCGACAATCTCGTCGGGCAGGAAGGGCAGGGGTTCGTGAACTTCATGAAGACCCTCGACTCCGGCCGCATCGGCATCGCCGCCCTGTCGCTCGGCATCGCCGAAGGCGCGTACGAGGAAGCGGTGAAGTACGCGAGCGTCCGGAAGCAGTTCGGGAAGGCGATCGCCGAATTCCAGGGCATCTCCTTCCAGCTCGCCGACATGGCGACGGAGATCGAGGCGGGCCGACACCTGATGTTCCACGCCGCGTGGCTCGCGCAGCACGGCAAGCCCTTCAGCAAGGAGGCGGCGATGGCCAAGCTGTTCTGCTCCGAACTCGCCATGCGTGCCACCACGAAGGCCGTCCAGGTATTCGGCGGTTATGGCTACACGAAGGACTATCCCGTCGAGCGCATGATGCGCGACGCCAAGATCTGCGAGATCGGCGAGGGCACGTCGGAGATCCAGCGGATGGTCATTGCCAGGCACGTGCTGAAGGAATTGGCTGGGTAGGAGATCTCCTGGGTAGGAGATCTCCTGGTCGTCTGGCTGCGTCGGCTCTCGTGCTGCATAAACGTCGATGGAGGGACGCGGATAACACGGAAAAAGCCGAACCAGGCGGATTGCTCCGTGGTAGTGGATGGCGCGGGGGAGTGCTCGTCGTGCCACAGTTTGCCGGTGGGCTAAACGCACGCGTGGCTGCGGCGCTGCAAACCGGCTATGGAATCCGACGTTCAGAGCGGCCCGCCTGACGCATGGATGCCATCCGGCACTTTCCGGCTTATTCCGGCAAATCCGCAAGCCCCCTGATATTGGGTCGCGGCCGCCATCCCGCTCATCAGGCGAAACCGTCCCATCCTCAGAGCGCGTCACGGACGTCGCCCGGCATCTCGGCACGCGTAAGACATTGCCCCATCTCTTGTTGCGCTCCGGACCGGGCGGAGTTAGCTATCCACCAGTGATCCTTACCCTGATTTCCCCGTATCCGGCGACGCGCGGCGACTCGCGCCTCGGCCGGATCGTATCGCGCGTGAACCCGGCCGAGGCAGTCTTTGGCCGCGTCAGCGCGCTCGCTGCAGTCGTTGTGCGATCCCGACCCGCATCGGGAGATCGCACGCTCCTCCGGCTACTGGCGTCCCTGCTCGCCCTCTTCGTCGCGCCCCTCGGGCGCCGCACGACCCGAGTGCGCGGCAACGGTCGCCCGGACGGAGCGTGGTCGATCAGGCAACGCACCGTGGCGTCGTCTCGTGCTTCGGTCGTCGGGCGCAGCAACCTGCGCAACCGGGCCGCCCATCCTTTGACTACCCGTGCCGCAGCCGCCGAGTCGCCGGCAGCCTTCGCGCGCGCGGTCCAACATGAAACGAGAGATTCTGATCAACGCGACGGCGCGCGAAACGCGGGTCGCCATTCTCGAGGACGACGAGCTCGTTGAACTCCTGGTCGACCGCCCCGATGCACGGCGGATGGTCGGCGACATCTACCTCGGCAAGGTCGACGCAGTGCTGCCTGGACTCCAGGCCGCCTTCGTCGACATCGGGACGGACAAGAGCGCCTTCCTGCATTCCTCGGATCTCGTCTACCCCGACAGCGGGGACGGCGACGATGACGATGATGACGGCGAGGAGACCTTTCACGAGCCGGCCCGCAACGAACGGGACATCCCGCAGATCCAGGATGTCCTGAAGCGCGGCCAGGAACTGCTCGTCCAGGTGAGCAAGGAACCGATTTCCACCAAGGGCCCGCGCGTCACCGCGCAGGTGTCCATGGCCGGCCGCTTCCTCGTCTACATGCCGTTCGCCTCGCGCGTGGGCGTGAGCCGCAAGATCGGCGACCGCGAAGAGCGCAAGCGACTGCGTGCCCTCGTGGAAGGCATGCTGCCCGACGACTCCGGCGGTGTCATCGTGCGCACCGTGGGCGAGGACGTCACCCCCGACACGATCGAGCGTGAGCTGCAGACCTTGATGAACGGCTGGAAGCGCATCAAGAAGAAGACCCACTTCGTGCGCCCGCCGTCGCTCGTGCATCGCGAGACCTCGCTCACGCGCGGCCTCATCCGCGACATCTTCAGCGACAAGGTCGAGCGCGTCACGGTCGACTCCAGGCAGGTCTACAACGAGATCACCGAATACCTCAAGGGCATCGCGCCGGACCTCCTCGAGCGCGTCACGCTCTACGAGGACACCACGCCGCTGTTCGACAAGTCCGAGATCGAGACGGAGATCCGCGACCTCTTCAAGCGGCGCTGCGACCTGCCGTCGGGCGGCTACCTCATCATCGAGCCCACGGAAGCGCTCATCTCCATCGACGTGAACTCCGGCCGCTTCGTCGGCAAGAAGGATCCGGAGAAGACGAGCCTCAAGACGA
>JBDTYL010000432.1:0-2012 GCA_040005695.1 bacterium | reverse complement strand
TGCGGCTGCTTCTCGTCAACTGGCAGGACCGCGACAACCCGCAGGCCGGCGGCGCAGAGATCCACCTGCACGAGATCTTCGGTCGGCTGGCCGCGGGTGGCCACGATGTCACGCTGCTCTGCGGCGGCTGGCCCGGCTGCGAGCCGACCACCACGCTCGATGGCATCCGCGTGATTCGCGTCGGTACGCGCTACACCTTTCCGTTTCACGCGCGCAAGCACTACGAGCGCGAGCTCGCCGGCACGCCATTCGATCTCCTTGTGGAAGACGTGAACAAGGTGCCCCTGTACACGCCACGCTGGAACGGCCCACCGGTGGTGGCGCTCGTGCCCCACCTGTTCGGGTCAACGGCCTTCCGGGAATTTGCCGCGCCGCTGGCGGGTGCCGTCTGGCTCGCCGAGCGGCCGCTGGGGCGCGCCTATCGCGGCGTTCCCTTCCAGGCCATCAGCATGAGCACCGCGGCCGACCTCGCCGCGCGCGGCATTCCGCGCGACACCATCGAGGTGATCTATCCTGGTATCGACTCCGTCGCCTACACACCACGCGAGGGCACGCGTGCGGACGAACCCGTCTTCGCGTATCTCGGGCGCCTGAAGAAGTACAAAGGCGTGCACCTCGTGATCCGGGCCTTCGCGGCGATGCACCACCCGACCGCAACGCTCGAAATTGCCGGAGCGGGCGACTACCGACCGGCCCTGGAACGTCTCGTGGCCGCGCTTGACCTCCACGGACGCGTGCGGTTTCTTGGGCGCATCGACGAGGGCGAGAAGCTCGCGCTGCTGCGGCGGGCGTGGGCGCTCGTGTTCGCGTCGCCGATGGAAGGGTGGGGCATCACGAACCTCGAGGCGGCTGCCTGCGGTACGCCGGTGGTGGCCTCCAATTCCCCGGGGATCCGCGAGTCGGTGCGCGATGCGGAGACGGGATTCCTCGTACCACATGGGGAGATCAAGGCGATGGCGGCGGCGATGACGCAGCTGGCACACGACCCGGCGCTCGTCGCCACCCTCGGCGCGCACGCGCGTTCCTTCGCCGAGACGTTCACGTGGGCACGTGCCGCCGTCGAGACCGAACGCCACCTGTCGCTCGTGCACTCCGCCCACCGTAATGGATGAACCGCCCGTGATCACTCTTCCCGTCGGCGCCCTGTACCAGCAACTCCGCGAGTTGCTCGAGCTCGAGCGCGTGCCCGGCACCGAGGGCCTCGATCGGCTCGTGACGGCGGCGGACGTCTCCAGTCCCGGCCTCGCCCTCGCGGGTTTCGTCGCGCGCTTTCCCGCCGAGCGCCTGCAGGTATTCGGGGAGACCGAGGTGACGTACCTGCGGTCGCTCGACCCGGACACGCGGCGCGAGCACCTGCAGAAGTTCTTCTCGTTTCCCTTCCCGTGCCTGTTCGTGACCAAGGGGCTCGAGCTGCCCGTGGAAGTCGTGGAGGAAGCGATCAAGTTCGAGGTGGCGATCCTCCGTTCCGCGCTGAAGACGAACGAGTTCTACAGCCGCGTGAAGCCCTGGCTCGAGGATTACTTCGCGCCGCAGACCACGCTGCACGGCTCCCTCGCCGACGTCTATGGCGTGGGGCTGTTGTTCGTGGGGCAAAGCGGCATCGGCAAGTCGGAGTGCGTGCTCGACCTCGTCGAGCGCGGGCACCGCCTCGTCGCCGACGACCTGGTGCTGGTGCGCAAGCGCGGCACCGAGGTGCTCATCGGCCGCGGCCATGAGCTCCAGCGGCACTACATGGAGATTCGCGGTGTGGGACTGGTGGACATCCCGGCGATCTTCGGCATCCGCGCGGTGCGCCAGCAAAAACGCATCGAGGTCGTGGTCCAGCTGGTGGAATGGCAGCAGGGCGCCGAGGCGGACCGCACCGGCCTCGACGGCGAGACGACCGACATTCTTGGCGTGCCGATCCCGCGCATCACGATCCTGCTCAACCCGGGCAAGAACATCACGGTGGTGGCCGAGGTGATCGCGATGCATCATCTGTTGAAGTGGAGCGGCATCGATCCCGCCGAACG
>JBDTYL010000431.1:0-1851 GCA_040005695.1 bacterium | reverse complement strand
CGTGCGCCTTGTGGTACCAGAGATGAATGCGGCCGGCCGTGTCATGCAGGTACGTCGCGATCCGGTGCGGCTCCAGCGCCTCGGCGGCATTGGCGACCGTCGTCGGGAAATCGAGCAACGCCTTCATCAGCTCCGTCTCCTCCACCAGTGCCAGCTGCGCGAAGTCCACTCCGTCGGCGGACACGGTGGCGGGATCGATGCCGCCGACGCGGAAGATCCCCGCCAGGCGCGCATGGGCCATCTGGATGTAGTAGACCGGATTCTCCTCGCTCTGCGACCGCGCGAGGTCCACGTCGAACGAGAGCTGCGAGTCGCCCTTCCGCATGAGGAAGAAGTAGCGCACCGCATCACGCCCCACGTCGTCCACGAGGTCGCGCACCGTCACGTAGCTGCCGGCGCGCTTGGAGATCTTCACTTCCTCGCCCCCGCGCAGCACGGTCACGAGCTGGTGCAGCACGTACTCCGGATAGCCCACCGGAATCCCGATGCCAAGCGCCTGCAGGCCGGCGCGGACGCGGGTGACGGTGCTGTGGTGATCCGAGCCCTGCACGTTGATCGCGCGCGTGAAGCCGCGCTCCCACTTGGTGACGTGGTACGCCACGTCGGGAACGAAGTACGTATACGTGCCGCCCTTCTCCGCGCTCTTCCGCATCACGCGGTCCTGATCGTCGCCGAACTCGGTGGTGCGGAGGAAGAGTGCGCCGTCCTTCTCGTACGTGTGGCCGCTGGCGATCAACGCCTCGACGGTCTTCTCCACCCGGCTGTCCTCGTAGAGCGACGACTCGAGGTAGTAGGTGTCGAACGCCACGCCGAACGCCTGCAGGTCGAGGTCCTGTTCCTTGCGCAGCTCCTGCACCGCAAACGCGCGCATCGCGTCGAGGTCGGTGCCGTCGGCATCCCTCGCATGCTGCTGCGCGTAGCGCTCCGCGATCTCCACGACGTATGCGCCGTGATAGCCGCCCTCCGGAATCGCCAGCGCCGCGCCGCGCTGCTCGCGCACGCGCGCCTGCGTGCTGAGCCCGAGGTTCTCGATCTGGTTGCCGGCATCGTTGTAGTAGAACTCGCGCGACACCGCCCATCCGCTCCATTCGAGCAGCGAGGAGATCGCGTCGCCCAGCGCGGCCTGCCTGCCGTGACCGACGTGCAGGGGGCCGGTGGGGTTGGCGCTCACGAACTCGACGACGACCGGCTTGCCGCCCCCCGCATTCGCGTGGCCGTAGGACGGGCCCGCGGCTACCAGCGCTCGAATGCCGTTGGCAACCGTGCTCGCGTCGAGCCGGAAGTTGATGAATCCGGGTCCCGCGATCTCGGCCGACGCGAGACCGGCCGCGGCGCGATCGATGGTGTCGATCAGCCGCTGGGCGAGGTCGCGCGGCTTCTGGCCCAACTGTTTCGCGAGCACCATCGCCACGTTGGTCGCCCAGTCGCCGAATGCCGGGTCGCGCGGGCGCTCGAGCAGCGGCTCGAGATCGTCCGGCGCACCAAGCGCAACCGCGGCACGTGTGATCTCGCGCCGCAGGACATCCGCACCCGTGCTCACTCGCTGGCGCCCGGCTTGGGCGACGCAGGCGCCGGCTTCGGCTCGCTCTTCTTCGGCTCGGCCTTCGCCTCACTCGCGGTCGATCCGCTGCCCGATGCAGCGGGCGCGCTCTTGCCGCTGTCGGACTTCGTACTCTCGCCCTTGCTGGCGTCGCCACCACCCGGAGACTCGGATTTCGCGCTGTCCGCCTTCGCCGTGTCGCCCGCCTCCTTCGTGGACGTTTCGGTCTTCGCATCGGGCGGTGCCTCGCCGCGATGTGCGTTCTTGCCGTAGTCGGTGAGGTAGAAGCCCGATCCCTTGAACGCGAATCC
>JBDTYL010000430.1:0-8397 GCA_040005695.1 bacterium | reverse complement strand
CAGGACCGCCTCTGGGCGATCTACAACAAGCTGTTCGGCACGTTCTTCGTCGTCGGGCTCGCGCTGTCGTCGGTCGGCCTGCTCGTCGGTGGCGTCGGCGTGGTGGCCATCATGATGATCTCCGTCACCGAGCGCACGAGGGAGATCGGCGTCCGCAAGGCGCTCGGCGCCACACGGTGGACAATCCTGTGGCAGTTCCTCGTCGAGGCCGTGACGCTGACCGGCATCGGCGCTTCCGTGGGGCTGGTGCTCGGCATTCTGGTGGCCATCGGCGTGCGTACCGCGTGGCCGTCCATTCCGGCCTCCACGTCGTGGGGCAGCGTGGCGGCGGCACTCGGCATCAGCGCGTTCACGGGTGTGCTGTTCGGCATGCTCCCCGCCATGCGCGCCGCGCGGATGGATCCGGTCACGGCGCTTCGGTATGAGTGAGGACGAGAGGGCGAGAGGGCGAGAGGGCGAGAGGGCGAGAGGGCGAGGGCGAGGGCGAGGGCGAGAGGGCGAGAGGGCGAGAGGGCGAGACGGCGAGAGGGCGAGGGGGCGAGAGGGCGAGGGAAATCATTGTCATCCTGAGCGAAGCGAAGGATCTGCTTGTCGACCGCCGGCTCGCTATTGCCCCGTTTGACGGCTCGCGGCTCACCCGCGCTGTCACGCCCCGGCCCCACCTGCCATATTCGAGTGCATGCCGATCACGGAGCCCGTCCACATTCTTGCCATCGCGGCGCACCGCGATGACGTCGAGCTCACCTGCGGCGGCACGCTCGCCCGCGCCGCCACGCTCGGCCAGCGTACCGGCATCCTCGACCTCACGCAGGGCGAGATGGGTACCCGTGGCTCGGCCGCACTCCGACAGGCGGAGGCCGAGGCGGCCGCCGACGTGCTGGGCGTGAGCGTGAGGGAAACCCTCGGCTTTCCCGACGCCGCCATCGAGAACACGCCGGCCACGCGCGAGGCGCTCGCCCGCGCGATCCGCCGTCTCGCTCCGCGGGTCGTGATTGCGCCCGCCATGGAAGGACGACATCCCGACCATCGCATCACGGCGCAACTCGTGCGCGACGCATGCTTCGTGGCCGGCCTGGCCCGCGTGGCGCCCGACGTGCCCAAACACCGGCCGCACAAGATCGTGCACACGCTCGCGTACCGGCAGGATTTCGTGCGACCCACATTCGTCGTCGACATCAGCGCGGAATTCGCGCGGAAGCTCCGGGCCGTGCAGTGCTACGCCTCGCAGTTCGACGGTGCCACGCAGGCCGGCGAGGTCTATCCCACCGGCGAGCCGCTCTATGATGTCATCACGCACTACGCCGCCACGTACGGGGCACTCATCCGCACGCGCTACGGCGAGCCTTTCTACACCACCGAGATGATGCGAGTCGACGACATCGGCGCGCTGGAGGTCTCCACGTTTTGAGCGACGCGACCGAAGTCACCTACGGTTCCTACCTCGCGCTCGACGCGCTGCTCGACCTGCAGCGGCCGCGGTCGCCGCACCCCGACGAACTGCTGTTCATTGTCGTGCACCAGGCGAGCGAGCTGTGGTTCAAGGAAATCCTCCACGAGCTGGACCTGCTCGTCGACGCATTCACACAACACGAGGCGGAGTTCGCATTGTTCCGCATGGGACGCATCAACGCGCTCATGCGCATCGTCTCCGCGCAGCTGTCCGCCCTCGAGACCCTGCCGCCGCAGCACTTTGCGGAGTTCCGGCAGCACCTGGGCAGCTCGAGCGGATCGCAGAGCGTGCAATTTCGGGCCATCGAGGCCGCGTCCGGCCTCCGCGAGCCGCACTTCATGCACGTGCTCCAGGAGCATGGCCCCATCCCGGAAGTCGTGCAGCGGGCGCTCGCGCGACCGCCGCTCCAGGATCTTTTTCGCGACCTCCTGAGCGCCCAGAAGCTCGACCTCGAGCAGCTCTACATCGGCGACCGTCCGACGACGCTGTTCTTCCTGGCGGAGGCACTGCTGGAGTACGAGCAGCAGTTCGGCCAATGGCGCTTCAAGCACGTGCAGCTGGTGGAGCGCGTCCTTGGCCCACTCACGGGTGGCACGGGCGGCACGCTCGGCGCAAAGTATCTCGCCCGCACGATCGACCAGAAGTTCTTCCCCGAGCTGTGGGCAGTGCGTGCGAAGTTCTACGGATCGGCGCCATGATCGCGCGGGCTTGATCGCGCGCTGCGATCACGGGCGAAAAAAAACTGTCGTGCACGCTACAACGATCTGCTTCCGGAGTGCGTAGCGTGTTTTGCGGTGCCGAGTGCGCGCCGCACCCGTTGCGCCGCGGGTGAGTCTTCCCTGCCCCAGGCCGCACTCCGCTCGTCACACCGACGCTGTCCACCCGGTGATCGTGATCATTCCCAAGCATTTCCGCGCGTCCGCGACGCGCGTCGCGCGCGTGGTGGTCGCCAGTGCGGCCGTCGCGCTCACCGCCTGTGCCCGCGTGGCGCCAGTTGCCCCCGACGGCCCCGACACTGGAAAGCGCGCCGTCGGGAGCCAGGGCATGGTAGCCGCTGGCAACGCATACGCGAGCGAGGCGGGGCTTGAAATGCTGCGGCGCGGCGGCAGCGCCGCGGATGCCGTGGTCGCCACCGCCTTCGCACTCGGAGTCACGGAGCCGATGATGAGCGGCGCGGGCGCGGGCGGCGGCTTGCTCTACTGGGATGCGAAGGCCCATCGGGCGGAGTACCTCGACTTCTACAGTGCCTCCGGCGGCGTGCCGGACACCGGCCTGCGCGCCCTCGGTACCAGCATCTCGCCGCGCGGCGTGGGCATTCCCGGTGCCGTGCGCGGACTTCTCGCCGCGCACGCGCGATTCGGCCGGTTGCCGCGGTCGGTGGTCCTCGAGCCGGCCATTCGTCTGGCTGCAGAAGGCATCACGGTGAACGGACTGCTTGCGCGCGAGATCGCCGCGAGCGTCGACAAGCTCTCGGCGTCGGGTGCGAGCCGTCTCTTCCTTCCCGGCGGCAAACCGCTCAAGGCGGGCGATCACCTCGTGCAGGCGGAACTTGCCGCTACGCTCCGCCGCATTGCCGCCGAGGGGCCCGATGTCTTCTACTCAGGCGCGATTGGCGACGACATCGTGCAGGCGCTGCAGACCGGCGGGTCCACTATCTCACGCGCCGATTTCGCGGCGTACCAGCCGGTGTGGACGCGTCCGGTCTGCACTGTCTACCACGGTCGCGTCGTGCTCGCCGCGGCGGCGCCGCAGTCCGGCGTGCAGGTCGTCGAGGCACTGAACCTGCTCGCCGACCACGCGCTGCCCGCGCTGGGCTTGCCGAGCCGCTCGCCCGCGGCATTCCGCGTGCTCACCGGTGCGATGCGCGTGGCCGTCACTGACCGCGACGCCGCCATCGGTGATCCGTCGCGCGTCGGCGTGCCGATGGCCGGCCTCACGAGCACCGGATTCGCCGCCACGCGCGCCGCTCACGTGGAGGCTCCGGTGACGGGACGGCTCGCCGCGGGCAATCCGTGGCCGTTTGACGTGGCGCCCACGGGCGAGTGCCTTGCCCTCGCGGCCGCACCGGCGGCCGTGCCCGCGTTGCGACCCGCGCAGGAGGGCGCACCGGGCGACGGGTCCACGGCCGAGACGACGCACATGTCCGTCGTCGATGCGGAGGGGAACGCCGTGTCGGTCACGAACACGCTCGGTCTCGCGTTCGGCACGGGGACGTGGGTGGACGGCGTCTTCCTGAACAGCGCGTTGTTCAATTTCTCGCGCGACGCGGCCGCCCCCAATGCGCCGGGCCCGTATCGCATTCCCGCGTCCACCATCGCGCCCACGATCGTGCTGCGTGACGGGCGTGTCGAGATCGTCGTGGGGTGCCCAGGCTCGCCGGCCATTCCGCCGGCGATCGTGAGCACCATCGTCTACCTGCTCGACTACGGCTTCGATCCCCTGCAGGCGCTGCGCATGCCGCGCATGATCCCGGGTTCTGGCGCGCAGCTGCGCATGGAAGACGGGTTCGCCGAGGCCGTGTATGCCGAGGCGCGACGACTCGGCTATGACGTCGCCATCGCGCCCCCCGTGGACATGGGATTCGGCGGCGTCTCTGTCATTCAGCGGGTCGGCAACACCTGGGTCGGTGCCACCGATCCGCGGCGCGACGGCGAAGTACGCGGCTGGTAGCGCTTGCGTCTGCCCCGCACCTGAAATGCACGACACCACCTCCACTCCAGTCCGCAGGGACATTTCATGAGGCAACCGAAGGTTTCAGGCGCGCGATGGTTCACGCTCGCCCTCGTGGTCTGCATGCCGGCGTACGTTCAGGCACAGGCAACCGGCACCATCACGGGCACCGTGGTCGAGCGCGGTTCCGGCGCGCCGATCGAAGGCGCTCGCGTCACGATTCCGGGCACGCGCATCGGCGCGCTGGCCGACGCGCGCGGCGTGTTCACGTTGCGCGCCGTTGATGCGGGTGCGGTGCCCATCCGGGCGCAGTACATCGGGTACGCGTCGCAGGACCAGACGGTGCAGGTGCCGGCATCCGGCACGGTGCAGGCGAATTTCACGCTCACGCGCGCGCCACTCACCTTGACCGGCGTCGTCGTCACCGCCACGGGTGAGGAGCAGCGCCGGTCGGTCGGCACGGCGATGGCCACCGTGGACACTGCGCAGATCGCGCGATCGGCGGCGGTGAACACACAGCAGTTGCTCGCCGGCAGCACACCGGGCGTCACGGTGCTCGCCAACTCGGGCCAACCCGGTATCGGGGGCACCATCCGCCTGCGCGGCGTGAACAGCGTGAGCCAGGGCAACAGCCCGCTCATCTATGTTGACGGCGTTCGGCTGTTCAACGGCCGCACCCCCACGAACGTCGGCGGCCGCCAGTTCGCCTCGCCGCTGAACGACATCGCGGCCGAGGACATCGACCACATCGAGATCATCAAGGGCCCTGCGGCCACGACGCTCTACGGCACCGAGGCGTCGGGCGGCGTGCTCCAGATCTTCACGAAGCACGGCCAGGACGGCGCGGCGCGGTGGCAGGCCAGCACCACGACGGGCTTCAACAACATGGGCCACATGGGGCCGGAGTCGGATTCCACGGGGCTCTTCTTCAACAAGTGCGACGGCATTCGCGCCATCGGCGACGGTACGAAGTTCCAGGACCCGACGTGTCCGGCAAGCGGTACGTGGCTGCGCAACGGTCCCATCTCGCGCTTCAGCCTCGGCGTGCGCGGCGGCACCGCCGGCGGCACCACATACGACCTCTCCGGCAACGCCGACAACGAGGAAGGAGTGCTGCGCAAGAGCGGCTCGTGGCGCCGCAGCCTGCGGGCGAACCTCGGCTTCAAGCCGGCGAAAGGCCTCACGATCGAGGTGAACCAATCCATCGTCCGCAATTCCCTGTCGGGTTTCCCGGACGGCAACAGTGCCAACGGCGCGGTGCTGAACATCTCGCGCGGCTCCGGGTCGAACTTCAAGGGCGCGGGCTGCACGGACCTCACCGTCGTGTGCGTGCTCAACGACAGCCTGTTCTCGTCCGACGTCACGAACGTCACCAACCACTTCGTCACCGGAGTCACGCTCGGCTACCAGCCGATCGAGGCGTGGACCAACCGCCTGTCCGTCGGCTTCGACTACAACAACGCGGACATCCGCTACCTCACCCCGTTCGGCCACATCCGCGTGCCGCTCGGACAGCTGTTCGAGACGCTCTGGACGCGCCAGTTTCTCTCTTCGGACTTCGCCTCGACCTATCGCAAGCAGGTCGCGAGCGCCTGGAGCACGAGCACGTCGGTGGGCGGCCAGGTGTTCGACAGCCGGCTCTACTCGACGGATCTCCAGTCCGACCAGTTCGCCGGTCCGGGTGGCCCCACGCTCATCTCCGGCGCGCTGCGCCAGATCACGGACGTCTCGCAGCAGCGCGTGATCAACGCGGGTTTCTTCGGCCAGGAGATGGTAGGCTGGCGCGACATCCTCTTCGTCACGGTCGGCGCGCGCGTCGACGGCAACAGCGCGTTCGGCCAGAGCTTCGGCCTGCAGACCTATCCGAAGGTGAGCGCCTCGTACGTCATCTCGGACGAGGGGTTCTGGCCCAAGCGTTTCGTGGAGACACTGAAGCTCCGCGCCGCCGTGGGCGACGCCGGCAAGGCGCCGGGCGCGTTCGACGCCGTGCGCACCTGGACCCCCGTTGCCGCGGAAAACGGCAAGCCGGCCTTTGCCACCAACCAGGTGGGCAACGCGGCCCTCGGACCGGAGCGCACGCGTGAAGTGGAATCGGGTTTCGACGCCACCGCCCTCGACAGCCGCATCAACCTCCAGTACACGCACTTCAACCAGCACACGTACGACGCGCTGATTCCCGTACAGCAGGCGCCGTCGCTCGGCTTCGCCGGCTCGCAACTCATCAACGCCGGCGAGCTCCTCAACTCGGGTCACGAAGTACAGCTCTCCGCAGACCTCCTTCGCCGCAGCCGCGTCGGCGTCACGGCGCGCGTGGGCTTCACGGCGCTCCATTCAGCAGCCGGCAACCTGAATGGCCAGACGCTCACGATCTTCGCACTCGGCCGCACGGTGGTGAAGCAGGGGCTTCCGGTGCCGTCGTACTACGGCCTGAAGGTGATGAACCCGGACGACTTCGCGAATCCGATCGTGCAGGACAACCAGTACCTCGGCTCGGCGTACGCGACGCGCATCTGGACGCCCGGCCTGAGCGTGCGCGTCAGTCGCTTCATCCTCGATGCGCAGGGTGAATGGCAGCTGGGTGGGCACAACCTGAATGCCATCGGCTACCAGAACGCCAACCTGGCGTCGTGGCAGCCCTGTTTCGACGTCCAGGCGAAGATGCGCACGGCGGCCGCCGGAGACTCCTCCGGCCTGGCGAATGTCACGGCGCTCGAACGCGCGCGCTGCACCATCAACACGAAGCTCCCCCGCGACTACGCCTACTGGGTGGAGTCTGCGGACTTCTTCAAGCTGCGCAGCCTGTCGGTCACTGCGGACCTGCCCGAGCGGCTCCTGCGTTACGGAGCACGCAGCGGCGCGCTCGTCTTCGCGGCGCGGAACCTGTACAAGCGCACCAAGTACACCGGTACGGACCCTGAAAGCTCCGATCAACGCGACGACACCTTCGCTCGGCGCGACTACTACGTGTTCCCGACCTCCCGGTCGTTCACGCTGACTCTCCGCCTGGGCTTCTGACAATGACACATGGACAAGTGCTTGGACGATGCCTCGTGGGCGCGTCCCTTCTCGCCCTCGCCGCGGGCTGCGACCTCAAGGTCACCAACCCCGGCCCGCTCCAGGATTCCCAGCTCGATGTGGTTAGCGCCTTGCCAGCGCTCGTGAACGGCATGTCGGGCGACCTGTCCGTCGCCGTCGGCAACTACATCGACCGTGGTGCACTCGCCTCGGGCGAACTGGCTGAAGCCGGCAACTTCGCGGCCGAGCAGCAGTTCTACACGGGCGTCATTCGCCCGGAGGACGTCAACCCCGACTGGGCCAACATGCAGCAGGCGCGGTGGTCCGCCGAGGACGGCCTGCGGCGCATGCAGCGCGTCCTGGGCGCCAACTTCGAGAGCTACGCAGACACGCCGCGCGCGTACCTCTACGCCGGTTTCGCCAATCGCCTCCTCGGCGAAAACGTCTGCACCGGCGTCATCGATGGCAGCGCGGCACAGAGCGACACGGTCTACTTCGTACGGGCGGAGAGCCTGTTCACGCGCGCGTTCACGATTGCCACGGCACTGAAGAACACGACCGTCGCGAACGCCGCGCTCGGCGGCCGCGCCTCCGTGCGAGCGTGGCAGGGTAACTGGCCCGGCGCCGTCGCGGACGCCGCGCTCGTCCCGAACACGTTCGTCTTCAACGCGATCTTCTCCACCAACACCAGCCGCGAGAACAACGACCTCGCGAACCAGACCATCACGCGCCGCGAGACGACAGTGTTCGGAACGGCCTACGCGACGGTGTTCAAGGATCCGCGCACGCCGTGGGACACGGTGAAGACGACGTCCGGCGCCATCCAGACGGGCCAGGATGGCAAGACCAAGTTCTTCCGCCAGACCAAGTACACGAGCCTCGGCAGCCTCGTCCCGCTGGTCAAGGGCGCCGAGATGCTGCTGCTCCGTGCCGAGAATGCGCTCCGCAGTGGAGACATTGCCGGCATGACAGTGCTCATCAATCAGGAGCGCGCGCTCTACAGTCTCGCGCCAGTGGCCGCACCGGCGAGCACGCCTGCTGCATGGACCCTGCTCCAGGCCGAGCGTGGCTCGGTGACCTGGCTGGAAGGTCGGCGCCTGTGGGACCTGCGCCGGTGGAACGTGGAGGGCACGAACAGCTTCCTCAACGGACGCAGCAAGTGCGTCCCGGTGAGTACCAACGAGCTCGCAGCCAACCCCAACCTGAGGTAAGCGGCGACGGGCGGGCGCCCGGTCGCGACCGGGCGCCGCGGACCTTCTCAG
>JBDTYL010000429.1:0-3895 GCA_040005695.1 bacterium | reverse complement strand
ACGCGCGCGCCGAGATCGCGCCGCTCGAGGAGCGCGGCGAGATACATCCACGAGGCCCCGTTGACGTAGAAGCTCGCGAGCAGCACGAGGGCGGCGAGCGCGAGGGAAACACTCGGCGACGCGATGACGAGAGCGATCGGGATGGCCGCGTACACCACGAAATCCAGGATGATGTCGGCGTACCCTCCGAAGTCCGTCTGCGATCCTCGCGCGCGCGCCAGCGATCCATCGAGGCCATCCAGCACGCGGTTGACGAGCCAGAGCGTGAGCGCCGGCAGATAGGCACCGCGCGCGACGAGCACCGCAGCGAGGATGCCCGCGACGAAGCCGGCGAGGGTCACGGTCATCGGAGACACGCGCCGCCCAATGGCCCGCGTCACTGGCGCGAGCGCCCGTTCCTTCAGCGGTCGCAGGATCAGGTCGAACATGACGGTGCGGCGGCGGGGAAGACGAGCGGAGTTCGCGGGTCGAGGGTCAGTCCCACCACGTCGCCGATGCTCGGCGACGCGTCACGCGAGGGGATCGTGGCCTCGAGCTCGAGCGCCTGATCGCCGCTGGCGAGACGGACGACCGCGGTGGTCCCGCCCGGCCGGTGCCGGAACGCGACGACGGTGCCCGTGACGGCTTCCTCGGCCGGCGGTCCCACGTACAGTCCCTCGACGCGCACGGCGACCACCACCTGCGCGGCGACCAGCGGAGTCGCGTACAGTGCGTCCGCCGCGAGCACGCCAAGCGGCGATGCCACCGCGCCGTCCGCGCGGATGCGCCCTGGCACCTCCTGGTAGAGGCCAAGGAAGCGCGCGACGGCGAGCGTGGCTGGCCGCGCGAAAAGCTGTGCCGGCGTCGAGACCTGCGCGATGCGTCCGTCGAGCAACACGGCCACTCGGTCCGCGAGGCGCCCCGCGTCATCGAGGTCGTGCGTGACCAGCATCATCGCTGGTCCATACTCTTCCTGAGCCGCGACGATCGCCTCCCGTACTTCATGGCGCAGCGTGGGATCGAGCGCCGACAGCGGCTCGTCGAGGAGCAGTGCCCCCGGGCGGCCCGCGATGGCGCGCGCCAGCGCAACGCGATGACGCTGGCCTCCGCTCAACGTGTGCGTCGCTCGGGCGCCGAGCTCACCGATGCGCATCGCGGAGAGTGCAGCGCTCACGCGGGCGTGGACGGCCTGGCCGCGCTCTCCCCGAACGCGAAGGGGGAAGGCGACGTTCTCGTCAACGCTCAGGTGCGAGAACAGCACGGGTGACTGATGCAGGTACACGATGTCCCGGCGTTCGGGCGGCAAGTGCGTGACATCCACGGTGCCCAGTCGCACGGATCCGCTGTCTATGGAGGTGAGGCCCGCCACGGCGCGGAGCAACGATGTCTTGCCCGCTCCCGACGGCCCGAGCACGACGACCCGCTCCCCGGCCGCGACGCTGAGCGAGAGCCCGGTGATGCCGCGTCCATCGCCGAACTGCAGCGAGACGCCGTGAAGATGCAGCGCATGTCCCGAGGCTGGGCGCGACGCCATGTGACTCACGAGAGTGCCACGACGGTGCGACGCGCAGCCCATCGCAAGGCGACGAACGCAGCCGCAGGTGGAATCACGAGGAGCAATGCCCCAACGGCCGCTCGCTGATCCTGGCCGGAGCGGACGTACGCGAAGACCTCGATGGGAAGCGCGCGGACTTCGCCGCCGCCGACGACGAGCGTCAGTGCGAACTGCGTCCACGACACGAGGAAGCCGACGATCAGCGCCTCCGCGATCTGCGGGCGGAGCAGCGGCAGCGTGACGCGCAGCCAGGTCTGCGCGCGCGTGGCGCCAAGGGTGCGCGATTCGTCTTCCACGCGGGCGTCGAACAGGGTGAAGGTGCCCAGGAAGAGCAGGGTCAGGTAGCCGATCGCCGGCACCGAGTGCGCGAGCAGCACGCCGGCGAGTGAGCCGCCGAGGCCCAGCCCAAGCAGCACGACCTGAAGTCCCGTGCCGAGGGCGAGCGGGGGTGCGGCGACGGGGAGGAACGCGGCGGCGGCCGCCAGGTGTCGCGGCCACCCACGAAGTCGCGCCAGTGACCGGCCCAACGGGATCGCAACCGCACAGGCAAGGATCGCTGTCGTCACGGCAAGGGCGAGGCTGGTGCCGAGTGCTCGGAGGATGGCGTCGCCACCGGCGCGAAACCGCCACGCGTCGAGCGACCAATCCATGGGTAACAGCGCAGGAAAGAACCAGCTTCCGCCGAGCGACTGCACCACCAACAGGAGGAGGGGACCCGCGCTCGTGAACGCCAGGAGGACGAGAAGCACCGCGCGCATCGCGGTGCGGGGGCGCGAGGCGGATCCCGCGACGCCGGCGTTCACTCGGCGAGCGGTTCCCATCGCGCGCGCGCCCACTCGTGCGCTGCGACCGCGATGACGGCAATCCCCAGCAGCAACAGGGCGAGCACGTAGGCGTCGCCGCGGCGGGTGAGATCAGGGTCCGCCGCACGATCGGCGATGGCCAGCGGCAGTGCCAGCGGCGCACTCGGCGCAAGCAGCGCGGCGGCCTCGTAGCTGCCGGCGACGAAGATGAACACCGACAGCACCGCGGGCAGCAGGCCTCGCCACAGCACGGGCCACGTCACGCGTCGAAACGTCGCCCACCCACTTGCGCCGAGGGTCCGCGCCGTTTCTTCCGCGGCGTGCGTTCGCGTCGCGAGAAGGGCGCTTGCCACGACCGTGAGGAACGCCGCCTCCTTCCATGCCATCGTCAGTGCGAGACCGACCCCCCAGCGGTCGTAGACCAGGGCAGGCATGTCTGACGGCGCGGAGATCCAGTCGGCAGCGAAGGCGAGCCGCGCGAGCAGGCCACCCTGCGCCAGGACCCAGACGCCAAGCGCCGCCGCAACCAGCTGCGGCAGTGGAAGGGGCAGGGCGGCGAGCGCGAGACCGAGACGGTCGGACACGCGTGAGCCCCGAAACACCACTGCGAAGGCGACGGCCGCGCCTGTCGCGATGCCGGTCGCCAGCGCCGCGACGCCGATGCTCCAGACCACCCCCGCCCACGTGGCCGGATCGGTGAGCACGCGTGTGATGCGGGAAGTGGACGCGACGCCGGCACCGGCGCCGAGGAGCCCCACGCTCGCCGCGGCGGCGTAGCCGATGCCGGCCAGCACGGGCGCCGCGACGATCAGCGCGAGCAGGACACCGGCGAGGCCACCGCGGCTGGCGTGCTGGTTTGCGCCCCCGCTCATTGCCCGCTCACCGGCCGTAGCGGAACCGCGGCGCGCACGTGCGTTCGCCAGTCGGCCGCAAGCCGCTCGTGGTAGCGTGGCGACACTTCGGGTCGAGCGTACTTCGCCAGCGTGTCACGCGGCACCTGGCGAGGGTCCAGCTCGAGTGCATCGAACCGCGCCCGCCACGCCGCCGGCAATCGCCGCGCGTCCAGCACCGTGCCATCGGCCCAGACCTCGGGTCGCTGCTTCTCCAGCTGCGCCGCGGGCGAGAGGAGGAAATCGGCGACGACCATCGCACCCGCCGCGTTCGGCGCGTTCCACGGAATACCCAGGTAATGACTGTTGGCGATCGTCCCATCTCGCAACACGAGGGCCCGTGCCGTCTCGGGCAGCACGTGCTGGCGTGCCTTCGGGACGACATCGTTCTGGTTGTTGGACATCGAGAAATCGATCTCGCCGTTCGCGAAGAGACGGTGCATTGCGGCAACGTCGGGCGGATACGTCGCGCCGCCGCGCCAGAGCGCCGGTCGCAATGAGTCGAGCCATGCAAAGGCCCGATCGCGCGCGACAAGGTAGCGCGTCGAGTCGAAGCCGCCCGCGAAACGCGCCGCGCCGCCCCCCTCGAAATACATCAGCATCTTGAGGAAGGTCGTGCCCGTGAATCCCTGATCATACGTGAAGCGCCCGGGATGCGCGCGGATCCA
>JBDTYL010000428.1:0-6424 GCA_040005695.1 bacterium | reverse complement strand
CATAGCCTTTCTCACGCGCCGCGGCATAGACGGACCCTGCGGCGACGGCATCCTGCTCGCCATCCTCGAGGTCGACCGTGGGGCGCTGCCGTTCGCGCGACCGCAGGAACACGTTGCGACAGATCGTGAACAGCCAGCGCCGGCATTCCGTACCCGGAATGAACGTGTGCCAGGAGCGATACGCACGGAGATACGTCTCCTGCACCACGTCGTCCGCATCGGCTTCGTCGCGGGTGAGTGAAAGCGCAAAGCGATACACGTCGTCGAGCCACGGAAGCGCTTCGCGCTCGAAGGCGACATCGCGCGCCGGGTCCGCCGCAGTGGAGTTGGAAACGTGGAGAGCCACGCCCGGCGCCTCGGAGGCATCTCCGACGGACGTGGACATGGCGAGCAGGGCCGAAGTCATGTAGCGAGCCTCATTTAATTTACATGACAACTATACATCAATTGAACCGATTATGCAAGTGGGCGGTGTCCGCGTCGCGTCACTCCTCCGCCCCGCTATGTTTGCTCGATGCGTGGTCGGCTGATCGCCGCATTTGCGGCCGTTTACATCGTCTGGGGCTCGACGTACCTGGCCATCCGGTTCGCCGTCGAGACGCTGCCGCCCTTCCTCATGGCGGGCGCACGCTTCGCGATTGCCGGCGGGATCCTGCTGGCGTGGGGACGGATCCGATCGCCGTCCGTGGGCCCCACGCGCCTCGACTGGCGTACCGGGTTCGTGAGCGGGCTGCTGCTGCTCGTTGGCGGCAACGGCGGCGTAGTGTGGGCCGAGCAACGCGTGCCGTCGGGGATTACCGCGCTGCTGGTGGCGATCGTGCCGCTGTGGATGGTGCTGCTGGACTGGTTTCGACCGGGGGGACGACGCCCGCCGGGGCTCGTGTTCGCGGGACTCGGGCTCGGGCTGGCTGGGCTCGCCCTCCTCGTGGGACATGACGCACTACACGCACACGGCGAGATCGACGTCGTGGGTGCGATGGTTCTGGTGCTTGCGTCGCTGAGCTGGGCGGCGGGCTCGCTCTTCACCAAGCATGCGCCCCGCGCGAGCTCCGGCGGCAATGGGGCCGCGACACAGATGATCGCCGGCGGAGCGCTCCTGCTCGCGGCGGGTCTCGTGACGGGCGAGCTGGCACGACTCGATCTCGCCCACGCATCGGCACGCTCGCTGCTCGGCTTTCTCTATCTCGTCACGTTCGGCTCCCTCATCGGGTTCACCGCCTACTTCTACCTGCTCGCCCACACCACCGCGGCCAAGGCAGCGACGTACGCGTACGTGAACCCCGTGGTGGCCGTGATTCTCGGCTGGGCCATCGCGAATGAGCCAGTGTCGATGCGCACGATGCTCGCGGCCGCGGTGATTCTCGCCGGCGTGGCGATCATCACCGTCGCGCGCGACAGCGATGTCGTCGTCCCTGCCGGAGAAAAGGCCGCGGCGTAGCGCCGCTCAGCGTCCCTGAAAGGCGGGAACGCGCTTCTCACGAAACGCGGAGATCGCCTCGGCGACGTCCCTCGTCGCGAAGCAGACCTTGATCTGCGTGAGCTCGTCGCGCAGTGCAAAGTCGAGTGGCTTGTCGAAGCTCTGCACGAGCAGGCGCTTCGTGAGTGCCTGGGCGATGGGCGGACCCTGCGCCAGTCGCGCCGCGTAGCCGGCCACGGCCCCCGGGAACTCATCGTCGGGTACCACCAGGGTCGCGAGGCCGATGAGCAGTGCTTCTGCCGCATCCACGTCGCGCCCACTGAGCAGGATGTCCGACGCGCGCGCCAGTCCGACGTGACGTGGCAGGAAGTAGCTCACGCCGGCGTCCGGACTCAGGCCGCGCCGGACGTAGCCGGCGGTGAGCTTCGCCGACTGCGCGATGATCCTGATGTCGCAGGCGAGCGCGAGACCGAACCCAGCGCCTGCCGCGGGCCCATTCACGGCGGCGATGACCGGCTTCTCGCAGGCCACCACACGTTGCACCCACGTTCCCACCCACGCGTACGGATCCAGGCGGTCGGCGCGCGTGGCCTGCGGCAGCGCCGGCGGCTCGGCCAGGTCGAGACCCGCACAGAAGGCGCGGCCCGCCCCGGTGATGACAACGACGCGCACCGCGTCGTCGGCCGCGGCATCGGCGAGTGCGTCGCCCACCGAGAAGGCGAGCGCGTCGTTCACCGCGTTGAGTCGGTCGGGGCGGTCGAGGACGATGGTGCGGACGCCGCTCGGCGTCGTGTCCACGCGTAGGTGCAGGTAGTCGGTCATGCGCAATGATGGAGCGGCGGATCGCCCGTGTCGAGCCGGTGCGTGTGCGACATCCGCGCGCCGGAGCGATGCGAAGCCACTTGCCCTATATTCCGCTTGTCCGTTCACCCCACCGCACATGCCCGCCCGCCGAACCACTTCCAGTCCACGCCCCGTCCCCACCAAGGGAGCGCGTTCCGTGGCCACCGACGCAGCTTCCGATGCGCCACACGGCTCGCGCCCGGAGCAGGTGTACCAGCGCCTCCGCGACCTGATCGTGCAGGGCCTGCTCGCGCCAGGCAGCCGGGTGGTCGAGACGGAAGTCGCCACGCGACTCGGCGTGAGCAGGACTCCCGTGCGCGAGGCGTTGCAGCGCCTGCAGCAGGAAGGCTTCGTCGTCGGCGCACCGGGCGCGCAACAGGCGCGGCTCACTGTTGCGCCACTGACGCGGGCGGACGTACACGAACTGCTCAACATCGTGGGTGAGCTCGAGGGACTTGGCGCACGATGGGCCGCCGGCCTTCCGGTTCCCGAGCGCCGCGCGCTGACGAAGGAAATGAAGGCGCTCAATGCCGAATTCTTGAGGACCGGTCGCGCCGCACCCGTCGATCATGGACGACTCTACGAGGCCGACGAACGCCTGCACCGCAAGATCGTCGAGGCATGCGCCGGTCCACGCCTGATTGCCATGCACGACAGCGTGAAGCCACAGGCGGAGCGCTACATCCGCATGTACATCAGCATGCTCACGAGCGACATCAAGGCATCCGTCGCCGAGCACGACGCGATCATCGACGCGATCGACAGGGGCGAGGCGGATGCGGCCCAGCACGCCGTGCAGGCGAACTGGCGGCACGCGGCCGATCGCATCGCGAAGGTGATCGAGGTGGCGGGGGAACGCGGCAGCTGGTAGCGCGCGATCAACGGCTCGGCTTCACCCCTTCCAGCTCCTCGCGCAGCTTGATGAAGCTGTCGTACCGGGCCGTGCTCACGTCCCCACGGGTCACGGCATCCCGCACCGCGCAGCCCGGTTCCACGCTGTGTCGGCAATCCGCGAAGCGGCAGGTATCGAGATGTGGCCGCAGTTCCGGAAAGCACTGATCGAGTTCCGTGGGAGACAGCGCCCACATCCCCACTTCGCGAAGGCCTGGTGTGTCCGCGACGTAGCCGCCGTCGGCGCCAGGCAGTGGGTGCAGGAAGCCACCCACCGTCGTATGACGGCCCTTGTTCACCGACTCGCTGATCTCGCCCACGCGGAGGTCGAGGCCGGCGAACATTGCGTTGAGCAGCGACGACTTGCCGACTCCCGACGGACCCGTGAGCACGCTGACCATGCCGGCGAGTGCGTCATGCAGCGGTTGCAGGCCTTCGCGTTCCTTCACGCTGGTGTAGTGGATGGTGTACCCGGCGCGCTCGTAGTCCAGCCACCGCGTCCGTGCCGCCGCCACGCCGCCCACCAGCTCGACCTTGTTGATCACGATGCGCGCCGCGAGCTCGTTGGCCTCGGCGATCACGAGGAAGCGATCCAGCATGCGGGGGTGCGGCTCGGGATTGGCGGCGGCGAACACGACGACCACCTGGTCCACGTTGGCCGCCACGATGCGTTCGCCGTGGCCGCCGCCGGGATTCCGCCGCGCGAGCTGGGATCGGCGCGGCAGGATGGCCGAGATGGCGGACTGGCCTTCGGCGTCGTCCTGTTCGAGCACCACGCGGTCGCCGATGGTGAGCTTGAGCGTTTGTGCGGCGGCGGAGATGGTATCGCGCCGCAGCGACCCATCCGCGCGCTTCCCGGAATTGCTCTTCTTCACGCGGCCACGCAGCGACGCCTCGACTGTCGTGCCGTCATCGCGGCGCACGTGCCAGATGCCACCCGTCCCATTGAGCACGACCCCCTCGATCGGCGGCGTGTTTGTCATGCGTCGTCGCCGGCGTCCGGTTCATCGTGCATCACGTCGAACCAGCGGCGCGACGGCGCGCCGCCGGCGCGCGCCGCGATGAGCGCATGCAGCACGCCGCGCACCTGGCCGAGCGAGAGCGCGGCCACGAGAGCACGCGCATCGACTTCGGTATCCGCCTCGGCGAGGTAGTCGGTCTCGAGGTGGCCGCTTGGCGACGTGGCGCCGATACGGCCCCACTGCACGAAGAGCAGGTACGCGGCCCACGTGTTCCGCGCGTCGCCCGTGGGCGACGTGACGATCTCGACGCTGTACGAGAGTCCGTCAGTGCCTTCGAACGCGGCCGGCCGGCCGTGCACCGCCGCGTAGCCGCCGATGGTGTTGGCGTCGCCGCGCGAATGGTCTGCGGGGAGATGCTGCCCGGGCATGAGCCGTCCGCTACCGGCTGCCGTGCAGCGCCTCCTTGATGACGCTGCCGGTGATGAAGGCGACGTTCGCGGGGCGCTCCGCGAGGCGACGCATGAGGTATGGATACCACTGGGTGCCGAAGGGCACGTAGCAGCGCACGCGATACCCTTCGCGCACGAGCGCCTCCTGCAGGTCGCGTCGCACGCCGTAGAGCATCTGGAACTCGAAGCGGTCGAGGGGAATGTCCTGCTCCTTCGCCCATCGCTTCGCTTCCATGATGATGGCCGGATCGTGCGTGGCGATGCCGGGGTAATTGCCCTTGAGCATCAATTCGTGCAGGCACTTCACGTAGTTCGCGTCCACGTCCTTCTTGTCGGGGTACGCGACGGCGGGCGGCTCCTTGTAGGCGCCCTTGCAGATGCGCACGCGCGCCTGGAGCGCGTTCATGTGCTCGACGTCGGCGAACGTGCGGTACAGGCAGCTCTGCAGCACCACGCCGACGTTGGCCTTGAAGGCGGGATGCAGGCGATCCTCGAACAGGGCGAGCGTGACATCCGTGTAGGCGCTCGACTCCATGTCGAGGCGCACGAAGCTGCCGTGCTGCTGCGCGCGGCCGAGGATGTCCTGCATGATCGCGATGCACAGCTCGTGGTCGATGTCGAGGCCCATCGCGGTGAGCTTCACGGACACGTTGGCCTGGAGCTTCGCGTCCTGGATCCGGTCGAGCAGCTCGAGGTACTGATCGCGCGCGGCGCGCGCCTCCTTCTCCGTGTACACGCTCTCGCCAAGCAGGTCGAGGGAGACCGTGATGCCCTTCGCGTTCAACTCGCGGGCGGCGGCCAGCGCCTCCTCGACCGTGTCGCCGGCGACGAAGCGGCTGGCGAAGTGCTTCGCGAGGCGGTTGTTGCGCACGAACTTGAAGACGCGCGGCTGATTCGAGAGGTAGAGCAGCGTGTTACGAAGCATGAATCCTCAGGAGCGACGACGACCAGCGCCAACTGGGCGAAGGGTGGAAATGTAACGGAGGCGTGAGACGTGGTCATGGTGCCACCCGGGCGGCGGCGCGGTGTGCGGGGCAACGAATCCATGGCCGTACAAGCGCGAAATGACAGCGGGCCGACACTGGAGTGCCGGCCCGCCTCGTGCTGTGCCGTCGATGTTACCGATCCACCTGCTCCGGCTGGTCCGGCTTGTCGGGCTTCTGCGTACTCTTGGCACGCGTTTCCGCAGCCGCCGCGGGCGGCGCACCCTGGTCGATGTCGACCTTCACGTTGCGCTGGAAGTCGTTGATGTCCTGATCCTTCGCGCCGGCGCCCATGAGCGAGCGGATGGCGTTCGCCGCCGTAGTCACGGGCACGCCACGAGACACGAGATCGGCCAGCACGGTGAAGGGCGTGGCGAGCGAGCGCAGTCGGCTCTGCTTCTTCAACTTGCCGAGTTCCACGGCCGGCACGCCGGCATGCATCGCGGACGCGGCGGCCTTGAGCTCGTCCACTGTGGCGACGGTGCCCATGGCCTTGTGCGCGCTCGCCATCTCGAGCGAGAGGTTGCGCACGGCCGTCACGATGCGCGGACCATCAGCGCCCTTGGCCTGGCCCTCGGCGACCGTCTGGTACAGCGGCTCGATCGGAATGCCCTGCGCCTTCGCGGAGTCCACGATCGCCTTGATCGCGGCCTGCGACGGCGAATCGAGCTTGGCCGGCATGCGCGGGTCCTGCGCGCCCGCCGAGGCGACCGAGCTGGCGAGTGCGACGACCATCATGAGACTGCGAGACGTACGCTTGATCACCTGGTGCTGTCCTCCACGACCAGCGCACTACTGGGCAGGCCGAAATCGTCACCCGACGACCGCGGCGCGGTGGGATCGGCCATCCACTGCTTGCCGTTCACGACGAAGGCATAA
>JBDTYL010000427.1:0-1816 GCA_040005695.1 bacterium | reverse complement strand
GTAGCGGGGACCTCCTCGCTCATCCCATCACGCTGGAGTCTTCTTATGCGTACACATAGTCGCCTTGCAGGCATTGCGATCGCTGCGCTCGTTCTTGGTGCAGGATCGGCCCACGCGCAGGGGAAGGGGCACGACAAGGGGAACAATCACGGCAAGCGTGATGGTGGCGAGGTTCGTACTTCGACCGGCGAGGTGGTCCGCGTCCGCGACCCGCGCGACGTCACCCGCGATCGTGATGGGCGTGACGTGCTTCGAGGCCGCGACGGGCGTGAGGGCCGCTACGATCGTGGTGGTGACGAGCGTCGTGACGGAGGACGCCGCGTACCGCCCGGTCTCGCCAAGAAGCCGGGCCAAATGCCACCGGGCCAGTACAAGAAGCGCTACGGCACCAACGAGGGCGCGGACATCCTGGGCGGCATCTTCCGGCGCAACGGCTACACCGTGTCGCGAGTCGTCCCGAACGGGCAGTCGCAGTACGTGTACTACCGCCTCCGCGACGGCAGCGAGCGTCGCGCGATCGTGAGCCCGGGCACCGACCGCCTTCGGTTCAACAACGTCCCGACGACGCTGCTTCAGCAGGTGATGGCCGCGCTCTACCAGTAATGGTGCAGTAGCGCGCATCCTTTGCGAGCGAAGGACCTGTGCCCGGACGGGCGCAGGTCCTTCGTCGCGTTGGTAGTGAAGTCACCGAAGCTCGTACACGCCGCCCGCTACCACATCGAAGGCAACCGTGTCCGGCGCGCGGCGTTCCAGTCGCACCGCACGACCGCCCTGCGTCACGGTCGAAAGACCCTGCGCCCGAACGACGCATCGTGTCGCGCGGCTCGCGTGAATCACCGCGCGGCTGAGCGCACCGCCCGACCAGTCGAGATCCACCACGTAGCCGCCCCGCGCGCGCAGCCCACGCACGGACCCGCTCGACCACTCGGCCGGCAGCGCCGGGAGCAGATGGATCGCCTCCTGGTGCGACTGCACGAGCATCTCCGCGATGGACGACGCCGCGCCGAGGTTCGCATCGATCTGGAGCGCCTTGCCGCACAGCGAAAAGAGATTCGGCAACGACGACCGCGTGAGCAGCGCGCGGAACTGGTCGAGCGACTTCTGTCCGTCGTACAGCCGTGCCTGAAGACCCATCTTCCAACCGTACGACCAGCCACATCCGCCCGTGCCACGGCGCGCGAGCGTCACCGCCGCCGCAGCGGCGAGCGCTGGCGTTCCTTCGGGCGTGATCTCGCGTCCCGGGTAAAGTCCCCACAGCGGCGACAGGTGCCGGTGCTCGCGCTCGATCTCGTCCCAGTCGTCGAGCCACTCCTGCAACTGCCCGTGCTTGCCGATCTGCTCGGGCGCAAGCCGCAGCCGAGCGCGCCGGGTCTCGTCGCGCATCGCGCTGTCGGCGCCAACGCGCGTGGACGCGTCCTCGAACTCGCGAAAGACTTCGCGAATGATCTGCGTGTCCATCGTGGGGCCCGCCGTCATGGTGTACGCCGAGAGCTCGATGCCACTCACCTCGTCGAAGAACGAAGTGTTGCCGGGCCACCCCGGATAATTTTCCGGCGAGTTTGATGGCGCAGTCACGAGCCATCTCTTTGTGGGATGCGGCACGAGAACGTCGAGGAGAAAGCGCACCTGGTCGCGGAGCAGCGGATAGATGGCGCGGAGGTCGGCGTCGTCGCCGGAGAAGCGGTAGTGCTCCCAGAGCGCCGTCATCAACCACGCCCCGCCAACCGGCCATGCGCCCCACGACGGGCCATCCATGGGTGTGGTGGCGCGCCAGAGGTCGGTGTTCTGGTGCACCACCCAGCCTCCCGCGCCCCAA
>JBDTYL010000426.1:0-23929 GCA_040005695.1 bacterium | reverse complement strand
ACACCTTGCGGATGGTGCCGTCCTTGCCCGACGCGTCGCGGCCTTGGAGCACGATGAGCAGCGCGTAGCGTCCGTCCGCGTAGAGCACGCGCTGCAGCTCAGAGATCCGGTCGGTGTACTTTGCCGTCTGCTTCTCGAGCTCCTGCTCGCGGAGCGACGTGTCGATCCGCGCGTCCTGGCCGCGCAGGCGGATGGCCTTCTTTCCCTTGACAGGTTCCAGTTTCATGCGCGCACCGGGTGCCGCGTCCTCACCCGTGCACGAGGCGCCATGCGGCGCCCGCCTCGATGAATTCCTCGAACAGCTGGCGCGTGCGCACGTCGCTGTCCGTGAGCGCCTCGGGATGCCACTGCACGGCGAAGAGATACCCGTCGTCGTCACCCTCGAGCGCCTCGACGAGGCCATCGGGGGCCGAGGCGGTGGCGTGCAAACCCGCGCCGATCTCCTTGATGCCCTGATGATGCATGCTGTTGACGCGCAACGGGCCGACGCCGACGAGGCCGGCGAGGCGCGATCCCGCCACGACGCTGACGTCATGGGCGAGGTAGTCACGCGTGAAGCCCTGCCCGCTGTACGGGAAATAGTCGTGCTTGATGGAGCCGGGGAACTCGTCGGCGAGGTCGCGGTACAGCGACCCGCCGGCGGCGACGTTGATGAGCTGCATGCCGCGGCAGACGCCGAGCACCGGCTTGTCCTCGTCGAGTGCCCATCGCGCGAGCGAGACCTCGACCCGATCGCGATCGCGGTCCGTCCTGTCGCAGAGCGGGTGCGGCTCGGCGCCGTACGTCGCGGGATCGATGTCGGCGCCGCCGGGGAGGAACACGCCGTCGAGCTCCTCGTACACGCCGCGAAGCGTGTCCTCGTCCACCAGCGGGATCATCCAGGGGATGGCACCCGCCGCCGTGAGCGTGAGGATGTAGCGCTGGCTCATGACCCACGACGGCGGAATCTCGCTGGAGACGCCGCCGAGGCTCTGGAGGGTCTGCGTGGGGATGCCGATGACGGGGCGGCGCTGACGATGCGGCGACATCAGACCGTCCGCGTGCCGACCGGCGGCGTGTTCCGTCCGTCGCCCAGGATGGTGATCGGGTACGCCTTGCCCTCGAGCGCGCGATCGGTGAAGGCGGCGACGATCTCCGGCCTCACGCCGTCGGCCGTCTCGGCCACGAGGCGATCGACGACGGCGCGCAGGTCGCCGGTGCGATCGTAGGTGGCGAGCTGGCGGTCGGCGCTGGTACCGCCCCGCATGATCTCGAACGCGTATTCCACCTCTCGGCGGCTGCCCAGCTCGTCCACGACGTCGTCCACGAACCACTCCAGCATCTCGGTGATCAGCTCCCGGGCAGGCTGCTCCTGCTCGCGGCCGAAATCTATCATGTTGCCGTCGAGGCCGAAGCGGACTGCGCGCCACTTGTTCTCCTCGATGAGCGCCGACGGATAGAGCCGGAACGTGAGGTTGTCGCGGCGCAGTTTCCAGATCTTCGCGACGATCGCCTGGAGGATGGAGGCGAGGCAGACCGCCTCGTCGACGCGGGTGCAGACGTCGCACACGCGGAACTCGAGCGTGGGATAGGCGTGATGCGGGCGCGCGTCCCACCAGATCTTCGAGCCGTTCGGCACACAGCCCGTCTTCACGAGCACGCCGAGCAGTTCCTGGTAGTCGGAGTAGGAGCTGAGGATGGGCGGCACGCCGGTGCGCGGAAAATTCCGGAAGACGATGCTGCGGTACGACTTCAGGCCCGTGCGCCGCGCCTGCCAGAACGGCGACGACGTGGAGAGGGCGAGCACGTGTGGCAGCAGGTAGCGCGACACGTTCATCGCCTCGACGAGGAAGTCCTGGTCCTCGATGCCGATGTGGATGTGCGTACCGAAGATGAGCAGTTGCTGGGCGAGGTCCTGGAGGTCCTGGCGCACGCCGATATAGCGCTCGAGCGGCGTGATCTCCTGCTTCGTCCAGCACGAAAAGGGGTGCGTGCCGGCCGCGGCGATGACAAGGTTGTTCTTCGCGGCGAGATCCATCACCATGCCGCGCAGGCGTACGAGCTCGCCGCGCAGTTCCTGCGGCGTGTGGCAGACGCGGCTGCCGATCTCCACCATGGATTGGTGCAGCTCCGGCTTCACTTCATCGAGGATCATCGAGTCGCCGGAGAGGATCTCCGTGATGTACGACTTGAGTTCCCGCGACTGCGGGTCGATGATCTGGTATTCCTCTTCGATGCCGAGCGTCAGCGATGGAGCTTTCATCCGGGGCCTCGAGGTGTGGACGAGATGTGCGGCAGGGCGCGGTCGGTCAGGCAGAAGATGGATGAAGGAAGACGCGGCTCCTAGCGCTTCTCCGCGATGAACGTCGGAGTCTGGCTGCCGCCGCCGGCGGTGACATTGAGCAGCGACGCTGTGCCAAGGCGCGAGAGGACGCCGTCCACGTGGTCGCCGTACGCGACGTAGGGCGCGGTGTCCACCATGCGCTCGATGAACAGCACCTTGCCGTCCACGAAGCTGGGATAGTCCTCCTTCGGAAGCGGAATGCGTTGCTGCACGATGTACGGCTCGTCGAGCGCGGTGCGGAGCGACGAGTCCCACGCCGGCTGGTCGACTTCCCAGCCGAGGACGATCCCCTTGCCACCGTATTCGTCGTTGGGCTTGAGGACGAGCTGGTCCTTGTGGTCGGCGACGAACGGGAGGAGGTCCACGTCGTCGCCCTCGTGCGTCGTGTGGCGCTCCTCGACGACGCGCGTCCACGGGATGGAGAGGTCGATCGCCTCCTGCTCCTCGTTGTTGAAGAGGAAGGAATTCCGCTCGTCGTGCAGTACCGCGAGGCTCGCCTTCTTGTGCAGGATCTTGCACGCGGGCGGATTCACCATGCAGACGGCACCGTCGCGGAAGGCACGCAGGATGGGATGGTTCATCCCGCCGCGCTCCACCAGCTCGTGCAACAGCACGCGCTTGTAGATGAGGTCCACCTTGCCGTGCGGGCCCTCGAGCACGCCGTTCCGGTACGCGAGTTCGCCGGGGTCGATGACGTCGCAGCGAAAGCCCTGGCGCGCGAAGTAATCCTGAAACAGCGCGAACTCGCTCTGCGTGGGCACGTCGGCCCAGTCGACGATGGCGATGTTCGGCCGGTCGCGGCGGCCCGACCACTGCGCGTAGGCGTCCAGGAGTGCATGCAGCACGTTGTGGCGCGCGGGCAGCGGATGCACGTCCCAGTCGCGCAGGAACTCCCGCATGATGGGCAGGCCGTAGAACACCTCGGTGAGCACGTCGTTGTATCCGCCGCCCGCCGGCGTCTCCGCATTGTATTCCGTGAACTTCATGCCGCCGGCTTCGGCGACGAAGAACGCGTCGAGGCGCGAGACGGGGCTGGCGTCGCGGAATCCGGTCTTCACGTGGACAAGCTGATGCTCCCACTCCATGAGCTTGAACTGCGCGAGGAGCTTCTCGTCGGAGAGCGCGGCCCGCTGTACGGTGCGGAAGGCCCCGAGCACCACAGCGCCGCGCTTCTGGAGGAAGCGATACTGTGCGGTGGACAGGAAGCGCGGACGGAGGACGGTGCAGAGCGCACGGTCGCCGAAGAACAGGCCGCGGGAACGGAGCTGCTCGTCGAGCTGGCGCTGGGTCTCCCCGCCGATGTCGTCGGTAAGGAGGGCGTGATAGTGGTCGATGATGTCGCGTAGCATCTAAAGCAGATCCTTCGGCTCGCTGCGCTCGCTCAGGATGACAACTGGGATGGTGCTGCGCTCGCTCAGGATGACCGGTTGCTCGCTGCGCTCGCTCAGGATGACAACTGGGAGGGTGCGACGCTCGCTCAGGATGACAGTCATTCAGCCCTCGCGGCGGCCGAGAAGGAAGGCGCCGGCCGAGGGATCGGGCGCGCCGCGGTTGGCTTTCGCGAGGCGGATGACGAGGTCGGCCATCCCGTTGAGCACCCACTCGAAGTAGTGCGGCGTAAGGGAGTTGATGTCCATGTCCGGCGCGGGATTCATGAAGTCGATGGCGTAGGGAATTCCGTCGCGTACCGCGAACTCGAGCGAGCACATGTCGTAACCGAGGGCACGCATGAGCGTGAGGCTGTCGCGCTTGATGCGGGCCTCGAGCTCCGGGGCGAGGTGATCCTCCTCCGGCACGTAGCAGCGGTGCTTCGGGTCGTACTTCATGCACAGCACGTCGCGGCGTCCGAGGGCCATGCAGCGGACGAACTGGTCCCACTCGATGAACTCCTGCACGATCATCGTGAGGAGGCCCGAGTCGTTGTAGTTGGCGATCAGGTCGTCCAGGGTGCGGCAGACGTAGACATCGCGCCAGCCGCCGCCGTGCGCGTCCTTGAGGATGCAGGGCAGCCCGATGTGGTCCACGACGGCCTGCCAGTCGAGCGGGTATTCGAGGTTGCGCAGGCTCTCGTCGTGCTTGATGCCGGGGATGTACTCCTTGTTCGGCAGCGCGAGCGTCCTCGGGTGGGCGACGCCGAGCTTCACCGCGAGCGACGCGTCGAACAGCTTGTCGTCCGCCGACCACATGAAGGGATTGTTGACGACGGTGGCGCCCTGGAGCACGGCGTGCTTGAGGTACGTGCGGTAGTACCCGATCTCGTGCGAGATCCGGTCGATGATCACGGCGTATGGCACCGGCTCGTCCATCGACGTACCACCGAGCTTCACGTACTCGACCTCGACGCCCGCGTTGCGCCGCGCCACTTCCTCGATCAGGGCGGGCGGGAACGACCATTCGCGACCGACGAGCAGACCGACTTTCAGCATGGGCGGGAGGGCGAAGTGAGGGAACGAGGCTGCGATCAGGGCGCGGAGGTCAGTCCGAACCGTTGATGTAGGTTCGGATCATTTGCCGCCAGAACGGCCAGTCGTGGGCCCAGCCGTCCCAGATGCGGAGCGCGTTGCCGACGCCCATCGACCACAGGCGGCCGGAGAAGTATTCGCTGTTGCCGCACAGCGGATCGTCCCGGCCGATGGCGAGGATGATGTCCATCCGGCGCATGGCGTCGAGGCGGCCGGCATCGGTCTCGCCCTGCACGAACTCCGGCGGATTGAACGGATAGACGTGGCCGTCGGTGTAGCCTCCGGTGATCTCGCGGATGTCGTAGACCCCGCTCAGGCCGATCGCGCGAGACACGAGGTGCGGGTAGCGCAGCGCGAACGTGAGCGCATGGTATGCACCGAAGCTCGCGCCCGTCGTGATGAGGTAGGGGTTGTCGTTGCGGTGCTGCGTGAGCGGGAGCACTTCGTCGCGCAGGTAGGCATCGTAGCGTGCGTGCTGGAACGCGCGCTCCGCGGGGTGCCGGTGCTTCCCATACCAGCTGTCCGCATCGACGCTGTCGACGCAATAGAGCTGAAGCCAGCCATTTTCGAGGTGTTCTCCCAGCGCGGTGATCATCCCCTGGTCTTCCCACTCGAAGAAGCGGCCCATCGAGCTGGGAAACACGAGCACGCGGGCGCCGGCGTGCCCGAAGACCAGCATGTCCATGTCCCTGTCGAGGCGCGGGCTGAACCAGCGGACGAACTCACGATGCATCGATGCGCCGGGCTGTTGGTGGAAAGAGGTACCGCAGCACGCGCTCCACGCGTGCACTCCAGCTCTGCTCGTTGTGCTCGCCGCCTTCGGCCTCGAGGTACGCCAGATCGTCGCCAATCGTCCAGCCTTTCGCAACCAGCAGGTCGCGCAAGGCCCGCGCATTCACCAGGGTATCGACCCCCTCGGCCGTGCCGGCATCGAGCCAGATGCGGAGCGACAGTTTCCCCGGGAGGGCCGCGACCTCGCGGAGGATGACGCGGTCGTCCCACCACACGGACGGCGAGAGGACGGCCAGCCGCCCGAAGACGGTGGGATAGCGGATGCCGAGGTGCATGGTGAGCAGTCCGCCGAGTGACGAGCCGCCCAGGGCCGTGTTTGCGGCACCGGGGAGCGTGTTGTACGTGCGGTCGATGAACGGCTGCAATTCCTCCACCAGCATGCGGCCGTACGCGTCGGCGTGGCCGCCCCGCCCGTCGCCCGATTCCGGGGTGGGGGTGTATTCGTCGAGACGGTGCTCGCCGGTGTTGTAGATGCCCACGACGATGAGTGGCTCGATCTCGCCCGCGAGGATCAGCTGTTGCGCCGACTCGTCCACGCGCCATTCCTCACCGAACGACGTCGCCCGGTCGAAGACGTTCTGTCCGTCGTGCAGGTAGAGCACCGGGTATCGGTCGGTGCACTCGGCATCGTATTGCGGCGGCAGGTACACGATGACGGTGCGGTCGTGCGCGAGATAGCGGGAGTGAAACGCCTCGTGCGTGCGGATGTCGCCGGTGAGCGTGTGCGCGACGGCGTCGGTGATGGGGAGCGGGACGTCGGTCATGGGAGCGGGCGGAGGTGCAAGGGCGGTACCAGTCGCGGTGCGACGAGACTGTTGGTCATGCTGGGCGCGGCCTGGTGGTCGCGCGCGGTCAGGGCAGGTCCGGAGAGTCGGAGGGGATGTCGCGCCAGAATCCCGCGGGGTTGCGCGCCATGGATGGATGATAGAGCGCACGGAGTTGGCGCAGGTCGGCGTCGAGCGCGCCCGTCATGCGCAGCGGCGCGTGGACGCCGATGACGCGCCGGCTCCAGTCGAACCACACCGGGACCACCGGGATGTCGGCCGCACGCGCGATGTGGTAGAACCCGGTGCGCCATGCATCGACCTGATGCCTGGTGCCTTCGGGCGCGAGCGCGAGGATGAATTTCGGTTCGGCGCGCACCGCGGCCGCCATCTCGGTGACCACGCCGTCGGGAATGTCGCGACGGACGGGGCGGCCACCGAGCCGGCGCATCAGCCAGCCCAGAGGGCCGTGAAACAGCGATTCCTTGCCGAACCAGTGGGCGTCGATGTCGAGGGCGAAGAGGCCGCCCACGCCGACGATGAAGTCCCAGTTCGACGTGTGCGGCGCCACGACGACGATGAAGCGCGGCAACTCCGGCAGCGTGCCCTCGATGCGCCAGCCACGCGCGCGCAGCACGGCGCGCGCGAGTGTCGGGAGCATGGGCCGGCGGGCGCGCGGATAGACGTCCGCGCCCGTGAGGCCGGCGTTCGTCAGGGCTCCTCGTTCTGCGCCAGCACGCGCTCGATGCGGCAGTCCGGCACGAGCCAGATCAGCGCGACGGCGAGTCCGGGTTTGTCGGTCGGGAGGTGCGAGAGGTGAGGCATGCGTCGGGAGGCGGGCGGGCCGGGCTCGCTGGCGAGCCGGGCGGAGCAATATGCGTCGTCGCGTGCTGTCGTGGGAAGCGTGGGAGGGGTGGACAAGCAGGTCCTTCGCTTCGCTCAGGACGACAACTCGGGGGTGGACAAGCAGATCTTTCGCTCCGCTCGGGACGACAGGGGTTGAATACGCCGATCCTTTGCTGCGCCCAGGATGACAGTCGTCCGGCGGCACCGGGATTGCCTTATCGGCAGTCACTCACACGGGAGACTTCCATGCAGATTACTCGGCTCCTTCGCCTCGGCGCGACCACGCTTGCGTTCGCTTCGCTCGGCGCGTGCGCGCAGACGGGCGGACTTGGCAGCGTGCTCGGCAGCGTGCTCGGCGGCGGACAACAACAGAACAACCAGGTCAGCGGCACCGTGCGCGGCGTCGATACGCGCAATGCCCAGCTCATCATCCAGCAGTCGAACGGCCAGTCCATCGGCGTGAACTACGACGCGCAGACGCAGGTGGTGTACAACAACCGCAGCTACTCCGTCGGCTCGCTGGAGAACGGTGACCAGGTGACGGCGCGGATCCAGCAGGCGCAGAACGGCGGATACTACACGGACTACGTGCAGGTGGACCAGTCGGTCTCGTCGAACACGGGCAACACGTCGAACTCGCAGGTGCAGTCACTGCAGGGGACGGTGCGGCGCGTGGACGTGGCCAACGGCTGGTTCGAGGTGAACCCGAACAATGGCGTCGTGCTTACCGTGACGCTCCCATACAACGCGAGCCGCCAGGACGTGCAGCGCTTCCAGAACCTGCGCTCGGGCGACGTCGTGCGATTCACCGGCGTGTACCTCAACAACAACCGCGTCGAGCTGCGCCAGTTCTACTAGGCGCACGCCTGCACGGTCAGCGAATCACCGGGGCGGCAGACACTGCTGGTCCTCGAGCAATCCGGACTCTCGAGGCCGCGAGTCCGGGACGCGCGAAACGCAGATCCTTCGCTTCGCTCAGGATGACACAAGCAGATCCTTCGCTTCGCTCAGGATGACACAAGCAGATCCTTCGCTTCGCTCAGGATGACAAGAACGCATCGCTCCGGATGACAACGCGCCCCGGCCTCGATGTTACGGGTCCTTCTCGAGCCAGAGGTTGATGCCATCGGGCATGTAGGTCGCAGTCGAGATCACGTACGTGTACCGTCCGGGCAACACCACCAGTGTCCGCCGCGGCACTGCCGTGGCGATGTGGTAGAGCCGGGATGCCGCGTGGGGCGGTCGTGAAGAGATGTCCATGTGCGATGCGAGCCCGCGTACCTTCGAGAGACGGTCGATGTCATTCCGCTCAACCCCCGGAACGCTTTCACGTCACATGACGTCGCACGCGTGATTGCTCGCGGCCCACCGCAGGGGCGCCCGCTAGAGCTGGACATCGCGGGTGGGTGGCGGCGGTGGTGCGTCTCCTCGGTCGCACTTCACGCAGTCCAGTACATAGCCGAGAAAGGTTGCACGACCGGCAGCGGTGAGCACCCACGGGCGCACCTGCCACGGCGGGTCGTGACGCATGTGCTGTCCGTGGCCGCAGGCCAGCTCCGCAACCCAGTCGCCCTCGTCATCCACGTGGAAGCCCGTGATGGGTTGCCTCACGGCGTGCCCGTCGCCGGTTCAGTGCGCGCTCGCCGTCCGCATCGCGGCGCTACGTTAGGGGCATGCAACTCTGGGTCGATGCCGATGCCGCACCACGCGACGTGAAGGAAATCGTCTTCCGCGCGGCGGAGCGACTCGCGTTGTCGACGATCCTCGTCGCCAACCAGCGCATCCCCATCCCCGCCGGGCACGCATTCGTCAGCGCCGTGCGCGTGGACGGCGGACCCGACGTGGCCGACCGGCACATCGAGGCCGCGGCGGTGGCGGGCGACGTCGCGATCACGGCGGACATTCCACTCGCCGCGGCGCTCGTCGCGAAAGGGGTGGCGGTGCTCGATCATCGCGGCGAGGCCTTCACGCCGGAGAACGTGGGCGAGCGGCTCTCGGTGCGCGACTTCATGGCCGACCTGCGCGCCGGTGGCGTGGAGACCGGCGGTCCCCGGCCCTACAGTGCGCGCGACAAGCAGGCCTTCGCGTCGGGCCTGGATCGCATGCTCACGCGCGCCTTGCGGAGTCGCCCAGCGCCGGACGCGTGACGCGCCCGGCGCGCCACGCTCAGGGCGTGGCGTCGTCGCTGGCCACCACGACGGCATCCGGATCGTCCGGCTCGTCGCTGCCGCCTTCCTGGCGACGCAGGAGGCGCTCCGCGCGCTTCTCGTCCTTCTTCTTCTTGCGGTCCATTTCCTTCTTGCGCTTCTCGAAGTCGTAATTGGGTTTTTTTGCCACTGGCGGGGGTCGTCTCCGTGAGCTGTCGTACGGCTGTCATGACGCCGCGGAATGCGGACGTCCCGAATGATAGTGCCCGGGCCGCGGTGGCGAGCGACCCGCGGTGCATGGCGGGGGTCCAGTGACGAGCCCGTCGGCGTCGTGACGGTTCCCGCCCCTACATCCAGAACACCCACCGCGCCGTGCCGATCACGTAGAGCGACAGCGCGAGGTTCGTCACGGCATGCACCACAATGAGGTCGCCGAGCGAGCGAGTGCGACGCATCCAGAGGTTGTAGATGATGCCGCAAAGGAGTCCCACCTCCCAAAACGGCCCGTGCTCCGCGGCGAAGAGCAGCGCGGTGGCCCAGAACGCAAGCGGCGTGAATGCCCCGAACGGCACCTTTGCGAAGTCGTTGTCCTGGAGCCAACGGACGAGCCACCCGCGCCAGAAAAGCTCTTCCGCAACCGGCACAATGAGCGCCGCACGCGTCGTGCGCAGCACCAGCATGAGCGGCGTCAGCTCGGCCGGCGGAATGGAGGTGCGAAGTCGCCCGGTGAGGGCGTTCTGGAAGAGCCAGTGTCCGCGCCAGCCGGGAACGAGCGCGTCGGGCGTAACCCACAGCACGAAGACACCGACTCCAACGAGGAGGCTCCATCGCCAGTACGGCGCGCGCGTCGGCAGGATCCGCCGGGAGAAGAGCACGATGGACGCGACGAGCACACCGTCGCGCAGCAGCTCCTTCCAGGGATTGGCGATCGGCAGGTAGTGGTCGACGGCCAGCCACGCCATGAACGTGGCGAACGGGCCGACCCACGCTACGGTGCTGCGCTCCGCTGCGGTGTCGCGGGCGGCGGCGGTTCCGGTCATCGGGCTCCAGGTCGTGGTCGATCGGGGCACGTGCGCCGCGCGAAGCGGCTTGACGGCGGACGGAAGCTCCCGGCTCCCGTCGAGCCAGCGAAGGCGAGCGGGCCGTTCGCAGCAGCACAATCTATCGGCGCGCACCCCGCAACGGATCGACGCGCGGCGCCGTACGATAGGCGAGTTCGCCCCGCCCATCGGTCGCCATCCCGCCGACCAGCTCTCCGAGGAGATCCCCACTCATGTCCGTCATGCCCCGCCGCGCCCTGGCGCTGCTGGCAGCCGTCACGGCTTCCGCGCCGGCGCTCGCAGCCCAGCGGTACGTCCCCTCCACTTACGCGATCACGAACGCGCGGTTGGTGCCGGTGAGCTCGCCGGTGATCCCGCGCGGCACCATCGTGATCCGCGATGGCCTCATCGTCGCACTCGGCGCGAACACCGCGGTGCCGGCCGACGCGCGCGTGATCGACGGCGCCGGCCTCACGGTGTACCCGGGCTTCTTCGATGCGCTCGGGACCATCGGTATCGCGGGCGCGGCGCCTGCTGCTCCCGCGGGCCGTGGTGGTGGTGGCGGCGGTACCGCGACGGCGGCCCCCACGCGCGGCGGCAGCGGCGCCACCTACGACGACCCTCGCGGCGTGGAGCCCGAGGCCAGCGCCGCAGAGATGGTGAAGCTCGACGAGGACGCACTCGACGGCCCGCGCAGTGCCGGTATCGCGACGGCGCTCACCGTGCCCACGAGCGGCATCTTCCAGGGACAGTCGGCCCTGATCAACCTCGGCGGCGCCACTGCAGGCGCGATGATCGTGCGGCCGAACGTCGCGGAGCACATCGGCTTTTCGGCCGGCCGTGGATTTGGCGGCGGCTATCCCAACTCGCTGATGGGCGTGTTCGCCGTGCTGCGCCAGGAGCTGCTCGATGCAGGCCGCTACCGTGAGCTGCGCGCTGCGTACGCGAAGAACCCGAAGCACATGCAGCGAGTGGAATTCGATCCGTCGCTGGAAGCGCTGCTGCCGGCGCTCGCCGGACAGCAGCCGGTGGTGATGGTGGCCACCTCGCAGCGCGAGATCGAGCGGGCGCTGGACCTCGGCAAGGAGTTCGGCCTGAAGGTGATGATCGCCGGCGGTTCCGAGGCGTACCTCGTCGCGAACCGGCTCAAGGCCGAGAACGTGCCGGTGCTGCTCTCACTCAACTTCCCGCGGCGCACGGCGGCGCCGTCGCCCGACGCGGAGCCCGATCCCATCCGCGTCCTGCGCGAGCGTGTCGAGGCGCCGAAGACGGCCGGTCGCCTCGCGGCCGCCGGGGTGCGGTTCGCGTTCCAGTCGGGCGGCATGACGACGTGGAGCGACTTCACGACGAACGTGCAGCGCGCCATGGACGCCGGCCTCTCGGCCGACCAGGCCGTGCGCGCGCTCACCGCGCAGCCTGCCGAACTGTTCGGCGTTGCCGACCGACTCGGCACACTCGAGCCGGGGAAGATCGCGAACCTCACTGTCACCCGCGGTGAGCTCTCCGAGAAGTCCGCGCGCGTGAGCCAGCTGTTCGTCGATGGACGTCCCATCGCGCTGCATCCCGCGACGCCGGCAGCCGGATTCGGTGGTCGCGGCGCCGGTACGCCCCCACCGGCATCGGCCGTACCGCCAACCACGACGGAGGCGTCGCCCACATGACCGTCCTCTTCCCCTTTCGCACTCCGTTCCTCGAGGCTTCCGCGATGCGTCGCACGACTCTCGCCCTCGCCGCGGCGGGCGCGCTGGCTGCGCCGCTGCACGCGCAAGCGACCCGGCCGGCTGTCACGCCCATCCTGATCCGCAACGCCACCGTCATGACGGTGACGCGCGGCACGCTCACCAACACGGACGTGCTGCTGTCCGGCGGCAAGATCGCGCAGGTGGGCAAGAACATCGCGGCACCCGCGGGCGCCACGGTGATCGACGCCACGGGTGAATACGTGATGCCCGGCATCATCGACCCGCATTCGCACATGGCCCTCGATGCGGTGAACGAGGGCTCGCTCTCGGTCACCAGCATGGCGCGCATCCGCGACGTCATCAACCCGACGGCGCCGCACATCTACCTGGCGCTCGCCGGTGGTGTGACCACCATCAACGCGTTGCACGGCTCGGCGAACACGATCGGCGGACAGAACGCCGTGCTCAAGCTCAAGTGGGGCCGCAGCGGCGAGGAGATGCTGTTCCCCGGAGCGCCGCCAGGCATCAAGTTCGCCCTTGGCGAGAACGTCACGCGGAAGAACAGCGCCGGCATCACGATCCCCGGCCTCGTCACGCCACCGCGGCGGTACCCGTTCACGCGCATGGGCCAGGAGGAAGTGTTGCGCGAGGCGTTCCTCCGCGCGCGCGACTACAAGGCCACGTGGGACGACTACCGCGCCCGCTCGGCGAAGGACAAGTCGCTCATCGCGCCGCGCCGCGATCTCCAGCTCGAGCCGTTGGCCGAGGTGCTGGCGGGGACGCGACTGGTGCACGCGCATTCCTATCGTGCGGACGAGATGCTGATGCTGCTCAACCTCGCCGACGAGTTCGGCTTCAAGATCAGGACGCTCCAGCACGGGCTGGAGGGCTACAAGATCGCCGACGAGATCGCGAAGCACGGCGCCGGGCTGTCGAGCTTCGCGGATGAGTGGTCGTACAAGATCGAGGCGTACGACGCCATACCGTACAACGTCGCGATCCTCATGCGCCACGGCGTGCTGGCGACGATCAACTCGGACGATGACGGACGCGCGCGTCGCCTGAACATCGACGCGGCGAAGCTGATGCGCTACGGCGGCCTCACGGAGGACGAGGCGATGAGCACCATCACGATCAACGGCGCGAAGCAGCTGGGCATCGAGAAGAAGGTGGGGTCGATCGAGGTGGGCAAGGACGCCGACATCGCGATCTTCAATGCGAACCCGCTGAGCGTGTACGCGAGCGTGGAGCAGACGATCATCGACGGGGAGGTCTTCTTCGACAAGAAGAAGGACCTCGCCATGCGCGATGCCGAGGCGCGCGAGCGCGCCGACCTGGAGAAAGCCGATGCCAACATGGCGCCCGCCCCGCGCGGCGGTCGTCAGGGTGGAGCGCCCGGCGCTTCCGCCGCCACTCCGCCGGAGAACCACTGATGCGACGCAGGACTCTTTGCGCTGCCGTCACCACGGCCGCGGGCCTCACCATTGGCATGGCGTTGCCCGCCGCCGCGCAGCTCGGCTCCTACAATCCGCAGGCTGGTCCGCAGGGCACGTTCGCCATCCGGAACGCCCGCGTGTTTCCCGTCAGTGGTCCGGAGATCGCGAATGGCACGGTCGTCATCTCGGGCGGCAAGATCCAGGCGGTGGGCGCCAATGTCGCCATCCCCGCGGGCGCCCAGGTGATCGACGGCACCGGGCTGTCGATCTATCCCGGCATGATGGACTCCGGCACGTCGCTCGGCCTCTCGGAGATTCCGCAGGGCGCACCGTCCACGGTGGACGTGGCCGAGGCGGGCAGCTTCAACCCGAATGCGCAGGCGTTCTACGGGATCAACCCACACAGCGCGCACATCGGTGTGGCGCGCGTGGTGGGCATCACCAACGTCGTCTCGCGTCCGCAGGGCGGGATCATCTCCGGGCAGGCGGCGCTCATCAACCTCTCTGGCTATACCATGCCGGAGATGTCGATCGTGCCGCGCGCGGCGATGGTGATCGAGTTGCCGCATGCCAGTGCCGGTGGTCGCGGTGGCGGAGCCGCCGCCTTCTTCGCCGCGCAGGGCGGGGCCAACGCGCAGGCGGCCACGCTGCTCCGCACGCGACAGCTCGACTCGCTGAAGCAGATGCTGCACGACGCGGAGGCGTACGGGAAGGCACTCGATGCGTACGAGAAGGACAAGACGCTGCCACGCCCCCAGCACGACGCCGCACTCGCCTCGCTCATTCCCGCGGTGCGCGGCCAGGAGCCGGTGATGTTCCTGGCCGACCGCGCCGCCGAGATTCGCGCGGCGGTAGCGTTCGCGGAGGAGTTCAAGCTGAAGCCGATCATCGTGGGCGGCCGCGACGCGCCGGAGCTGGCGTCGTACCTCAAGCAGCATGATGTGCCGGTGCTCTACGATCACGTCATCGACCTCCCGGCGCACGAGGACGACGCGTACGACGTGAACTACTCGGCGCCCGCGAAGCTCGCGGCCGCGGGGGTGAGGTTCGCGATCACCTCGGGCGACTGCTGCTCCGAGGTGCGCAACCTGCCCTCGGTGGCCGGCATGGCCTCGGCGTTCGGGCTGTCGAAGGCGGATGCGCTCAAGGCGGTGACGCTCGGACCGGCGCAGATCTTCGGCGTGGCCGACAAGCTCGGCTCCATCGAGGTGGGGAAGATCGCGAACATCGTGGTCACCGACGGCGACATGCTGGAGGCGAAGACGAACACGCGCTACCTGTTCATCGATGGGCGGCTCGTGCCGCTCGACACAAAGCACAGCCAGCTGTACGACTTGTTCAAGGGGCGGACGCTCACTCCCTGACAAACAGCGCTGGACCGAACGAGGGGGATGCGGAGGGTCCGCACCCTCCTCGTTTGCTTGGTTCTTTCTGAGATCTGTCGGCAGATGGCGGCCTCTGTCGCCATTCCATAAGTGTGCTCGACCCGGCGCAGACCAGACCACAATCGGCGACTGAAGTCAGGGAGCTGCGCTCTTCTACACCATCGTCCATCTCGAAAGGAGAGCGCGGGGCCTTCCAGGTTTTCGTCCGGGCAGCCTTCGTGGGTCTGACGTCGGTCGCCGACTGGAGTCTGGCTTGCGCCGAATCGGCATGTCATCTCAAACGATGTGACCGAGTTCCGACTTCAGAATTCACACCCGGCGGCGAGGGCGTTGTTTGGCCGAGATGCTCTTCACCACGGTGTAGCCCTTCAGCGTCGTGAGCGGAGCGCGTGATTGCGCGATCGCCGCATCGATGAGGGCAGACACGCCGGGAGTTGAAAGCGTCGCTGCGGTCGGGAGGCGCACGAACCGGTTCTGTTTTCCGTTGCCCTGCAGCAGGCCGAGCGGATCGGGGAGCGTGGCGCCCCAGATGAACGACAGTCCGACTCCGTTCGCCGCCGCAGTGAGCGAGACGAGGCAGTCAGAGGGGCGCTCGGTGGGACCGTAGCCGATGACGAAGAAGTTGTAGTTGTCGTACACCAGCTCGACGGCGGAGGGGAGCCGGCGTCGGAGTGCCGTGCGACAATCCCGGATGACCCTCGCCACCGCCGGGTCGAACTTCGCGATGAAGCCGGCGAGCAGCTGCGCCGTCGTTGGTGCGCCAGCTTGCTTCGTTCTCGTCGTGGCTGATTTTCGGGTCGGGTTCACCGGCATCGATTCCTCCGTGTCGAGGCATTGCCACCACAGCTGCGTCAATGGTAGCTCGGCCGCGACGTGGCGTCACGCTACCGCGTTCGCGCACGTGTCGGCAAGTCGTGGCAGGCGGCAAATCGAGATCGTGGATACCGCCCTTTCGGATGTCGGTAGTCGGGCGTTCAGCTTCTGTCACCATTCGCGCGGCGATCAATATCCTGGCGCAACCCACACCATTGATCGGCGAGTGAAATCCGATTTCCGAGGACCGCTTCAGGCGTTACACCCTCTCGTTCTGGCGTCCGGGTCATGCGAGTCAGGCAGGACACTCTCGGCAGCGAAGCGAGAATGGACGTCAGGAGTCGACTGGAGTGGGGAGTGCGCCGTAGCTGCACGTCCTCCCGGAAGATGACAGTGGCCGAATACCGACGTCGGAATTCAGATCCTGCGGTGGAGACGTAAAGGACCAGCACCGCAGCCTCCCCTTGTGAAATCGAGCACCCTGAGGGAATCTCACGCACCTGCTGGCCGTCGTGTTCCATCTGGCCGGCACCACCCGACACTCGCCATCACGCCCGTGATCCTTCGCCCGTCACTCGCCCTCCTCCTGCTCGCCGCGCCGCTGGTGGCCCAGGACGTCCCGAAAGCCGCGCCCCTGCGCATCGACCCGCTCGCGTCCGCTCCGCGTCTCGCGCCATTGGTGGCGCGACCCGAGAGCGACCTCGCTCCGGTGGTCGAACGCTTTGCGGCGGACCAGCAATCGCTCACGCGGCGGTACGACGCCACCGATTCGCCGGCCCAGCGCAAGCGCATGCGGGCCTTCGCCACCGCCTGGCGCACGCGGTTGCACGAGATCGACTTCGACCATCTCAACCAGGAAGGGCGCGCCGACTACGTGTTGCTCGACAACTACCTGAAGCACAACCTCGCCGTGCTCGACCGCGACGACCGCAAGCGCGCGGAGACCGCCCCCCTCCTGCCCTTCGCCGATCGACTGCTCGCGCTCCAGGACACGCGCCGCGACCTCATCGCCGTCGACCCGCCCGCCGCCGCGCGTGCGCTGGCGCAAGTGGTGCGGCAGGTGGACAGCATGCGCACGCTATTCGAGCCGGCCGCGCGCGGTGCGGCCGTGGACAGCAGTGCGCGCCCTCGCGCCTCGGCGCCGCACGTCTCCCGCACCGTCGCCAACCGCGCGGCCGAGAACCTCGACCAGGTGCGGGGCATCCTCGGCAACTGGTACCGGTACTACGACGGCTACGATCCGCAATTCACCTGGTGGGTGAAGTCGCCGTACGCTCGCGTGGACTCGGCGCTCAACCGCTACGCACGCACCCTGCGCGAGCGGGTCGTCGGCATTCCGCCCGCCATCCTCGCGGCGAACACGGGTCGCGCAGGCGGCGGACCGGGCGCAGGTGCGGGACCGGCCAACGACGGCCCCATCATCGGCGACCCGATCGGCGCCGAGGGGCTGAAGGACGACCTCGAGCACGAGATGATTCCGTACACGCCGCAGGAACTCATCGCGATCGCGGAGCGCGAGTACGCCTTCTCGCTGAGCGAGATGAAGAAGGCGGCGCGCGACCTCGGCTTCGGCGACGACTGGAAGGCGGCGATGGAGAAGGTGAAGGACACGTACGTCGAGCCGGGTCAGCAGCCGCAGATGATCCGCGACCTCGCCCGCCAGGCGGAGGCTTACTTTGACGCGCATGACTGGGTGACGATCCCGCCGCTCGCGCGCGAGGACTGGCGCATGGAGATGCTGAGCCCCGAGCGCCAGAAGGTCAGTCCCTTCTTCCTCGGCGGCGAATCCATCCTCGTCTCGTATCCCACGGCGGAGATGACCGACGAGGACAAGCTCATGAGCCTGCGCGGGAACAACCCGCACTTCTCGCATGCCACGGTGTTCCACGAACTGAACCCCGGACACCATCTCCAGGGGTTCATGCAGGCGCGCTACAACCAGCATCGCCGGCTCTTTGGCACGCCGTTCTGGAACGAAGGGCAGTCACTGTACTGGGAGATGTTCCTCTGGGACCACGGCTTCCATTCGAGCGCCGAGGATCGCGTGGGCGCGCTGTTCTGGCGAATGCACCGCAGCGCACGGATCATCTTCTCGCTCAACTTCCACCTCGGGAAGATGACGCCGGACCAGGCGATCCAGTTCCTCGTGGACACCGTGGGCTTCGAGCGGGCAAACGCCGAGGGCGAGGTGCGGCGCTCGTTCAACGGCAGCTACTCGCCACTGTACCAGGCGGGCTACATGCTCGGCGGACTCGAACTCCGCGCGCTGCATCACGAGCTGGTGGACAGTGGCAAGATGACAGAGCGCGATTTCCACGACGCGGTGCTGCAGGGCGGCGCGATGCCCATTGCGATGGTTCGTGTGCGGCTCGAGAAGCTGCCAATCACGCGGGACGGCATCGCGCCGTGGCGGTTTGCGGAGCAGTTGCCGCCGCCACTTCCGTGGCGCTCGGGGGCGATGCTGCGGTAAGGGAAGCGGCCGCCCTCAGGGTCACCCTCAAGGAGGCGCATTTTGGCATCCGAGTGAAGCGCTCGCCCCAGAGCGCAGCCGAAGGGAAGGATCTGCTCGGGAACTCGACGTCTCGTTCGCCCCGCTCAGGATGCTCTCCGTTCGTTCATTCGGGATCGTTCTTTCGGATGTCGGGCCATCGGATGGCGGCTTCTGTCGCCATTCGAGCTGGGGGTCTCGACCGGGCGCAGACCAGGCCATGGTCGGCGCCAGAGGTCCGGCAGCCGATTTCCGGCAAGTGGAAGCAAAGTCATTGTCTCTGGAGCGTGGGTCATCGCGTGCCCCGTTGCTGGTCTGACATCAGCGCCGACTGGAGTTTGGGTTGCGCCGAATCGGCATGTCCTCGCGAGGGAAGACCGTGGCCGAAATCCGACTTCAGACGTCCCACCCAGCGGCTGTTGACAGCAGATCCTTTCCTTCATTCAGGATGACATCGCGCCGGCAAGCAGATTGACGACGGTTGCTCGCGGACGTACGGTATCTGCTCCCTTCCCTTCTGCCCCGACGCCCCATGAAACGGCGAGACCTCCTCCGCGCATTCGGCGCCGCCTCGGCCCTGGCGCTCCTGCCGCACGAAGCCGTGGCCGCGTGGACCCGCGCGGCGAGCGGCATCCGTCCTTCGAGCGGGCTCACCGACGCGCAACTGGCGTTCATCAGCGCCATGGGCGACACGATCCTTCCGCGCACGGATACGCCGAGCGCCACGGACGTTGGCGTGCCGGCTTTCGTGGATGTGATCGTGAGCGAGAACTTCACGGACACGGACCGCGATGCGTTCGTCGCCGGGCTCACCGCGATCGACGCGCAGGTGAAGGCGGCGACCGGTTCGTCCTTCGTCGACCTTGTCCCCGATGCGCGCGGCTCGCAGATCGCATCGCTCGAGAGTGTGACCGCCCGGCGTATCGAGCCGACACGCACGTACTGGCGGCTGAAGGGGCTCATCATCCACGGGTACTTCACGAGCGAACCGGTGATGAAGGACGTGCTCAAGTTCGAGATCATGCCGGGTGCATTCGACGGCAACGCACCGATGCCGCTGAAGAGGGCTTCCCATGGTTGAGGTCACGCACTACGACGCCATCGTCGTCGGCTCGGGGATCAGTGGGGGGTGGGCGGCGAAGGAGCTTGCCGAGCATGGGATGAAGACCCTCGTGCTCGAGGCGGGCCCGAACGTGACGGCGGCGGACTACGTCGAGCACGTGCAGCCGTGGGAGATGCACTTTCGCGGCATGGGCAACCGCAAGGCGCTCGAGCGCGACTACCCGAAGCAGCGTGGCTGTTACGCGTGCGACGAAGTGGGCAGCAAGTTCTTCGTGAAGGACGCCGAAAACCCGTATACGAATCCCGAGGACGCACCGTTCAACTGGTTCCGTGGGCGACAGGTCGGCGGACGGTCGATCATGTGGGGACGGCAGGTCTATCGCTGGAGTGACCTCGACTTCGGGGCCAACGCGAAGGACGGCCATGGCAGCGACTGGCCCATCCGCTACAAGGACATCGCGCCCTGGTACTCCCACGTCGAGCGCTTCATCGGGGTGACCGGCGCGAAGGAGGGCCTGTCGCAACTGCCCGACGGTGAGTTCCTCCCCGCGATGCAGATGACGTGCGTCGAGGCCGACGCGAGCGCGAAGCTGCGCAAGTCGTTCGGCGGCGAGCGCGTGATGACGATCGGCCGCGCGGCGATCCTCACGAAGCAGCACAACGGCCGCCTGCCCTGCCACTACTGCGGGTCGTGCGAGAAGGGCTGCGTCACCAACTCGTACTTCAACAGCATTGCGTCCACGCTCCCCGCGGCGCGGAAGACCGGTAACTTCACGCTGCGCCCGAACAGCGTGGTGAGCGAGGTGCTCTATGACGCGAAGAAGGGCCGCGTGCGCGGCGTGCGGGTCATCGACGCCAACACGATGGAGCAACGCGAGTACACCGGCCGCATCGTCTTCCTCTGCGCGTCGGCGATCGAGTCCGTGCGACTCCTCCTCAACTCGACGAGCGCACGCTTCCCCGACGGCCTGGCGAACTCCAGCGGCACGCTCGGCAAGTACGTGATGGACCACCATTTCGGGTCGGGCGCGGGCGGGACGTACCCCGGCTTCACGGACCGCCGGACGACCGGTCGCCGGCCGAACGGCATCTACATCGCGCGCTTTCGCAACGTGAAGACGGAGCACCCCGACTTCCTCCGCGGCTACGGCATGCAGGGCGGCGCGGGGCGCAGCGGCTGGGGACGCGGCGGCGGCATGGCAGGCTACGGCGCGGACTTCAAGAACTCCCTCATCGACGACATGGGGCCGTGGAACCTGTCCGCGTCCGGCTGGGGCGAGACGCTGCCCCATGCCGAGAACAGCGTCACGCTCGACCCTGAGGTGAAGGACAAGTGGGGCATTCCCGCCGCGCGCATGGACGTGCGCTGGCGCGACAACGAGCGCGCAATGGACAAGGACATGAGCGTCGCCATGGCGGAGATGCTCGAGGCAGCGGGGTGCACCGACGTGCACACGTGGGGCTCGGACAACCCGCCGGGCCACTGCATCCACGAGATGGGCGGCGCGCGCATGAGCAGGACGGCGGACGAAGGCGTGCTCAACAAGTGGAACCAGGCGTGGGACGCGAAGAACCTGTTCATCACCGACGGTTCCTGCATGGCGAGCAATGCCTGCCAGAACCCGAGCATCACCTACATGGCGCTGACCGCACGCGCGGCATCGCATGCCGTGGACGCCATCAAGCGCGGAGAGATCTGATGTCCGACCTGACTCGTCGCCAGGCACTCGGCGCACTCGGCGCCCTGGCCGCTGGCGGCTCCGTCGGTGCGCGCGGATTGTTCGGCGCATCCACGGCGGACGTGGTACACCCGCAGCCGGAACCGCGTACGGCGCCGCCGGCCGCGGGACGGCTCAAGCTGTCGCTCTCGCGCTGGTGCTACGGACAGATCCCGCTCGACCAGCTGTGCGAGTCGGCGAAGGGAATCGGTTACCGGTCCATCGAGTTGCTCGACGAGAAGGACTGGCGCACGCCCGCGGCGCACGGACTCACCTGCGCCATGGCGAACGGGTTCGGCACCATTCCCGTCGGATTCAACCGGCTGGACCAGCACGACAAGCTCGTCGCCGACGGCTCGCGGATGATCCCACTCGCAGCCGAGGCTGGGGTGCCGAACATCGTGTGCTTCAGCGGTAACCGCGCGGGCCTCTCGGACGGCGAGGGTATCGCCAATTGCGTCGCCGGGTTCAAGCGGCTCGCGCCGCTGGCGGAACAGCACGGCGTCACGCTGTGCCTCGAGTTGCTGAACAGCAAGGTGGACCACAAGGACTACCAGTGTGACCACACTGCCTGGGGCGCGGAGGTGGTGAAGGGCGTGGGGTCGCCGCGACTCCGGCTCCTCTACGACATCTACCACATGCAGATCATGGAAGGGGATGTCATCCGCACCATTCGCGACCACTACGCGCACATCGCGCACTTTCACACCGGCGGCGTGCCTGGCCGGCACGAGATCGACGACACGCAGGAGCTGAACTACCGGCGCGTGATGCAGGCGATCGCGGACCTGGGGTTCGGCGGGTTCGTGGCGCAGGAATTCGTGCCGACGCACGATCCGGTCGCGGCGATGCGGGAGGCATACGAGATCTGCAACGTGTGAGCATGGGGCGAGAAACGGCGCATCAGCGGTCAGGGGTCGGTCGTCGACTTGCGCGGCGTGTGCGGCGTTATCGCGATCGCCTGGCGTTCGATGACGGAAGCGGAAGTGTGACCACGGGGAACCGAAAGGGCGGGAGAAACATACGAGCGGCGGCGAACGGGCGCGGGACAATGCTCCGCGCGACGCTTCATTCTCCCGATGGGCGATTTCAAGCGGTTGGCGGCGTGGCGGGAGGGGAACGACCTGGCGCGCGAGGTGCACGCGGCGTTCTCCGTGCGCGATGCGCGCGAATACCCGGGACTGCGCGCGCAGGTGTTGCGTGCTGCGGCATCGATTCCCGCGAACCTCGCGGAGGGATGCGCCAAGCGGTCGCGACGCGACCTGGCGCGGTTCGCGGAGATGGCGTACGCCTCCGCGAAGGAAGTGGAGTGCCACCTCATACTCGCGCGTGATGTGCGGATCCTTCCGACGGAGCAGTTTTCCGCGTTGGCGAAGCGCACTGACCTCGTGGCGAAGCTGTGCTATGGCCTGACCCGAATCCGTCCATCCGCACCTGGCTGACGAACGACCTGGAGCCGGATGTCGGTATTCGGCCACTGTCCTCCCTCGAGGAGCGCGCCGATTCGGCGCGAACCATGCTCCAGTCGGCGCCGGGTGTCTGCCGATAGCGTCTGCTGTCCTCCCGACTCGCGACGACACCCTTCGCACCTTTCCCGCCGGGTCCGATACCCGCGTTCACTCATCGGCCACCGTCGTCCTCCGCGCATCCCTGCCGATTGGGCGCATTCCACGGTCGACCTGGCGACCGATGTCTGTCGGCGACACCGCCAACACGCGCGACGAGATCGCGACGAACATCACGCGGGCTCAGTGATCACACGTCGGTCGCCGATCATGGCCGCGTGTGTGGCCAATCACGATCAATGCACGAGTGATGACAGGGGCTGAATACCGAATGCCCGACTTCCGATAAAGGCGGCGCCCTCAACCTCTGCGATAAAGGCGGGGCCCTCAACCTCTGCGATCGATCTCCTCCTGCCGCCGACGTGCTTCCGCCCAGTCGATCGCCGGCGCCACATCCTCGTCCGCCATCCGCAGGCTCTCCTCGGCCCGCGCAATCACCGGTGCCCCGAGCTCCGGCGGCAACGACTGCCCGAACTCGAGCTCCGCGCGCCGGCAGATGCGCTCCTCGCGCGCAAGGTCCAGCGACGTCTCCCGCGCCAGCATCGCGTAGGTGCGCGCGTGCATCCCCTCGTGCAGGATCGATGACGCCACCGGCGCCGCCGTGATGTCGCGCCGCGCGAGGAACGTCAGCTCCGTCATGCACGTGCGCGCCTCGGGGAAGTAGGCGCCGCGGCACGGGTAGCGCACGATCCAGAAGTTGTTCACGTCGCGCCGCAGGTGCCGTGCGCGCCACGGCTGGTACCGCTCGATGAGCGCGATGGCCTCGTCCAGGCGCGTGAGCACGGCCGGCGTGGCGATGTCCGGGTGGCCGTTCTCGACGACGACGCGAAATCCCCGCACCTCGTACACCTCCCGAGGCGGCGACGGCTTGCTGCCGAGCAGCGCTGAACGGAGTCGCGCAAAGAATCGGCTCACGGTTCTACCGCAGCTGCGCCAGGCGACTCGCGCCCGCCGCGCGTACGCGGGCCGCCGCGGCCGAGATCGCGGCCGCCGTCGCAGGCGTCGATCCGCCGATCTCCACGTCCGAGAGCGTGGCGATGGAGCGGGCGTAATAGTCGGTCCACGTCTCGAGGATGTCGCGCTCCGTCGCCACCGCGCCGTCCGCCGCCACCGCCGCGCGCGAAAGCGCCAGCTCGGTGTCGAGCCGCGCGATGGCAGCACGCTCGAGCTCCGCGGTCATCGCCCGCGCCACCGCGCCATCCGCACTGGTGAGCGTGAGGGCCGACACGAGCGCGGAGATCCCCACATTGCGGAGCGTCACGGCGGAGACCTTGTCGAGCCGGTCGCCGTCCGTGTGGTAGAACTGGTCCGTGAAGTGCCAGAACAGCACGCCCGGCTTGTGGAAGGTGAGGAACGGTGTGTGATCGCTGCCGCCCTCGAACGGATTGGTGCGCACGACCCAGCCC
>JBDTYL010000425.1:0-9643 GCA_040005695.1 bacterium | reverse complement strand
TGGGTGAAAGTGCTTCCCAACTGGCGAAAGAGCGACATCGCCATTCGCCGCTTCGGCTACCGCCTCCACGACGACCCTTCGGCATGACCCTCTCTCCGCAGCTCCTCGCAATCCTCGTCTGCCCAAAGTGCAAGGGACCGCTCGAGTATCGAGCGGCGGAGCCGGCGCTTGCGTGCCACACCTGCCAGCTGCGCTATCCGATCCGGGACGACATCCCGATCATGCTCATCGACGAGGCGCAACCGCTCTGACGGCAACGTCATGCGGTTGACCCGGCCTCCCGGCCGCTGGACCAACGCACCATGCCGCGCCCAGGTCGTCGCCACGAGTGATGGCAGCGCAGCGTGCGCCCACGGCCGCGCATGAAGATCCTCTCACTGCTCCTGCTGTTCGTCCCGGCGGCGATCATCGCCGAGTATGGACATGCCGCGCCCATGGTGGTGTTCGCCTTGAGCGCGCTCGCCATCGTGCCGCTCTCCGGCTTCCTTGGAAAGGCCACCGAGGAGCTGGCGACCCACACGGGTCCCACGCTGGGCGGCCTGCTGAACGCCACGCTGGGCAACCTCGCGGAACTGATCATCGCGATCTTTGCACTGCGTGCCGGCCTCGTGGACCTGGTGAAGGCGTCGATCACGGGGTCCATCCTCGGCAACCTGCTGCTGGTGCTCGGTGCCGCGCAGCTCGCCGGCGGACTCCGACACAAGGTGCAGCGGTTCAGCGTCGCGCTCGCGGGGCTCAGCATCTCGCTGCTCGTCGTCGCCGTGATCGGCCTCGTGATCCCGGCCGTGTTTCTCGCGACGCATCCGGACCCCACCCACCTGCTGACGCGCAAGGTCTCCATCGGCGTGGCCGGGCTGCTCATCACGGGCTATGTCCTGTCCCTCGTCTATTCGATGGGGACGCACCGCGCGGTGTTCGGCGAGGGCGCCGAGGTCGCAAGCGAAACGCACGGTGCCGACCAGGCGGCGCAGTGGTCGGTGCAACGATCGGTGGGCACCCTGCTCGCGTCGGCGGCCTTCGTCGGCTGGCTCTCGGAGATTCTCGTTGGGTCGACCGAAGCGGCGATCCAGGGGGTTGGCCTGTCGGAAGTCTTCGTCGGCATCATTGTCGTGCCCATCATCGGCAACGCGGCCGAACACAGCTCGGCAGTGATGATGGCGCTGAAGAACCGGATGGATCTCGCCGTGTCGATCGCGATGGGCTCGAGTGCGCAGGTCGCCCTGCTCATCGCGCCCGTGCTGGTGTTCGTCGGCCTGGCCCTTGGACGGCCGATGGACCTCGCCTTCAACGCGTTCGAAGTCGTGGCCGTGGCGCTCGCCGTGGCGGTGGCGACCAGCGTAGTGCGGGACGCGGAGTCACACTGGCTGGAGGGCGCCTTCCTGCTGCTTGTGTACGGGATGCTCGGCGTCGCATTTTTCTTTTTCTGAGGGCGTCACGGACGTGCACGCAGCGCAACTCACAGTGGCATCGCGGTTTGACTTCACTCTGAGCGAACCGTATCTTGCCGCTCCACCTCGGTCGGACGCACGATTGGTCAAGATCAGCGCCATCCTCTTCTCTCCGGACGACGCCCCCTCGCCAGCCGTGCTCACCGGTTGGCTCGCGAGGCAGGCGGACATCGTGCTGACCATCAGCGACATCGATGAGCTGATGGCGATCTGCCTCCGCGGGCGTCCGCGGGTCGTCGCGTTCGATGCCCGCTCGTGCCCGGAGGCGGTGCACGCGGCGTGTCGCCGCCTCAAGCACGACTCGTACACGGGCGTCATTCCCACCGTGATCCTGTGCGGCGACGGAGATGCCCCGTTCGCCGCGGCGTTCGATGCCGGCGCCGATGAAGTCGTGGTGGAAAGTATCGCCACGAGTCAGAAGCTGATCCGGCTCGACGCCCTGGTGCGCCGATCGGACCGGGACCTTGTGGTGCATCCGTCCACGCGCCTGCCGGGTGCGGTGGAGATCGAGGCGGCGGCGGCGGTGCGGATCGCGTCGGAGGTGGGTTTTGCCATGTGCTACGCCGATCTCGACCATTTCAAGGAATTCAACGATCGCTATTCCTACTACGACGGCGATCGCGTCATCCGGATCCTCGCCAAGATCCTGCACGACGTGGTGAAGGGCGTCTGCGGCGAGGACGGATTCGTCGGTCACATTGGCGGCGACGACTTCATCTTCGTGATCCCGTCGCTGGCCATTGCGGAGGTGTGCGAGGAGATTGTCTTCATCTTCGACCAGCTCATCCCGTTACAATATTCGGAGCAGGACCGGCGAGCGGGCTATTTCTTCGGCAAGGATCGCCGCGGACAGCTGCACCGCGTCCCGCTCATGACCGTGTCGATCGGCGTCGTGACGAACGAGCGCCGGCACTTCACGCACGCCGCTCAAGTCAGTGAACTCGCAACGGAAATGAAGAGCTACGCCAAGACGCTCGAAGGATCGGTCTACTCGGTCGACCGCCGTACCGACAGCCAGCCCGCGGGCGTGACCCGCATCTCGGGGCCCATGATGGCCGTCCGCGCAGGAGACCTGTTATGAACGTGAACTGCCCGGAATGCCAGTCGGTGTTTCGCGTCGACCCCGCGAAGATTCCCGGCACCAGCGTCCGCGCCCGCTGCTCCGTCTGCGGCGGCGTGATCGTGATCGCGGCTGGCCACGATGCGCGCACCGACTTCGATCGGGGCACGCCGTCATCGCGCGCAGCGGTGGGGGCGGGGATGCCGACGCCGTCGTCCGCGCGCGCGGCGACACCGAGCGCTCCCGCGCCGCAGATGCCCGCGATGGCGACGCCACCGGTGGCTCGTTCGGCGCAGCCGACGCCGGTGGCCCCAGAGCGCATGATGACCCCGCCGCTGGCGCGTCCGACGTTTTCGACGCCGGCGACACCGCGTCCCGCGACGCCAACGCCGCCCGTTGCCGGGCCGCCTGTCCCGCCGCCGATCCCTGGCCCGCCCGCGCGGTCTGGCGTTCAACCGTGGGCCACCTCGGCGCCGACGCCGGCAGCGTCGTCGGTCCCGGTGCCCCCGCCATTGCCGTCGCAGACGGCAATGCCCCCGCGGCCGACCACTCCGTCCGTGTCGCCGGCGGCGGTGTTCGCCCCCGCGACACAGTCGCCGCGGAACACACCAGTGGCGCCTTCAGGTGCGCCGCCCGCCTCGAACGCGCCGTTCGCGCGACCGACCTCCGCCCCGCCACCGTTCGGCGCGCCGCGCTCACCGCAGGGGCCGGGACCGGTGCCCGCGCCGTTCGCGCGGCCGTCGTCACCGCCGCCTGGTCCACGACCGGGCGGTGTTCCGCCCGCTGGACCGTTCGCCGCCCGTCCGTCGTCGTTTCCGGATCCGCGGCCGGAAGCGCCCGCCCCTTCGCCGCCGCCCATGTCTCCGGCGGCGCGCCCGTCTTCACCGACGCCCTCGCAGGCGGCCGCACCGGTCGCCCGTGCGCCGATCAACCCCTTCCTCGCCAACGACCCGAATGCGAAGGCCAAGCGCCTTGCCCGCGCGCTCGTGTCGGACATCTGCGTGTACTTCCCGCAGAAGCGGGAGGAGGGCATGCGCGACGGTACGCTGAAGCAGCTGTTCCGTGAGGAAATCAAGAAGAGCTACGAGGAGTACGTCGAGCAGATCGGACGCGAGTTCGCGGAGTCGACGACGCACTTCCAGGATGCGCTGAACGATGTGCTCGCGGGGGGCAAGAAGCTCTTCTAGTCCGCCGGCAGGCAGGCTATCTTTCGCGAGTCGAACTTCGACACCGTGCGAGCCGTCCGCCTTCGAGCCGGACGGCTCGTGTCTTACCCGGGAGACCGTAATGGCGGACAACGAACGCGCGCGCCTGCTGACCTCGTACGACGATCAGCTCGCCGAGCTGAGGAGGTACCTTTGACCTCGATCACAAGCGGCAGGAGCTGACAGCTCTCGACGAGCGGATGGGCAGCGCGGATTTCTGGAACAACCAGGAGCGCGCGCAGGACATCGTGCAGCAGGTCAAGGCGCTGAAGAACTGGGTCGATCCGTTCGAGGCCCTGGTGGCGCGCGTGGACAGCGCGCGGGAGCTGACCGACATGCTCGAGCTCGAGCCGGACGCCGAGATGGACGCGGAAGTCGCGGCGGAGATCGAGCGAGTGGGCGTGGACCTCGAGGAATTCCGCCTGCGGTCGTTGCTCTCGCACCCGGATGACTTCCGCGATGCCCAGCTGGAGATCAGCGCGGGTGCCGGCGGCACCGAGGCGCAGGACTGGGCGTCGATGCTGATGCGCATGTACACCCGCTGGGCGGAGCGGAAGGGCTACTCGGTGGAGATCGTGGACCTCAGCGAAGGCGAGGAGGCGGGCATCAAGGGCGCCGTCCTCGACGTCAAGGGCATGTACGCGTACGGCTACCTGAAGGCGGAGAGCGGCGTGCATCGCCTCGTGCGCATCTCGCCCTTCGATTCACAGGCACGCCGCCACACCAGCTTCGCCTCGGTGTTCATCTATCCCGTGGTCGACACGGACATCAACATCGAGATCCGGGACGAAGACCTGAAGATCGATGTGTTCCGTGCCTCGGGTGCCGGTGGGCAGCACGTGAACAAGACCAGCTCGGCGGTGCGCATCACGCACTTGCCGAGTGGGGTCATCACGTCGTCGCAGGCGCAGCGCTCGCAGGGGAAGAACAAGGCGACCGCGATGAAGCAGCTCAAGAACCGCCTCTACCAGATCGAGCTGAACAAGCAGCTGGCGAAGAAGGCGGAGATGGATGCGAACAAGTCGGACGTCAGCTTCGGCAGCCAGATTCGCAGCTACGTCTTCCAGCCCTACACCATGGTCAACGATCACCGCACGGAGCTCAAGATTCCCGATGTCCAGAAGGTGATGGATGGCGGTATCGACCCGTTCATCGAGGCGTTCCTGAAGCAGACGGGTGACATCGCGACGGGCGACGCGGCGTGAGCGACGACCTGAACTTCGTGCAGAAGGCGCGGCGCGAGAAGCTCGAGGCGCTCGTCGCCGCTGGCGTGCCGGCATTCGCCTACAGCTTCGAGCGCTCACACCTGGCCGCCGACGCCGTCGCGGCGATGCCTGCCCCTGACCCGAGTGCCGAGCCACTCGAAGGGAAGTCCGAGCTGCTGGGTGACGTCGTGCGTGTGGCCGGCCGGTTGACCACGTGGCGCGGCCACGGCAAGACCGCATTCGCGCACCTCGCCGACGGCAGCGGCCGGATCCAGCTGTACTTCCGCAAGGACGAACTCGGCGACGAGACCTTCGCGCTTCTCGGCCTGTTCGACATCGGTGACGTGGTAGGCGTGACCGGTCCGCTCATGCGCACGCGGACGGGCGAAGTGACCGTGCGGGTGAGCAGCGTGGAGATGCTGGCCAAGTCGTTGCGGCCGCTGCCCTACGGGAAGGAAGAGATCGTGGACGGCGTCACCGTGCGTCACTCGGGCTTCACCGATCCCGAACAACGCTACCGCCAGCGATATGCCGACCTCGCAGTGCATCCGGAAGTGCGTGCGCTGTTCATCGCCCGCACGCGGCTCATCACGGCCATCCGTGGCTTTCTCGACGGATGCGGCTTCCTCGAGGTCGAGACGCCCGTGCTGCAGCCGCTGTACGGCGGTGCCACGGCCCGCCCGTTCACGACGCACCACAACACGCTCGACATGCCGCTGTACCTCCGCATCGCGGACGAGCTGTACCTCAAGCGGTTGATCGTCGGCGGGTTCGACCGCGTCTACGAAATCGGCCACGACTTCCGCAACGAGGGACTCGACCGGACACACAATCCGGAATTCACGATGCTGGAGTTCTACCAGGCGCTGGCCGACTATCGCGAGATGATGACCGTGGTGGAGGCGCTCGTGGTGCATGCGGCCGACGCGGTCCGGCGTGTCCCCGGCGTTGGTGATGCGGTACCGGTACTCCAGCCGCCCTTTCCCCGCATCGAGTGGATGCCTTCGCTCAACGCGGCGCTCGGGCGCGATGCCATGGCCAGTACGGATGCGGAGCTGCGTGCGGAGGCGCGCCGCATCGGGATCGAGAAGGTGGACGCGATGAGCCGGCCGAAGCTGCTCGACGAGCTGTTCGGCGCGCTGGTGGAAAGCAGGATCGTGGACCCCACCTTCGTGATCGATTACCCGAAGGAACTGTCGCCGCTGGCGAAGCCGAAACGCGGCAACCCCGCGCTGACCGAGCGGTTCGAGCTGTTCGCGCGCGGCCGCGAACTGGCGAACGCGTTCAGCGAGTTGAACGACCCCATCGACCAGCGGCAGCGCTTCGAAGCCCAGGCGCGACTGAAGGCCGAGGGCGATGATGAAGCGAGTGGCGTGGATGAGGACTACTTGCGGGCGATGGAATACGGCATGCCGCCGACCGGCGGCGTGGGCATCGGGATCGACCGGCTGTTCATGTACCTGACCGACACGGCGAGCATTCGCGACGCCATCCTCTTTCCGACGATGCGCGCCGAATGACTCGTCTCGAGATCTCCATCGCGTGGCGCTACCTGCGCAGCCGGCGCGGGTCCAAGCTGCTGTCGCTGATCAGCGTGATCGCGATCGGCGGCGTGGTCATCGGTGTCAGCGCGCTCATCGTCATCATGGGCGTGATGAGCGGCCTGCAGAACGACCTGCGCGAGAAGATCCTCATCGGCAGCCCCGACGTCCGCGTGCTGAACTTCGGCTCGGACATGGTGCTGCACGACTGGACACCGGTGCTCGAACGGGTGCGTCGCGAGCCCGGCGTGGTGGCGGTCGCGCCGTTCGTGCTCACGAAGGCGCTCGTGGGGGCAGGGCACAAGTACAGCGACGGCGCGTTCGTGATGGGGATCATCCCCGAGGGCGAGGGCGGGGCGCCGGTGACCACGATCCGGTCGTTCCGCACGGCGGGCGACTTCCGCTTCGCGACGACGGATGGCAAGCAGCGCGGTGCCGTCGTCGGCTCGAAGCTCGCCGCACGCCTGGGCGTGTATCCGGGCATCGACTCCATCACGCTCACGACCGTGGGCACGTCGATCAATCCCGTGACGGGTACGCCCGTGCCGCACGAGGTGCATCTCGAGGTGACCGGCATGTTCGACACGGGCATGTACGAGTACGACAACGGCTACATCTACGTGTCACTGGCGGTGGCGCAACAGCTCGCGGACCTCGGCGCCGACGTGACGGGGCTGGAGGTACGCACGCGAAGCCGCGAGGCGGCACCCGCCGTCGCAGAATCACTGTCGCGCATGCTCGGCTATCCGTACCGGACGGAGGATTGGCAGGCACAGAATCATGCGCTCTTCCAGGCGCTGAAGCTCGAGAAGCTGGGCATGACGTTCATCCTGCTGCTCATCATCCTGGTGGCCGCGTTCAACATCGTGGGCACGCTGACGATGGTGGTGGCGGACAAGACGAAGGAGATCGGCATCCTGCGGGCGATGGGCATGCCGGCGGCGTCGATCCGGCGGGTGTTCCTGGTACAGGGCACGCTCATCGGCGTCGTGGGTACGACCCTGGGACTGATCGTGGGGCTGCTCACGGCCGTGCTCCTCGACAAGTTCCGGCTGATCCGCCTGGATCCGCAGGTATACTTCATCGATCACCTGCCGGTGGACCGCGCGCCGCTCGACATCGGGCTGACGGTGGCGGCGAGCCTCATCATCGCAGCGCTCGCCACGATCTACCCCGCGATCCAGGCGTCGCGGCTGCTGCCGGTGGAGGCGATGCGCGAATGAGTGTGGTGGAAGTGCAGGCGCTGACGAAGACATATGTGGGTGGAGATGGCGCGACCATCACCGTCCTCGACGGCGTCGACATGACGGTCGATCGGGGAGAGATGGTGGCGATCATCGGGGCCAGTGGCGCCGGCAAGAGCACGCTGCTGCACCTCCTCGGCGCGCTCGACCGGCCGACGACCGGAGTGGTACGCATTGCCGGTCATGATCTGTCCGGTCTCGACGACGATGCGATTTCGGCGCTGCGGAACCGCACCGTGGGCTTCGTCTTCCAGTTTCACCATCTGCTGCGCGAGTTCACGGCGATGGAGAATGTCATGATGCCGCTCCGGATCGGGGGGATGGAGGAAAGCGCCGCGCGCCGTCGCGCCAAGGAGCTGCTGGAACGCGTCGGCCTCGGTGGCCGCATGTCGCACCGGCCATCGGCGCTCTCTGGCGGCGAGCAGCAGCGCACGGCGGTCGCGCGCGCGCTGGCCGCGGAGCCGGCCGTGCTGCTCGCGGACGAGCCGTCGGGGAACCTGGACCACGTGAACAGCGAGCGGCTGCACGACCTGTTCAGCGAGCTCGCGCGCGAGCTCGAGATCGCGATGGTGGTGGTGACGCATAATCGCTCGCTCGCGGCGCGGGCCGATCGCATTCTGCAACTGGAGGACGCCCGGCTCGCCCAAATCGGCTTGCCGGAGGTTGTGGCCTGATGGTCTGCGACAACTGCCATGAGCGCGATGCCGTCGTGAACCTGACGACGATCGAGAACAACTCCGTGCGCCAGCTGCACCTGTGCGAGCAGTGTGCGGCGGAGCGTGGCGTGGAGACGACTGTCGCCGCCCCAAAGCATCCACTGGGGGAATTCCTGCAGGCCGTGCAGCAGCAGACGGTGCCCGCGAGCACGGAGGCCGGCAAGTGCGCCTTCTGCGGGCTCACCATGAAGGATTTCCGCGACACTGGACGCATGGGGTGCGCGCGGTGCTACACCACGTTCGAGGCGAGCATGCGGGAGCTGTTGCGGCGGGTGCAGGGCGGATCGCGGCACACGGGCCAGAACTATCGGCTGCCGCGCGAGGAAGTGTTCGAGAAGGCGGGCGTCCTGGGCGAGCTGCGGGACAAGCTGCGGCGAGCCATCGAGCAGGAGCAGTTCGAGACGGCGGCGGAGCTGCGGGATCGCATCCGGGTGCTGGAATGACACTCGACCTGTCCCTGCTGCCCGACGGGGGCGTGCGCTGGCTGGATGCCTCCGGCCAGCATTCGGACGTGGTGCTCTCGACACGCGTGCGCCTGGCGCGGAATGTCGACGGCTACGCGTTCGCGAGCCGCGCGCGCGACGGGGAGCGGCTGCGCGTCCTGGCGCAGGTGCGCGAAGCGCTCGGGACGATCCCGGCAATGCCGGAGAGCTTCCTGGTGCGCGTCGACGAGCTGAGCGCCGCGGAGCGGGCATTGCTCTTCGAGCGGCACCTGGTGAGCAAGGAGCTGGCGGGGCTGGAGGCACAGCATCCGCTGCGGAATGGCGCGGCCGTGTACCTCTCGGACGGCTTGAGCGTCATGATCAATGAAGAGGATCACCTCCGCATGCAGTCGCTGCAGTCCGGCTTCGAGCTGCGTGCGGCGTACGCCGCGCTCGAGCAGGTTGACCGCGAGCTCGGCGCGCGGGTCCCCTTTTCGTACCATGCGGAGTTCGGGTTTCTCACCGCGTGTCCGACGAACGTGGGAACCGGGATGCGTGCGTCGGTACTCATCCATCTGCCGGGGCTGGTGCTGACGAAGGAGATCGGACGGGTGCTGGCTGGCCTGCAGCAGATGGGGCTGACGTATCGAGGGCTGTACGGGGAGGGATCGGAAGTCGTCGGCAATTTCTTCCAGATTTCCAACCAGACGACGCTGGGCCGGTCGGAGGAAGACCTGCTCGACCAGTTGATCCGCGTGGTGGGTCACGTGATCGAGCGGGAGGAGGAGGCGCGGCGTGTCCT
>JBDTYL010000424.1:0-3683 GCA_040005695.1 bacterium | reverse complement strand
CTGAGCGCAGCGAAGGATCTGCTTCTTGCCAATCCCGGGAGCGATTCCGGTGCCCCGCACTCGACTGGTGCGTTTCGCAACGCGGTGCCGCGTAGCGAGTTGACCCTCGAGTGACCGCTCGCTGACCGCTGATCGACAAGTTCTCGCCGTCTTCCACCGAGACGTTGTTTCCTTGGCGGCAGCAACCCCCCGAGCCGTTCCGCGGTGGTCTTACGCGTTAGGGGGAACAGGATCAAGGCTCGATCGCTCTCTGTGTTCGCACAATCCTGCACCGCGGATGACATCATGTGCCGGGTCCGCTCGACGCACCACCCTCAGTCAGGCGCTCGCCGTCTCTTCAAACTGAAATACCGACGTCCTCCGCGGAGGACAGCCATGACGGGCGTTGTGCGTCAACTGCTTTCCGGTGAACGCGTTGATGATGCGGTGTGATGCGGCTCACCCAATGCCTGACGAGTTCCTGACCGATAGCACATCGTGACGCGCCTGCAGCTTTCACTAGTAGTGCCACATTCCCTCCCGACCCCACCTCCCGATGCTTTCCCGCGTCCGTGTCACACTTTTCGCGCCGATTGTCTTCGCGCTCCTCTCGTCCCGCGCAAATGCACAGGTGCGCGAACGTCCGGTCGCCTTCGACAGCGCAGGTCGCGTCACGACCATCACGCCGCCGATGGCATCGCGGCTCGGACTTGCCGCACCCACGTGGCCGGTATCCGGCGACTATCTCGACGCGCGGCTCTATTCCATCGACGACGAAGCCACGGCGTTCGTGCTCGTCGTGCGACGGCAGCGCGACGTGCTGGAACGCTTCGCGCTCGACATGACGCAGCGGCGCGCCATCGCCGCGGCCATCGCGGGGAGCCTCGCCCTTTCGACATCGCGTGTCGCGGACACGGTGCCCACGTTCATTTCCGAACCGGTACGCGGTTCGTTCGTCGTCAACCAGGCGCTGCTCGGCGCTCTCGTGTTCGGGCCCGCCGCTGCCGCAATCTCCGGTGATCCCACGGCCGCGACCGCCGCATACCTCGCGGTGGCGGGCGGTACGTTCTTCGCAGCCGCCAACATCACGGCGACGCACCCTGTGTCGCGTGCGCAGAACCACCTGGCGTGGCACAGCGCCCGGCGCGGCTCGATCGCCGCCAGCCTGCTCCTCTATTCCGCCACCGGCGACGACGGCGGGCGGGCGTACGGCGCGACGATCCTCGGTGGCGGCATTGCCGGCGACGTACTCGGATTCGTGCTCGGCGAGCCCATGACCGACGCGGAAGCGCACGGCACGTCGCACGGGTCGACGGTCACGGCGGCTCTGGCCGGTGGCGTGCTCGGCACCACGGGTATGTTCGAGCACAATTCCTCGAACCGAGTGGCCACGGCGCTCATCGTCGGAGCGGGCGTACTCGGCTATCCCCTCGGGCTACGCTATGTCCGCACTGCGCCATATCGCGTGACGGCCGGTGACGTCGGCACGCTCGTGACCACCGAGTTCATCGGCATGTCCGCGGCAGCTTCACTCCTTCCCCATTCTGCGTCGCCGGCGCTTGGCTACGGCCTGCTCACGGCCGGTTTCGCTGCCGGAGCGCTGGCCGGTGACCGGCTCCTGGTGCGGCCCTTCGACCACACGGAGAGCGAAGCGCGCCTCGTGCAGTACGGCGCAGGAGCCGGCGCCGTCGTGGCGCTGATCGTCCCGGTGCTCGCGCAGACCGACAACCCGCACGTGGTCTTCGGCGCCCTCACGATCGGCGGCCTGGTCGGTGCGATTGCCACCGAATCGCTCATCGCGCCGCAGCGTGCGGGGAACGACTTCGGCGTCATCCGCACCTCGAGCAGCCCGGCAGGCAGTCCGCGCGGCGTGGACATCCGGTTCGCGCCGGAGTCGGTACTGCTCGCCGGCGCCGGCGTGCGGGGCCGCCACTCGATTCTCTCGGTGGCCTTCTGACCCCGCCTCCCGCTGTCGCGTTGCCCATCGTACGACGACGGACGTTACGCGCCGATCAGGGAATCGCCGAGCACCCCGCAACCTTCTCGCACTGCGGGTCGATGGGCGCGAGCTTGAGACGCGCGAGCTCGCTGTTCACGGCCACCAGGTCGGTCTGGTAGACCTTCGCCAGCGTGTCGGTGTAGCCCTTCAGTTCCGTGCTCAGCATCCCGAAGATTTCCGGCATGCTGTTGATCGGCGCCCCATCGCCACGCTCGGCCATCGACATCAGGTTCGCCAGCCGGTTGTTGACCTTGATGGGGAAGTTGAGCGGATCCTGCCCGCTCTGGTTGCGCACCTGGTAGATGTTCTCCTCTACGGCGGAGACGTCGGTCTTGAGCGTCTCGCCCTTCGACTTGAGTGTCGCGTCGTCCGACTTCTTGTAGCGGTCGGCGAGCTGCGCCTTCACGCGCCGGATGCCGATCACGGATTCGTTGGCCTCGTTGGCCTTGTCGCGCACGCGCTTCGAGAACGCGTACTGTGCGCGCATGTCGGCGTCGCTCACGTCGGTGATGCGCGGATTCCGCTGGACCACGGCGGGCACGCTCATCGTCCGGCCGTCTGCTGTGAGGCGCACGGTGTAGCGACCCGGCGGGACGACCGGGCCGTTGGTACCGGCACCCCACAGGATCATGCCGGGGAACGTCGCGATGCCCTTCGTGCGGAGGTCCCACGTGAGGTGGTTCACGCCTGCCGTCTTCGCCAGGTAGGGACCTGCGCCGCCGCGACGTCCACCCGCAGGCGGCGTTGCCGCGCGCGTCGAATCAGTACTGGTGGTATCCGGCTCGAACGTCCGCAACACCACGCCGGTGGAGTCGAGGATGTCGAGCTTCGCGGTGGTCGGCGCGTTCTTCAGTGCCCACGTGATGGCGAGGCCGGTGCCCGAACGCACCGCCGGCGGCGGCGTGTAGAGGTGCGCATCGGCGACGAGGATTTCCGGCGTGGCCTGTCGCAGCGGCGCGATGTTGTCGAGCACCCAGAAGCCGCGACCGTGCGTGGAGATCACGAGCTCGTTGCGCTCGATCACGAGGTCAGACACCGGCACGTCGGGCATGTTGAGCATCAGCGGTTGCCACGACCCGCCGTTGTCGCGCGACAAATAGACGCCATGCTGCGTGGCGGCGTACAGCATGCCGCGGCGGATGGGATCCTCGCGCACGGCGTGCACGTAGGCATCCGGGCGAATGCCGTTCACGATCTTCGTCCACGTGCGGCCATAATCCGTGGTCTTGAAAATGTAGGGCGCCGTGTCGTTGAGCAGCGGCTTTCGCACGGACACGTAGGCGGCGCCGTCGTCGAACGCCGACGCGTCGATCTGGCTCACGCGGCCGAAGTCGGGCATGTCCTTCGGTGTGACGTTGGTCCAGCTCTTCCCCGCGTCACGCGTGACGTGCACCAACCCATCGTCGGAACCGGTCCAGATGACGTTCGTCGTCCTCTTCCCCGGTCCGACGGCGAAGATGACCGCGTAGACTTCCGGGCCGTTCATGTCGCCCGTGATCGGGCCGCCCGAGTGACCCATCGTCTTCGGATCGTGCCGCGTGAGGTCACCGCTCAACGCCGTCCACGAGCGTCCGCCGTTCGTGGTGCGCCACAGGCGCTGCGACGACACGTACAGGGTCTTCGGGTCCACCGGCGAGAAGATGATGGGGTAGGTCCACTGCCAGCGCTCCTTGATGTCCTTCGACGGCTCGCCCGAGTAGAACCA
>JBDTYL010000423.1:0-7273 GCA_040005695.1 bacterium | reverse complement strand
GCGCTGTCCGGTCCGCCGCGCGCCATGGAGAGCGTGCCGTTGCCGTGATGCAGCCCGGTGACGCTCGTGCGCTCGAGCGGAATCGCGGGGAATGCCTGCACGCTGCTGTCGCGCCGCATACCTCCCTGGACGACCTCGATGCGGATCGAGTCGCGCGGCTGGTTGTCCATCGTGACGACGCGGAAGAAGGAGCCGCCATCGAACAGGTGGCCGTCCACGTAGCGCAGGAAGTTCGTGACCGTCACGGGCGCGTGCGCGGAGTCAAGCTCGGCGTTGATGGTGCCCAACGGCGTGGCGATCTCGATGGGGACGATGCCGGGGCGCGTGAGCGGCCTCTGCGCGGTGGCGCAGGCGCATGGGAAGAGCAGTATCAGCAGTTGGAGCGAACGGCGGAGCATGGATGACCTCGCGTGCATTCGGAGATATTCTCGTGGACAAGCAGATCCTTCGCTGCGCTCAGGATGACAATGCTCAGGGCTTGGGATGACAAGCCTCTTCAGGCGCCAGGCACGCCCTCGAAATCGATGAAGCCGCGGACAGCGTCGGTGCGCGTGAGGCGCACGCGCACTCGCGCGCCCACGTCCATGCCCGCCTCGCCGCGCATGACGCGTCCTTCCGCCGGCGGGGAGAGCAGCCGCACGTAGGTGCCGTCCTTGTTCACACCGGTGACGATGGCGTCGAACACGTCGCCGATACGATTGGCAAGGAGGAGCGCTGCCGCGGCCTTGCGCGACACCCGCTCCACGCGGTTGGCCGCGTTCTCGCGCTCGGTGCAGTGCGCGGCGATCACGGCCAGCTCATCGTCGGCATAAGGCGCCGGTGCGCCAGCCGACGCCGCCTTCACGAGGCGCTGCGTCACGAGGTCCGCGTAGCGCCGGTTCGGCGCAGTGGCGTGCGAGTAGTCGTGCGCGGCGAGCCCGAAGTGGCCCTGGTCGTCTGCGGGACCGGGCTTGTCCACCACGTATTCGCCGGGGCCAAGCAGCTTGACGATGCTGAGGGAGAGGTCGGAGAAGCGGAGAGGATCGGCCTGGCGACGCACGGCGAGAAAGTCCGCGAGCGCCTTCGTTTCCGGCACGGCGGGCAAGGTCACGCCGAACGTGGCGGCGATGTCCACGATACGAGGCCAGCGCTTCGGCTCACGCACCACGCGCCGTATCGCCGATCGCTGCTGCTCGGCAAGGTACTGCGCGATGGCGATGTTGGCGGCCACCATGAAGTCCTCGATGAGGTCGCGCGCGCGATTCTTCCGCGTGACGGCGAGCGACTGCACCTTGCCGTCCTTCGCCACGGCCGTGGCCTCGATGGTGTCGAACTCCAGCGCGCCCGCCTTCTGCCGCTGCGCCTTGATCGCGCTGGCGATGCGGTCCTGCAGCCACAATTGCGATTCGAGGCCGGGCGTGGACGCCACGCGATCGGGTCGCGGGCCGCGCCCCTCGAGCCACGCACCGAGGCTGTCGTACGCCAGCTTGGCGCGGTTCGTCGCTATCGCGCGGTAGACGTCGTGCGACTGCGGCGTGCCGTCCGCCGCGAGCACGAGCTCGATCACGAGCACCATGCGTTCGGCATCCTGGTTGAGCGACGTGAGCCCCGTGGAGATCTCGCGCGGCAGCATCGGGAAGACGTCGCCGCCGGTGTACACGGACGTCGCGTTGGTGTTCGCATGACGATCGAGCGCCGAGCCTCGCGGCACCAGCACGTCCACGTCTGCGATGCCGACGAGCAGGCGAAGGGTGCCGTCCGGAAGCGTCTCCGCATATTCGATCTGGTCGAGGTCCTTCGACTCCGCGTTGTCGATGGAGCTCCAGAGCAGGCCGCGGAGGTCGCGCAGGCCGGCCGGCGGCACGGGCGGGACGAGCGCGGCGAGCTCGCGTTGCGCGTCGGCGTCGAGCGCCGGTTCGAAGCCATTGGCGTGGAGCGCCTCGAGGGCCACGCTGTGCAGGTCGGTCACGTCATCACCGGAAAGGGATGCCGAACATTATCACGCAGCACGATTCACCACAGAGGCCGCGACGGGCCACTGAGAAAGACCGCAAGCTTTTCCGGCCGATAGCCAGAAAGGAAGCAGGGAGCTCTTACCGCAGATGACGCCCAGCTCACAGCGGTCACAGCGGTCACACGGTTTGAGGTCACAGAGGAAACTACGGCTTTTGTCATCGTGAGCGAAGCGAAGGATCTGCTTCACGGCGTGTCCAGTCTTACTCGCACAGCCGTCTGCGTCCCCCCGCGTCCACTGCGGTTCGAGCTGTTGACGCGCTGCCCTTCGCGAATGATCGCGTCCTCTGGTTCTGCCTTTCGAACTGCATCACCACACAAAACGCAGAAAACCACGGAGAAAACGGCGGGCTTGCGTCCTCCTGAACGAAGCGCCTGCCTCGAGCGCGGCCGAATGGGAGGCGCTGCGTCACGCCGTGACCAGCTCTACTCGTGCAGTCCGCTGGGCACATCCGTGTCCTCTGTGGTGAAAGCGGTTGAACCCGCAGTCCTCCGCGCACAACCACGACCTGTGTGGTTCGCGTTCTCTGACCTGCGACGCGTCCTATTCGTACCGCAGCGCCTCGATGGGATCGAGGCGCGACGCGCGTCGAGCCGGGACCACGCCGAACACCACCCCAATACCCACCGACACCGCCACCGCCACCGCCGTCTCGAGCAACGGAGCATCGGCGGGGACGTGCATGAGCATCGTCATGCCGCGCCCGGCCACGAGCCCTACCACGATGCCGAGCAGCCCGCCGATCCCCGTGAGCGTCGCTGCCTCCACGAGGAACTGCGACAGGATGTCGCGCCGCGTCGCGCCGAGCGCCTTCCGTACGCCGATCTCGCGTGTGCGCGCCGTGACCGACACCATCATGATGGCCATGACGCCGATGCCACCGACCATCAACGCCACGCTCGCGAGCACCAGCATGACGAGGAAGAAGATGTCCGTGATCGACGTGAACACGGTGAGGATCTGGTCCTGGCTGATGAGGTCGAAATTGTTGTGGTCTGCCGGTCGCAGGCGGCGCATCTCGCGCAGCGCGACGGTCACCGCGTCCTCCGCATCGGCCACGGTGACGCCGATGCGCGGTTTCACCACGATGAACAGCGCGTTCGTCTTGTCGATGTTGTACGCCCGCCACGTGAACTCGAACGGCAGGATCGCGCCCACCTCCTGGCCCGGCGGCGAGAAGATGTTCGCCGGATCCTGGTAGAGACCGATCACTTCCACCGGACGCCCGCCAATCTGCACCGTCTTGCCGAGTGGAGACTCGCGGCCGAAGATCTGGCGCGCATGACGCTCCTGCACGACGGCCACGGGCGCGCCGGACTTGAGCTCGTTCTTCGTGAACCACCGCCCCTCGAGCAGCTCGCCGCCGATGACCTCCTGGTAACGGTCGTCCGCACCGTAGACGACGACGCCGCGGGTGCGCGAGCCGCCGTGGTTCACGCGCGCCTGCACCTGCGACCAGATGCCGGCGTATGCGATCTGCGGCAACTGCGCGAGCCGCTGCGCTTCCGCCGAGCGCAGGTCGGGGCGGATGCGGATGTACGCCGGCAGCTTGTCGGGATTCAACGGCGTCGTCGTGACCACCTTCATCACGTAGAACGTGGTGGGGCCGGCCAGGTTGATGGTATTGAGGATCTGGTCGCGGATCCCCTTCACGATCGTCGCCATCGTCATCACCGTCGCCACGCCGATCACCACGCCGAGGATCGTGAGGGCCGAGCGCATCTTGTTCACGCGAAGCGCATCGATGGCGATGCCGACGTTCTCGCGCAGCTGGGCGACGGCGAGCCCGCGCATCACTCGGCGCGCAGGGCCGTGATGGGATCGAGCCGCGCGGCCCGCCGCGACGGATACACGCCGAACAGCACGCCGACTCCCGCGCCGAGCGCCACGGCGAGAACCACGGACCACCAGGTGATCCGCGCCGGCAGCGGCGAGAGGGTGGCCACGAGTGCGGCGAACGCCCACCCCGACCCCACGCCAATCATCCCGCCGAGAATGGACAGCGTCACGGCCTCCGCCAGGAACTGTCGTTCGATGTCGCGCGCCCGCGCTCCGACTGCCTTCCTGATACCGATCTCGCGCGTCCGCTCGCTCACCGCCATGAGCATGATGTTCATGATCACGATGCCGCCCACCACCACGCCGATGGCCACCACGGCGGGGATCACGCTGAAGAGCACCGCGGTGAGGCTCTTCCAGAACGCCACCAGCGCATCGGCCGTCTCGACGGAGAAGTTGTTGTCCTGCCCGGGACGGAGGTGCCGGATGAGCCGCATGGCCTCTTCGGCCCGGTGCATACCGCTGGCGATGTCGACGGGGTCGGCCATCTTCACCGAAATGGACGTCGTGGCGCGGTGGCCGTACAGCATCTCGTAACGGCCGAGCGGGATGAGGGCGATGGCGTCGAAGGATTGGCCGAGCACGTGGCCCTTGGGCGCGAGCACGCCGACCACCTCGAACCGCTCCTTCGCCAGCTCCACCTGCTGACCCACCGGGTCCACGGTTTCGAACAGCTTCTCCGCCACCTCGCTGCCCAGCACCACCACCGCACGCCGCTGTGTCTCGTCCACGTCGATGAGTGGGCGCCCCCGCGTGATCCTGTAGTCCTGCACGTCCTGGTACGGCGCCGTGACGCCGCGAATCTCCACGTCGCCGATCTCGCGGTTTCGCCAGCCCACATTCGAGAGCGGCGAGGGAAAGCCGGAGGTGACGGCCACCGCCTGTGCATCGGGCAGCGCCGCCTGCACCACCGCCGCTTCCGCACGCGTGATCACCGGCCGCCGGGAGACCTGCTTCCACATCTCGTCGTCGAAGAAACCGATCTGGAGCGGCACGCGCCGCACCTGGAAGGCGTTGGTGCCGATGACCGAGCTGGCCACGTTGTCCTTCACGTACGCGTTCATCCCCTGGATCACCGCGACCACGGCCACGAGGAATGCCACGGAGACGATGATGCCGAGGAGCGTGAAGAAACTCCGCAGCTTGTTGGCGCGTATTTCGGCGAAGGCCGTCGCGAGGACGTCGATGAAGTGCATGGTGGCGGGTCCGGCCGCCCAAGTCTCACACCAGTAGCAGCAGTCCGCCACTCACCAGCGGCGCACGTGTTGGGCGTCTGCAGTCGTACAGGTTGCCAGACTGTCGTCTTCGTGACATGGCATTCCCTTTCCGTGCGCGGGTACCCCACGATGCAGACCCTTCGCAAGCGCTGGCTCCCGATCCTCATCGCCGTCTTCATCATCGGCGCCGCCGCCTGGTACAAGTGGCCCACCTCGGCCTCGGCGGCCGAGGCCTCCCTGAGCGCACCGGTCAAGCAGGGCACCTTCAAGGTGATCGTCACGTCCACCGGTGAGCTGCGGGCGCGGAAGTTCGTACAGGTCACCGGACCCGCGGGCGGCCAGCAGGCGGGTATCTACCAGACGAAGATCGCCTCCATCATTCCGGAGGGGTCACTGGTGAAGGCGGGTGACGTGATCGCTGAACTGGACAAGGCGCCAGCGGCATCGAAACTGTCGAGCACCGCGCTGGACGTGCAGAAGGCACAGGCGGACTACACCACCGCGCAACTGGACTCCACGCTCAACCTCGCGCAGGCGCGCGAGGACGTGCGGACGGCGGAGTACGTGCTCGAGGAAAAGAAGCTGGCCCGCGAGCAGGCGAAGTACGAGGCGCCCACGATCAAGCGGCAGGCGGAGATCGACTACGAGAAGTCGGACCGTGCGCTCGCGCAGTCGAAGCGCAACCTCGACACCAAGACCAAGCAGGCCGTCGCGAAGATGTCGTCCGTGGGGGCCGACCTGGGCCGCCAGCAGAACAAACTCAAGACCATCCAGTCGTTCATCGCGGAATTCACCGTGAAGGCGCCGGCGCCCGGCATGGTGATCTACATCCGCGATTGGAGTGGCAAGAAGAAGGGCGTGGGCTCGCAATGGAACGCGTGGGACAATTCGGTGGCCGACGAGCCGTGAGAGGGCGAGAGGACGAGAGGGCGAGAGGGCGAGAGGGCGAGGCGTTGTCATCCTGAGCGAAGCGAAGGATCTGCTTTCTACAGCCGGACAACCTCTCCATGCTCGTGCGACGCAAACGCCGCCTCGATGACCTCGAGGCCGGCGACGACGTCGGCCAGCGGCACCGGCGGCGGCGCTGCCTCGCGTACCGCACGCGCCACGCCGCGGTAGAACTCGGGATAGGCACCGCGCGACGTCGGCACGCGCTCGTTCACGCTGGGGCCGACCAGCGTGCCCCACCGCTCGTCCGGCTCGCGCCCGTACGACGGATCCGCCGGCGTCATGCCGGCGCGCAGCTGGTCCTCCTGCACGTCGAGCCCGTGCTTCACGTACGCGGCTTGCGAGGCGAACACGCTCATGCGCGGACCCGGCTGCCCGGCGCGTGCGCTCATGTACAGGTGCGAGCTCACGCCACTCGCGTGCGTGAGCGCGAGGAATGCGTCATCGGCGCTCACCACCGCCGGGTGTCGGCGGGTGAGCTCCGCGTACACCTGCCGCACCGGGCCAAAGAGCACGAGCGCCTGATCCACGAGGTGCGTGGCGATGTCGTACAGGATGTCCTCGAGTGCACCTACGGCGTCGGTCCGACACCAGCCCGGCTTGGGCTCCGCACGCCAGCGATCGAACCGCGATTCGAACCGGTAGACGTTCCCGAGCGACGGACCGGCCAGCAGCGACTGCAGCGTGAGGAAGTCGCCGTCCCATCGTCGATTCTGGAACGGCATTGCCAACCGTCCCGCCCGCGCTGCCATCACTCCGAGCTCTCGCGCCTGCGCGGCCGTGCCGGCGAAGGGCTTGTCCACAACCACATGCATGCCCGCGTCGAGCGCCGCCTGCGCGAGCGGATAGTGCGATGCATTCGGCGAACTGATGGCCACGATGTCGAGCGCCGGCGCAAGCGCGAGCAGCGCCGCGAGATCTGGCACCACCCGCGCACTCGGGTAGCGCGCCGCCACGGCACGGTGCCGCGTCTCGTCACCCGTCATTACCGCGGACAGCTCGAGCCCCGGCGTCGCGTGAATGAACGGCGCATGAAACGTCGCGCCGCCGAGTCCGTAGCCAATGAGGCCCACGCGCGTTGCGCGATCGATGGGCGAGTGTGTCATCTGCGCAAGAGAACGGTGGACGAGGCGAGAGGACGAGAGGACGAGAGGACGAGGGGACGAGGGGACGAGGGGACGAGGGGACGAGAGACGAAAGCACGCTCAATTCACTTCCGCTCCGCTAGTGTAGTGCGTCAGAAATAGCTTGCATTATAATGCTGGACTGGTATGTT